>NZ_JAWIRW010000008.1:0-226991 GCF_036319985.1 Stenotrophomonas sp. SMYL89 | reverse complement strand
TGTGGGCTGGCAGGACCGTTGGCGCCATGGATGGCGCCATCGAGCCCCCATGGAAGGGTTTACGGCGTGTCCTGCCAGCCCACACCGCCCCGCCAAACCACAGACAACCCGGAGCCGCTTTGGCTTTGGCTTTGGCTTTGGCTTTGGCCTTTGCCCTGGCTTCGGCAGGTGCAGGGCGCAGCCCTGCCGACCCACCCTCCCCTGCGCACGAAAACGATTTCACTGATTTCAGCAAACCGTCATCCCTTCGCCACGCCAGTACCATATTGCGGAGCAGCATGCGTCCGCGGGCGACCCATGCTAAAAAACGCCCGCCCATCGCTTAGATCGATCCAAGACGACATTGCGATGGCCGGGAGTTGGGGGAGCGGCAACAGGACGTACCAGGCCACGCGCACGGTGCTACTGCCACTGCATGGCGATAGCGACAATGTCACTTCAAATTAGATCGATTCAAGTTGTCCGTGCCACGTCACCGGATCAATCCAGGAGAGAGGGAGAGATGGGAATGAAGCATTCAACACGTAAGCATGGCCAGGATGCATTGTCGCTGGCCATCGCGCTGGCCCTGGCCGCCGCCGTCGTTCCGGCCGGCGCCGCCGCGCAGCAGGCAACCACCACCGGCTCGCAGGAAGCCACCAACCTGGACAGCGTCCAGGTCACCGGCTACCGCTACGCCATTGAAAAGAGCCTTGAGCAGAAGCGCGACGCCAATGCCGTGGTCGAAGTGATCACCGCCGAGGACGTCGGCAAGTTCCCCGACAAGAACGTGGCCGACGCACTGCAGCGCGTGCCCGGCGTGGTCATCACCCGCAGTGGCGGCGAAGGCAAGACCGTCAGTGTGCGCGGCCTGGCCCCGGACCTGACCCTGACCCAGTTGAACGGCAACTACGTCGCCACCTCGGAAACCAACGACGAGGCCACCCGTTCGTTCAACTACACCCTGCTGCCGTCGAACATGCTGTCCAGCGCCGAGCTGTTCAAGTCGCCGGAAGCACGCATCGACGAAGGCGGCATCGGTGGCACGGTCATCCTGCATACCCGTCGTCCGCTGGACATGGAATCCAACTCGGGCTTCGTCACGCTCGAGGGCACGTCTTCCGACACCCATCACGATATCGATCCGCAGGCCTCGGCCCTGTACTCCTGGCACAGCAAGGATGAGCGTTTCGGCGTGCTGGTCGGCGTGACGCAGCAGAAGCGCACCACCCGCACCATGGAAGCCAGCACCGAGGACTACCAGTGGTATGGCGCCGGCAAGGCGCGCGATGCCTATGGCAACGTGCAGTCGCAGGATGGCATCCACTACTGGTGGGGCAAGTCCGGATTCAACAACCAGACCGGCGGCAACTACAGCGATTTCTTCATGCCGACCTCGGCCAACTTCGCGGTGAAGGAAGAAAAGCGCGAGCGCAAGGGCGGCCAGCTGACGTTCCAGTTCAAGCCAGTCGACAACGTCACGATGACGGCCAACTACTTCCGCTTCGAGCTGCAGGGTGACTACACCCAGAACATGCTGAAGATTCCGGAATGGAGCATGGCTCGTTTCAACGGCGATGGAAACTGGGCGGGCGGACGCCTGCTCAATGGGTTGGACTTCGACCCCAGCGGCAACACCGTCACCGGTGCACAGTTCGAAAAGCTGGCCGGAAAGACCTACTACTGCAGCGAAGACCAGGCCAAGGCCGCCGGACTCAAGCCCGGTGGCTGGGGCCCGGACGACTGCACGGTTCCGACGCCGCAGCTGACTGGCGGCTACAGCAAGGAAAAGGCACTATCGCAGACCGCTGACCTGACCATCGAATGGGATATCAGCCCGCTGTGGAAGGCCTCGTTCACCGGCGGCCGCACCTGGTCCGAAGGTGGCCCGTCGATGAACTTCCGGATGTCGGCCAAGCCGCGCCGCAAGGTCGGCAGCGATTACCTGTCGGGCAACCAGTACAGCGCCTGGGACCTCACCGGCACGCCCTCGGCCACCTTCTCGCCCGACCTGCAGCAGCAGCTGATGAACGGCATCGCCGAAGTCGACACCGGTTCGACCGATTCGTCGTGGAAGCGCACCGAGGTCAAGCAGAACTACTTCCAGGCCGACGTCACCAAGCTGTTTGAATCGGGCTGGCTGGACTCGATCCAGTTTGGTGCCAAGTACCGCGACGGCAAGGTCCACCGCAATACCGGTAACACCTACTGGACCTGCCAGGGCCGTGATCCGGCCGACTACAAGGACGGCCGTTACCAAGCGGGTTGCGACCCGACTGCCGGCGACGCGCAGCCCGGCTTCTTCCTGTCCAATCCGATCAGCAACATCGCCGGCGGTTTCAATGCGAATGTGTTCCCGGGCATCAACTACCCGGCCTACATCGACTACCTGAACAAGACCTACGGCGGTTCGCACAACCGTACCGAGGAAGACTTCGTCTACAACGTCAACGAAAAGATCTACTCGGGCTATTTCCAGGCCAACTTCCGCACCGAGCGTCTGCGCGGCAACGTCGGCGTGCGCGTAGTACGCACCAAGCAGTTCGCGCAGTCCTCCGACTCGATCGAGAAGTTCAACGATTACTTCCTGGACAACGCGTCCGGCGCGCCGATGGCGTGCACCGACCCGGCTGCTGCGGCCTACCCGGGCTATGGCTGCGAGAGTGGCTTCGTGCGACTGCCGTATGATCTGGCGCAGAGCAAGACCCATGAACTGATCGGCGTCGACCGCACGTATACCGATATCCTGCCGAGCTTCAACATCGCCTGGGACATCACTGACACCCTGGTGCTGCGCGGCGCCGTGTCAAAGGTCATCGCCCGTCCGGGCTACACCGATATCGCCACCCCGGGCGCTCTGAGCTTCTACAGCGCCGAATACGTCGACGATCGTCGCGTCGCCGGCGGTGCGCCGAACCCGGGTTGGGCCGGCGAAGGCAGCAACAAGCAGCTGCAGCCGTTCAAGGCCACGCAGTACGACCTGGGCCTGGAATGGTACTTCCAGCCGGGCGCCGTGGCCGGTGTCGGCCTGTTCCGCAAGGACGTGAGCAATTTCACCGTGCCGGTCGTGCGCGACACGCAGATGACTGTCGGCGGCGAAGTGGTGACCGTGCAGAACTACAAGACCAAGGCCAATGGCCAGGATGGTGTTTCGCAGGGCGTGGAACTGTATGGCCAGTACACCTTCGATTCCGGCTTCGGCGTGCAGGCCAACTACACCTACAATGACACCAACCTGGCATCGATCGTGATTGACGGACAGAACATCGGCTCTTCGCCGCTGGTCGGCAGCGCCAAGAACCAGGCCAACGTCACGGTGTTCTACGAGAACGACAAGTTCCTTGCGCGTGCCTCGTTCAACCGTCGCGGCGAAGTTGTGGGGGGCCTGCAGAACGGCATGACGGTCTACACCGAGCCGTATGACCAGCTGGATCTGAACGTGGCCTACAACCTGACCCCGGACTGGACGCTGACCGCCTCGGTGATCAATGCCACCAAGTCCGAGCAGCGCGTGCACCTGGGCAATGACACCAAGGCCCGCCTGATCTCCAACACCTATGCAGGCCGCCAGCTGTACTTCGGCGCCACCTGGAAGTTCTAAGGCCCGACCGGGCGTGCCGGGTCCTGCCCGGCATGGCCCCGCCCCGCTCCGTGCGGGGCCATTCCTCCACGGCAGCCGCGCTGGTACAGGTGGCTGCCGTTTTCATTGGCTCCGATATGCCCGGCGTTCAGTCCGGCGCTTGACCCTGCCATCGTTGGAAGGTGCACACTGGCTCCACCCAAGAGCACCGAAGGAGCTACAGATGGAATTCCATGTCGACGGCATGACCTGCGGCGGCTGCGCACGCAGTGTGACCCGTGCGATCCAGCAGATCGATCCCAACGCCAGCGTTGTGGCCGACCCGCCGACCGGCCTGGTCAAGGTGCAGACCACCGCATCGCAGGAGCAGGTCTTCGCCGCGGTGAACGACGCCGGGTTCCCGCCGCGCACCGCGTGATCCGCAGCGTCGCATCCACAACGAAGCCCGCCCGGTGCAACCGCTTCGGGCGGGCTTTTTCATGCGCATGGCAGCGTCTCAGTGCTTGTGCGCGCGCCGACGCACCGCGCCGGTCTTCGGTGCATCAACCGGCAACTGCATTTCGTCGTCCTCGCCCAGCCGCTGCAGGATCGGGCACTCCGGGCGCTCATCCCCCGCACAACAGCTGATCAACGACTTCAGCGTGTCGGCCATCTGCCGCATGTGCTCGATGCGTTGTTCCAGGTCGGCGATGTGCTGCTCAGCCAGATGCTTCACGTCGGCACTGTGGCGTGAGGTGTCGTTCCAGAGGCCGAGCAGATCGGCGATCTCGGCCACCTGGAACCCGAGATCACGCGCGCGTCGGATGAAGCGCAGGCGGTGGATGTCCGCCTGCGAATATGCCCGGTAGCCGGACTCGGTGCGATCGGCCGCAGGAATCAGACCAATCTGTTCGTAGTAGCGGATCATCTTCGCCGACACGCTGGAGGCCTTGGCGGCTTCACCGATATTCATACGGTTCTCCTTCAGTGGCTCGCAGCGGGGGCATCCGCCATCGGCGGCTGGAAGCGGCGCAGGCGCAGCGCGTTGGCCAGCACGAACACGCTGGAGAGGGCCATCGCACCGGCCGCGAACACCGGCGACAGCAGCACGCCCCAGGCGGGGTACAGCACGCCGGCCGCCACCGGGATCAACGCGGTGTTGTAGGCGAAGGCCCAGAACAGGTTCTGGCGGATGTTGCCCAGCGTCGCCTTCGACAGCGCGATGGCATTCGGCACGCCCTGCAGGTTGCCTGACATCAGCACCACGTCGGCCGATTCCACCGCGATATCGGTACCGGTGCCGATGGCCAGACCAACATCGGCCTCGGCCAACGCCGGCGCATCGTTGATGCCATCGCCGACGAACGCGACATGACCATGCGCGGCCTTCAGCCGGCGCACTGCTTCAACCTTGCCTTCCGGCAGCACCTCGGCCACCACCTCATCGATGCCCAGCTGCCGCGCGATCGCCTGCGCGGTGCCGGCATTGTCGCCGGTGATCATCGCCACCTTCAGGCCAAGCCGGTGCAGCGCCGCGATCGCGGCCGGCGTGCTCGGCTTGATCGGATCGGACACCGCGATGATCGCGGCCAGGCGGCCGTCGATGGCGGCATACAGCGGCGACCTGCCCTGCGTTCCAAGCTGGCTGACCAGTTCAGCGAACGGGCCGATGTCGACGCCGAGCTCACGCATGAATCGATCAGCACCAACCTCCACGCGCGCGCCATCAACACTGGCACGCACGCCCATGCCGGTGACCGATTCGAAATCGCCCATCGCCGGCAGCGCGATGCCCTGCTCGGCAGCCGCGTCGACGATGGCGCGGGCTATCGGATGCTCCGAGCGCGACTCCACTGCCGCCACCGCTGCCAGCACCGTACCGTGATCAAACCCGTCGGCGATCTCCAGATCGGTCAAGCGCGGGCGGCCTTCGGTCAGCGTGCCGGTCTTGTCCACCGCCACCACCTGCGCATCCTTCAACAGCTGCAGCGCCTCGCCCTTGCGGAACAGCACGCCCATCTCCGCGCCGCGGCCGGTGCCGACCATGATCGAGGTCGGCGTTGCCAGCCCCATCGCACACGGGCAGGCAATGATCAGCACCGCCACCGCATTGACCAGCGCGAAGCTCAGTGCCGGTGACGGGCCGAAGATCAACCAGACCAGGAAGGTCGCCAGCGCAGCCAGCATCACCGCCGGCACGAACCACAACGTGACCTTGTCGACCACCGCCTGGATCGGCAGCTTCGAGCCCTGCGCCTGTTCGACCATGCGGATGATCTGCGCCAGCATGGTCTGCGCGCCCACCGCCGTGGCACGTACCGTCAGTGCGCCCTTCTGGTTGACCGTACCGCCCACCACGCCGCTGCCCGGCTGCTTCTCGACCGGAATCGGCTCGCCGCTGATCATCGATTCATCGATGTAGCTGCGGCCTTCAACCACCTCGCCGTCGACCGGCACGCGCTCGCCCGGCCGCACTTCCACCACGTCGCCGCTCTGCACTTCATTGACCGGGATATCGACTGCGCGGCCGTCACGGATCACGTGGGCGACCTTGGCCTGCAGGTTGACCAGGCGCTTGATCGCTTCGGAGGTGCGGCCCTTGGCCCGGGCTTCGAGGAAGCGGCCGAGCAGGATCAGCGCAACGATCACCGCTGCCGCTTCGTAGTAGACGTTCACCGTGCCCGGCGGCAACAGCCGCGGTGCAAAGGTCGCCACCACCGAATAACCGAACGCTGCGGCGGTGCCCACCGCCACCAGCGAATTCATGTCCGGCGCAAGCCGCAGCAGCGCCGGGAATCCCTTCTGGTAGAAACGGCGACCGGGGATGGCCAGCACCAGGAGGGTCAGTGCGAACTGCAGATGCCAGCTGGTCTGCATGCCGATGTTGGCCATCACCCATTGGTGCATGCCGGGAATCAGGTGCGAACCCATCTCCAGCACGAACACCGGCAGCGCCAGCGCGGACGCCACGATCAGGTCGCGCTTCAGTTCGGCGCGCTCGGCATCCTTCTTTTCAGCGGCTTCATCATCGGACTGCACACCGGCCTCGATCGGGCGGGCGGCGTAGCCGACCTTGTCGATGGCAGCCACCAGCGCGTCCACGCCCGCCACGCCGCGTACGGTGGCACGCTCGGTGGCCAGGTTCACGCTGGCCTGGCTGACCCCGGGCACCGCCCGCAGCGCGCGCTCCACGCGACCAACGCAGGATGCGCAGGTCATGCCCTCCACCGCCAGTTCAACGGTCGCGGCGGGTACGTCGTAGCCCACACGCTCAACCGCCTGGATCAGCGCCGCGCGATCAACCGGACCGGAGGGCCGGATGTCCGCGCGCTCGGTGGCGAGGTTCACAGAGACACTGCCGACGCCCTCGACCTTGGACAGCGCTGCCTCGACCCGGCCGACACAGCTGGCACAGGTCATGCCCTCGATGGGAAGGCTGATGGTGGAGGGGCTGGCGGGGACTGCAGTGGCGCGAGGCGTACTCATGATCGGATTCCCGGGGTTCCTTCTGGATGCGGACAGGCTAAACCTTGCCATTGTGGGAAGGTCAAATCCAGCTACCCCGGGACCGACCGGTAGCGCCGGGCCATGCCCGGCCTACCGCCTGCAACCCGCCTCAGAAGGTGAACACGTACTCCATCGCGAACTCACGGCCCACCGCGCCCAGCAGGCGGGTCGGGGCGAAGTCGTAGTCCAGCTTGTACGGATCCTTGTGGTTCCAGCTGGCCGAGTTGAACGCGTTGTTGACGTACACGTTCACCTTCGCGTGTTCGGTCACCTGGTAGCCCACGTTGAAGTTCCAGGTGATGAACGGCCCGACCCGGCCGAAATAGCGGGCGGTCTGCTGGCCTGCATTCGGGTTCGGGTTGGGCGAGCCATCCGGACGCGTCGCCGGCTCCAGGCAGTTCAGCGACGGGCTGTCGCTGGGCACGTAGCCATCGGCGAACGGCAGGCAGCCGCCGGGGTTGTCCAGGCGGTCGGTGCCCCAGTGGTAGCGCACGCCCGGCACCGAGCCGACGCGGTCGGCGTAGACATTGGCGTTCCAGTTGCCACGCTGCCAGGCCAGGCTCGCGCGCAGCTTGCTGCGCAGGTCACGATCGCGCCGCTCCGGATTCGGGTCATTGGCGTAGCGCTGTTCCTTGGTGGAGATCTGGTTGGTGTAGTTCAGGCCCAGCTGGAAGCTGCCCCACTGCACGGTGTCCAGGCGATAGCGTGCGGTCAGGTCGATGCCACGCACCTCGCGGCTGGCCAGGTTGAACGGACCGCGCTCGATCGATACCAGGCGCCCGTTGCTGTCACGGTTCACGCGGGCCAGGATGCCGGCGCAGTACTCGCCACCGGCCGGATTGGCCCACGGCGTACCGTCCATGTTCTTGCCGGTCAGGCAGCCCGCTTCGCTGGCCAGCACCTCGTCGGCGCCAACGTCGACGATCATGTCTTCCAGCTTGATCGCCCAGTAGTCGGCGCTGACCGACAGGTTCGGCAGCACGTCCCAGACGAAGCCGACCGTCCAAGAATCACCGGTTTCCGAGCGCAGCAGCGGCGTGCCACGGCGGTTCACATCGAACGTGTACCAGACATCGGTGTTGCCGACGCCGCAGTTGTTGACCAGGTAGGCGCCGCTCTGGATGCAGCGCAGGCGGTCATAGGTCTGTACTTCGGAGCTGCTCGGCTGGCCCAGCAGGTAGTGCATGTCCGGCGCGTGGAAACTGGTGGCATACGAGCCGCGCACCAGCAGCGATTCCACCGGGCGCCATTCCAGGCCCACGTTCCAGGTGGTTTCCTTCTGGCTGCCGATCTCCAGCGCTTCGCTGCTGTCGTCGGCCTTGTAGTTGCCATAGCGGTCATAGCGCGCGGCCGCGGTGGCGGTCACGCTCTCCAGCAGCGGGATCTTGAACTCGACGCCCGCCGAATAGCGGGTGCGCTCGCCACCACCACGGTCGACATTCTGCAGATCGAAGTCGATGCCGGCGCGTGGGTCAGGACTGAGGTGATAGCCCTGCTGCGCGACTTCAGCCACGGCTGCGAACGAGATGGGGCCGGCCCAGCCCTGGAACAGTTCGCCGGTGATGTCCGCCGACGCCTGGTTGACCCAGGAGGTCGCGCGGTTCTTCGCCACCGTACCCATCTGCCAGTACTGGTCCGGCGTCAGCGGATTCCACCAGCGCGATTCGTTCAACGCGTAGATCGCCTCGCCATCGGCAGTGGTGCCCAGCTTCGGGCCGAGGAAGTAGTCGTACGACTTCTGCTTGTCGACCACGTTCTGCCGCTCTTCCACACGGTAGTACGAACGCCCTACCGTTGCGCTCCAGTCGAAACGGTCGGCGAGGCGCCCGCGCAGGCCGGCACTCCAGTCCCAGGACAGTTCGCGATTGGTGTTGCGCAGCGTATCGAGGCCGCCCACCTCGTTTGGCGTGAACTGGCGCACGCCGAGGATCGGGCGGTTGCGGTTGGCATCCCAGTAGTAGCCGTTGTCATCGTCGATCAGCGACACGCCGGGCGGATTGGTGCCCCATATCGCCTCCGAGCGGTACACCGCCAGGTTGGTCCAGGCCTGCAGGTCGTTGCTGAAATCGAAGGTGGCATACAGGTTGCCGGACACGTTCTCGGCACCGCCGGTCAGCAGCCAGTTGGCGTAGTCGGCGCTCATGCCGCACAGACGGCCGGTGTTGGTGATGGTGTTGGCGGCGTAGTTGTAGACCAATCGATCGGCTGTGTAGTACTCGCCGTTGAACTTCTCGCAGGTGCCGGCCGGTGGCGCCAGGCGCTGGCCGTTGCTCGGATCAATCAGCGCCAGGCCGGCAGCGGGACGGAAGCCGACCTTGCGCTGTTCCATGTTCCAGGATGGGTACGGCGCATCGTCTGCGTCGTCCATCTGCGGGCGGTCACGGCCGAACAACGGATCGCGCTTGGTGTACTGCAGCGCGTAGGTCACGCTCCAGTTGTCACCGGTCTTGCCGCCGGCCCAGGACAGATCCCAGGTATCACGGCCGCCTTCGGTCGACGTGCCGCCGCGTACGCGCACTTCATCACCGTCGTAGTTCGTCTTCAGGATGACGTTGACCACACCGGCAATCGCATCGGAACCGTAGATGGCCGAGGCGCCTCCGGTCAGTACTTCGATGCGTTCCACCGCAGCAGCCGGAATGTTGCCGTAGTTGGAGAAGTTGGTCTCGCCGCCGTACGGCAGCGGGTAGTCGGCCACACGACGACCATTCACCAGCAGCAGCGAGCGGTTCGGGCCCATGCCGCGCAGGTTCAGGCCACTGGCATTGGGCGTATGCGAGCCCCATTGCGAAGCGGCTTCGACAGTGCCGGTCGCTTCGGTCAGCGTCTTCAGTGCGTCATACACGCTGACGAAGCCTTCCTTCTGGATCTGCGCAGCGGTGATCACGTTGACCGGTGCAGGGCCTTCGACGCTGGCGCGCTTGATGCGCGAGCCGGTGACGGTGACCGCGTCGAGATCCTTGGTGGACGAGCTTGAGGCTTCCTGCGCATTGGCAGCCAGGGGAAGCAGGGCCAGGACCAAGGCCTGGGACAGCAGGTGACGGCGCTTGCGGACGATCTGAGCCATGGGTGGTTGCTCTTCGAAAGTGTGGACGCACGGACGGGTGGTGGCGCGGCACTACGGCTGATCCGGGCACCTGGATCGGTTCAAGACCGACCCGGCGCCCTCCCCTGTGGATCGATCCAAACTAAAGCACAGCTGAACTATGCGCAGCATGCCGCAACGCACAAACCGGCGACGGCGTGCCGTTATTGGCTACCGGTATCGAGAGCAATCAATGGGTTGCGGACTATCGCTGAGAGAGCAGCGCAGGAATGCGTGACACGATTGCGACAATCACGCGCGGAACGGTTCTGTCCGCGGCAAGCCTGCTGCAGGGGTCAGATCCCTTCGCAGAAGGGCTCTGACCCAATTGCGTGCGCGGTCGGGGTCGGAGCCCTTCTGCGAAGGGATCCGACCCCGCGCCTGCAATCAGCCGTCCAGCGCCTGACGCAGTGCAGCCACGGTGGCGGTGGCGGTCTGGCTCCAGTCCGGGTCCAGGCCGCGCAGCGCCGGGTTCTGGAACTGCATGGCCGAGCGCCGTAGGCCCTTGGCCGAGGCGTGCAGTTCGCTGCAGCCACTCTTCCGCGCGACCGTGGCAATGTTGGCCGGGCCCAGTCCGGCACCAGCCATCACCGTGATGCGCCCCGCCGCCTGGGTAACCAGGCCCGCCAGCACCTCGGCACCGGCCTCGGCGCTTGCCTGGCCCCCCGAGGTCAATACCCGTTGGCATCCCAGCCCGATCACCTGCTCCAGTGCGGCAGGCAGGTCGCGGGCGGCATCGAAGGCGCGGTGGAAGGTCACCTGCAACGGCCCGGCGGCCTGCACCAGTTCGCGGCACAGCGGCAGGTCGATGTCGCCCTGCACATCCAGTGCGCCGATCACAACGCCATCGCAGCCGAGGGCACGGCACTGCGCGATGTCACGCAGCATCAGTTCGGTTTCCAGCGCGTCGTAGTGGAAATCACCCGGACGCGGGCGCACCAGCACGAACAGCGGAATCGACAGGCGTTCGCGGGCGATGGCGATGCTGGCAAACGACGGCGTGGTGCCACCCTCGGCCAGGTTGTCGAACAGCTCGATGCGGTCGGCGCCGCCGGCCTGGGCGGCCAGCGCCGAGGCCAGCGAGTTGCTGGCGATCTCCAGGGTGCGCAGCTTGCTCACGCCTGCGTGCTCGTGTAGATCGACGGCGAATCGCGCAGGTCGTCCTGGCGCTGCGCATCACACACCGCGTAGACGAAACCGCGGTGCAACGCGTACGCGCCCACCTCGCCCTGCTTGTTCATTGCCAGGAAGCACACCTGCAGCGTTCTGCTCGCTTCCGGGCGCTTGCGCACCACGCGGTCGATCGCCTCGCGACAGGCCTGCGCCGGCGAGCGCCCCTGGCGCATCAGCTCGACCACCAGGAACGAAGCGGCGTTGCGGATCATCTCCTCACCTACGCCCGAGGCGGTGGCCGCTCCCACTTCGTTGTCGACATACAGGCCGGCACCGATGATCGGGCTGTCGCCGACCCGGCCGTGCAGCTTCCAGGCCATGCCGCTGGTGGTGCAGGCACCGGCCAGATGGCCCTTGGCATCCAGCGCCAGCATGCCGATGGTGTCGTGGTTGTCGCTGTTGCCGGGGATGCCACGGCGCTCGGCGTTGATCTGCGGCTGGTACTTCTCGGTCTTCAGCCACTCGCGCCAGGCCGCTTCGGCCTGCGGCGTCAGCAGGCGCTGGCGTTCGAAACCCTGCTGCACGGCAAACTGCTGTGCGCCCTCGCCCACCAGCAGCACATGCGGGCTGTTCTCCATCACTTTGCGGGCCACCGAGACCGGATGCAGGATGTCGACCAGCGCGGCCACCGCGCCACAGCGGCCATCACCATCCATGATGCTGGCATCCAGGCTCAGCACGCCGTCGCGATCCGGGTTGCCGCAATAACCGACGGTGGGGTTGCACAGTTCGCTCTCGGCCCAGCGTGCACCGGCTTCGACCGCATCCAGCGCGCTGCCACCTTGCGTCAGTACTTTCCACGCAGCCTGGTTGGCCGGCACTCCGAAGTCCCAGGTCGAAACCACCTTGGCTCCACCCTGCGCGCGCGCGAGTACGCCCGGTAATGCTGCCATGCCTGCGGCCAGTGCGCCGGCCTGCAGGAACTGCCTGCGATCCACCATCTTCCCCTCCCAGTCTGCAATGTGCGGCCGGCCCTATGCCGGTCGCAGCGATCAGTCGTGCGCGGGCTGTCGTGCGGCGTGCCAGACCGCTGCACCGAGTACGCCCAGCTGGCCGTGCTCCACGCGCCATACCGGCACCTGGCGCAGCACCTCGGTCAGCACGCCCTTGTTGAGGAAGCGCTCACGGAAGCGGCCATCGGCCAGGAAATCCTGCACATGCGCGGAAATGCCTCCGGCCAGGTACACCGAGCGTGCACCGACGGCGATCGCTGCGTCGCCGGCCAGGCTGCCCAGCCAGGCGCAGAACACCTGCAGCGTCTCCACCGCCAGCGCATCCTCGCCGCTGCGGGCGGCGCCGATCAGCGCCTCGGTGCTGGACCACACCGGGGTGACGCCACGCAGTTCGCACAGGCACGGATACAGGTTCATCAGGCCGCTGCCGGAAAGCACGCGCTCGTTGTCCACGTGCGCCCAGCGCTGAAGCAGCTTGCCCAGCACCTGCAGTTCCAGCGCGTTGCCGGCGGCAAGCGCGGCATGGCCGATCTCACTGGCCAGCACCGGGCGCTCGCCATCGGCGAAACGCAGCGCGGCGCCCAGGCCGGTGCCCGCGCCCAGCACCAGCGCCGGGAACGCCTGCGCCGGATCGGCGTCGCCGTTCAATGGCACCAACGTCTCGCGCTGCAGGTACGGGATGGCCAGTGCCACCGCCTCGAAATCATTGATCAGCTGCAGCTCGCGCAGCCCGGACTGCGCGCGGGTGGCCGACAGCGATACGGTCCACGGCAGGTTGGAATTGATCAGCACATCGCCATCGAGCAGGCCGGCGATGGCCACCACGGCAGTCTGCACCGGCTGGCTGAGGCCAGCGGTGAAATCAGCAAGGATCGCCGCCAGGCTGGGATGCTCGGCGCAGGCGTAGGTGCGATGGCTGCCCAGCAGCGGCGCCTGGCCGGGTTGCGTTTCAGCCAACGCCAAACGGGCGAAGGTGCCGCCGACATCGGCGACGACCAGATGGCGCGGAAGACCGCCGCGGGCGGAGTCGGAGGAAACCGGGGACGCTGCTGCGATGGTCACGCTGGCCTGCTTGGATCGATCGAATCGCCCCGATTCTCAGGCATCAGGGCGGCTTTGCCTAGCACGCCGGTGGTTCAGGTTGGCCTACATGCCTTCCTGTTCGGCCACCTGCACGCCGTCCACCAGCACGCGCAGGCGCTGCGGGCGGAAGCCGGCGAACAGCAGCGGCCGGGTGCGTTCCACCAGCACTTCATGGCCAGCAATGTGGCACAGCCACGACTGTACCAGCGAGAACGAGAAGTGGGTGCCCGGATGCAGCGGGTGCTGCACCCAGACCTTCTCGGTGGCGCTCTGCAGCAGCATCGCGCCGGTGAACCAGTGGCGACTGAGGGTCACCGGCGTGGTGCCGGCCATGAAGCGGATATCCATGCGGGGTCCTTTCGCTGGAGAGGCCTTGCGGCGTGTCAGGGCTGGGCAGTCTGCAGGCTGTAGCTGGTGGTGGCAGTGAACACTGCGCCATCGGGCTGGGTGGAGCGTACTTCAACCTTGTGGCTGCCCACCGCCAGATCGGTCGGCAGCGCGCCACGCCACAGGTGAGGCGATGCGGTGGCCTCCGGCGATCGATCGTAGCCACGCAGGCTGTTTGCCATATCGTCGGCCACGTTTTCCACCATCAGGCGCGGGTCGGGCTGACTGACCTGCTTCATCGGCTGCCAGGCGCCGCCGTCGACGCGGTACTCGACCACGCTGGCGTCCTCGCCCATGTAGACGTTGGCATAGATGCCCCACGCCGGGTAGGCACCCTGGCGCAGCACCTTCGGTGCATGCAGGCCGATCTGTTCGCTGGCCGGCTTGCCCGCCACCCGGTAGTGCAGCGTGTAGCTGCCGTTGCCGGCCACATCCAGCAGCGCATAGCCCTTCGGCGTGCCATCGCTCATGGTGCTGTCCGGCACACCGGCGGCATTCTTCACGCCCGACCAGAACGCGCCGCAGTTGGCACCGACGTTGTACTCGTGCAGCGGCTTGTCGCCCTTCCAGCCGTCGGCCTTGCCATGGTAGACGTGCTGCTGGGTATGGCTGTGGCCGCTGAGCACCAGCACGTTGCGGAAGTCCTTCAACAGGTCGAACAGGCGCTGGCGATCGGCGTGGCGGAAGGTCTCGCGCCCCGGCGCGGCGTCGAACAGCGGGATGTGCATGCCCAGCACCAGCAGGCGGTCCTTGTGCAGGCCCTTCAGATAGCTGGCGAGGAAAGCGAACTGGTCTTCGCGCAGGCCGCCGACATACTTCGGCCTGGCCCTGGGGTCGTACACCACGTCGTCGAGGAATACGAAGCTGGCGCCGCCCTCTTCCACCGCGTAGGTGTCCGGGCCATAGATGTTGCGCCAGCTGTCCAGCGAATGGTCGTCGCTGGCTGCATCGAAGTCGAGGTCGTGGTTGCCCGGCACATGGAACCACGGCACGCCCAGCGACGTGGTGACCTTGTTGATCGCCGGGTACAGGGTCAGGTCGTCGTTGACGATGTCACCCAGGGTTGTACCCAGGCGCGCCCTGGTCTGGCCAACCAGTGGCGCCACGATCGACTGCTGGTAGTAGCCGATGTCCTTCAGGCTGGCCGTCTGCGAATCGGTGAACACCAGCATCTGGAATCCACGGCGACTGTCATGGCGGTCCGGATGCAGCGCGAAATCCCAGTTGCGGGTGACGTCGCTGGTCGCGGCGATGCCGCCGTACTTCAGTGCCGGCGAACCCTTCGGGCGGTAGTGGCGCCAGAACGACGGCAGGCCATCGGTCGCCTTCGGGAAGGCGTAGGCGTCCGGCTTGATCACGAACACGGTCTGGCCGTCACGCACCGGAAGGCTGTAGCTGCCATCGGCGGCGGTCTTGACGATGGTCTCGCCATTGGAGACCTGCACCCCGGCCAGGCCCGGATCGGTGGCACCTCGGCCTGGCTTGCCGTCGCGCTCCAGATAGACCTTGCCGGTGACCACGGTGTCCGCGGCCCAGGCCGGCGAGGTCAGCAACAGGCAGCACAGCCACGCGGCAGGCAGTTTCATGGGACGGTCCGGGAGAGAAGAAGACTCCCTATTGTAGAGCCGAGCCATGCTCGGCTGCATTGAAAAGGTAGGTGCGGACCGTTGGTCCGCACGCCTCCTTCAACGATGGCGCTTTTCCAGCACTGCCCGCGCATCCTCCAGCGACAGACCACGCGCGCGCAGCAGCACCAGCAGGTGGTACAGCAGGTCCGAGGCCTCGCCCAGCAGCGCCTCGTCATCCTGCGCCACCGCCGCCAGCGCGGTTTCCACGCCCTCCTCGCCCACCTTCTGCGCGATGCGGCGGATACCACCCTCGAACAGACTCGTGGTGTAGCTGCCCGGTGGCCGCTGCGCCTCGCGCATCGCCACCAGCTGGCCCAGCCCGCCAAGGAAGTCCTTCGGCGCGCCATCGAAGCAGCTCTCCGCACCGGTGTGACAGGTCGGCCCGGCCGGGCGCGCCATCACCAGCAGCGTATCGGCATCGCAGTCCACGCTGATCGACTGCACCAGCAGCACGTTGCCGGACTGCTCGCCCTTGGTCCACAGCCGCTGCTTGCTGCGGCTGAAGAAGGTCATGTGGCCGATGGCCAGCGTGGCCGCCAGCGACTCTGCACTGACATAGCCCAGCATCAGCACCTGCAGGGTATCGGCATCCTGCACGACAGCGGGCAGCAGGCTTTCGCCCTTGCCCCAGTCCAGCGCCTGCAGCGCATCCAGTGACGGCCTCACTTCAATAGACATCCCGCACCTCGATCTGCTGCTCGCGCAGGTAGCGCTTCAATTCCGGAATGGCGATGGCGCCACTGTGGAACACGCTGGCGGCCAGCGCGCCATCCACATCGGCCTGGTCGAAGGCCTCGGCGAAGTGTTCCATCGCACCGGCGCCACCGGAGGCGATCAGCGGCACCTGGCAGAGTGCCCGTGCCTGCTGCAGCTGGGCGACATCGTAGCCACGGCGTACACCGTCACTGTCCATGCAGTTCAACACGATTTCGCCGGCACCAAGCCGCTGTGCTTCGACGATCCAGTCCAGCGTGCGCAGCGGCACTGCCTGGGTCTTGTCCGGGTCGCCACTGAAACGGCGCACCCGCCACTGGCCATCAGCCTCGCGCACTGAATCGATGCCCACCACCACGCACTGCACGCCGAACTCGTCGGCCAGCTCGGTGATCAGTTCCGGGCGCCCCAGCGCCGGGGAGTTGATCGACACCTTGTCGGCACCGGCGAACAGCACGCGGCGTGCCGTTTCGACGCTGTCGATACCACCGGCCACGCAGAACGGGATGTCGATCAGTCGCGCGATGCGCTCGATCCAGGCCACGTCCACTGAACGCGCCTCGGGGCTGGCGCCGATGTCATAGAACACCAGCTCGTCGGCGCCCTGGTCACGGTAGCGCTGCGCCAGCTCAGCGATATCGCCCATGTCGACGTGGTCGCGGAAACGCACGCCCTTGACCACGCGGCCATCGCGCACGTCCAGGCAGGGAATGATGCGCCGGCTCAACATGCCAGTGCCTCCGCCAGGTCCATGCGCTGCTCCAGCAGCGCCTTGCCAAGGATCGCGCCACCGCAGCCTGCACGTCGCGCTTCGGCAACGTCGGCCACGTCACGGATGCCGCCGGAAGCCTGCACCGCCACGCCCGGCAGCAGCGCCGACAGGTGCTGGTAGAGGCTGATGTTGGGCCCGGCCAGCATGCCGTCGCGGGCGATGTCGGTGCACAGCAGGTGGTGCATGCCGGCGCGTGCGTAGCGCTGGGCCAGATCATCCAGGGTCACCCCGGCGTTCTCGGTCCAGCCGTGCACCGGCAGCTGCCACTGGCCCTGTGCATCCTGGCGGGCATCAAGCGCAATGGTGATGCGTTCGGCGCCGAATTCCTCCAGCCAGCCCACTACCTCGTCGGGGCGGCGCACGGCCAGTGAACCGACCACCACGCGGTGGGCGCCGGCATCGAGGATGCGCGCCACGTCATCGCGACCGCGTACGCCACCGCCGGTCTGCACCCGCAACGGCGTCTGCGCGCGAATCGCTGCCAGCAACGGCGCCAGCGTATAGCCGCCGGCACGCGCCGCATCAAGATCGACCAGGTGCATCCACTGCGCGCCCTGCGCAGCAAAGGCCTGCGCGCGCGGCAGGCAGTCGTCGCCATACGAGATTTCCTGCGCGTAGTCGCCCTGGCGCAGCCGCACCACGCGGCCATCACGGATATCCAGCGCGGGGTAGACGATGAAACTCATGCAGCAGTGCCCTCAAGGAAGTTGCGCAGCATCAGCGAGCCGGTTTCGCCGGAACGCTCGGGATGGAACTGCGCGCCGTAGTAGCGCCCCTGCTCCACCACGGCCGTGAACAGGCCACCGTGATCGCAGGCAGCAACGGTGTGGGTATTCAGCGGCGCCGCATAGCTGTGCACGAAATAGGCGCTGGCCCGCTCTGGTACACCCTGCAACAGCAGCGACTCACGTAGCGGCAGCAGGCGGTTCCAACCCATGTGCGGCACCCGGATGCCGCAGGCCGGTACCAGCTTGCGCACCACCCCGGGAATCAGCCCCAGCGTTTCCACGCCGGCTTCCTCGGAGCGCTCGAACAACAGCTGCATGCCCAGGCAGATGCCCATCAACGGTACTTCCAGCCGCTGCAACGGCTCGACCAGGCCCTGCGCATGCAGGCGCTGCATGCCGGGACCCGCCGCACCGACGCCGGGCAGGATCACCCGCTGCGCGCCGACCAGCCCATCGGCATCGCGCACCAGCCGAACGCTGGCGCCAAGGCGTTCGAGCGCATAGCGCACCGAACCAAGATTGGCACCGCCCGCGTCGATCAGCGCTACGTCACTCACAGCGCCCCCTTGGTGGTCGGCAACGCCGTGCCCTGCCGGGCCAGCGCCGGGCGCAGCGCGCGCGCCAGCGCCTTGAAGCAGGCCTCCACCTTGTGATGGTCGTTGTCACCGCGTACCTGCAGGTTGAGGTTCAGCCCACTGGCATCGCACAGCGAACGGAAGAAGTGCGGCACCAGTTCGGTCGGCATGTCGCCCACCCGTTCGCGCTTGAACTCGCCGTCGAACACGAAGTAGGGGCGGCCGCTGAAATCCAGCGCAGCGCTGGCCAGGGTCTCGTCCATCGGCAGGGTGAAACCGTAGCGGCCGATGCCGCGCTTGTCGCCCAGTGCTTCGCGCAGGGCCTGGCCCAGAGCCAGCCCGGTGTCTTCGATGGTGTGGTGCTCGTCGATGTGCAGGTCGCCCTCGGCCTGGATGTCCAGGGCGAAACCGCCGTGCTTGCCGATCTGTTCCAGCATGTGGTCGAAGAACGGCAGTCCGGTGGCGATGCGCGCATCACCGGCACGGTCCAGATCGAGTTCAACGCGGATCTTCGTCTCCTTGGTGTTGCGCTGGACCACGGCAGTACGCGGCGCGTCGGCCAGCGCATGGGCGATGCCCGGCCAGTCCCACTCGCCACCAAACTGCTCGGTACGCAACTGGAAGCCACGGATGTTGAGATTGTCGGCGAACTGCAGGTCGGTGATGCGGTCGCCCACCATGCCGGAGCGTGCCCAGTCGATGCTGCGGTCCTGCAGATAGGCGGTCATCAGCCCGATGCCCGGCTTGCGGGTCGGTGCATTGTCCTGCGGCCAGCTGCAATCGATCAGCACGTCACGGAAGGTGATGCCCTGGCTCTCGAAGATCTGCAGCATCAGATCATTGGGGCCATCGAAGCTGGCGCGCGGGTAGCTGTCGCTGCCCAGGCCATCCTGGTTGGTGACGATCACGAACTGGTAGCCGGCATCCCGCAGCTTCAGCAGCGCCGGGATCACCTGCGGCACGAAGCGCAGCTTCTCGTAGGCATCGATCTGGAAATCGGACGGCTCCTCGATGAGGGTGCCGTCGCGGTCGATGAACAGGATCGGGGTCATGCTGCGGCCCTCCGCGCCGACAGGGTCGCAAGCACGCGGTCGTTCTCTTCGGGGCTGCCAATGCTGATGCGCAGGGCATCGCCCAGTTGCGGCGCGGCGCGCTGGTCGCGCACCACCACGCCAGCAGCCAGCAGCGTATCGAACGCGGCCTGGGCATCGGCGAAGCGCACCAGCAGATAGTTGCCGGCCGAGGCATACACGCGGCGCACGCCGGGCAGGCCGGGCAGCGACGCGAACAGGCGTTCACGCTCGGCGATGACCGTGGTCACGCGTTCGGCGGTGCGCCCCAGTGCGGCCGGTTGCAGCGCCTGCACCGCCAGTTCCGCGCATGGCGTCGGCACCGGGTACGGCGCCTGGCAGCGACGCAGGACGGCAATCAGTTCCGGTGCGGCGATAAGTGTTCCGATGCGCGCGGCGGCAAGAGCGTGCGCCTTCGACAACGTTCTCAGCACCGCCAGATTCGGGTTCACGGCCAACAGCGTGGTCGCCGACGGACGTTGCGCGTACTCGACATAGGCCTCATCCACCACCACCAGCGCCTGCCCGCGCAACGCAACCGCCACGCGTTCGACCTCGTCCAGGGCGATATCACTACCGGCCGGGTTCGATGGTGCGCACAGGAACACCAGCTTGGCATTGCGCGCCTTGGCGGTGTCGATCACCGCATCCAGATCGGTGCGCAGGCCATCCTCGCTGTCCACAAGCGGCACTTCGATCAGCGCGGCGCCCTGCAACCGTGCACACACGGCGTACATGCCGAACACCGGCGGCGTGACCAGCACGCCATCACGTCCGGGCACGCACAGCGCGCGCACCAGCAGATCAATGGCTTCGTCGCTGCCGCGGCCGACCAGCAGCTGCTGCGGTTGCACGCCATACAGTGCGGCCAGGCTCTCGCGCAGCGCCAGCGGCTGCGGTTCGGGATAGCGCCGGCTGCTGCCGTCGGCATCGGCCGGATTGGCCCAGGCCGACTCGTTGGCGTTCAACCAGACCTCGCCCTGCACCGCCGCACTACGCGCCGAGCTGTAGCCGGCGAAGGCCTGCAGATCCGGGCGCACCAGTGCCAGCACGTCATCAATGGCGGCGCTCATGCGGCGGCCTCCATGCGCAGGGCCACTGCACGCTCATGCGCATCCAGGCCTTCGGCGCTGGCGATGATGCGTGCGCAGCCGCCGATTGCTGCCAGTCCTGCAGCGCTGGCACTCTGCACGCTGATCAGGTTCTGGAAGCTGGCGACGCTGACACCGCTGTAGGCACGTGCAGCGCCTGCTGTCGGCAGTACGTGGTTGGTGCCGCTGCAGTAGTCACCCAGTGCTTCCGGCGTGAAATCGCCTAGGAACACCGAGCCGGCCGCCTGCACCTTGTCCAGCCAGTCGCGCGGCTGGCGCAGCGCCAGGATCAGGTGTTCGGGCGCATACCGGTTGCTGATTGCAAAGGCGTCAGCCAGCGAATCGACCTCGATCAGGCGCGACGCCGACAGTGCCTGGCGTGCGATCTGCTGGCGCGGCAGCAAGGCCACCTGGCGTTCCACTTCCGCCTCGACCGCCACCAGCATCGCGGTATCGTCGGTCAACAGAAGCACCTGTGAATCCGGGCCGTGCTCGGCCTGCGACAGCAGATCGGCAGCCACGAACGCCGGGTTTGCGCCCGCATCGGCAATCACCAGCACTTCCGACGGGCCGGCCGGCATGTCGATGGCGGCGGCGCCGTCCTGTGCGACCTGCTGCTTGGCTTCGGTAACGAAACTGTTGCCGGGCCCGAACAGCTTGTCGCACGCCGGGATGGTGGCGGTGCCATAGGCCATCGCGGCAATCGCCTGCGCGCCGCCGAGCTTGAACACGCGCTGCACGCCGGTCAGGCGCGCGGCCACCAGCACCGCAGGGTCGGCCGTGCCATCGGCGCGTGGCGGCGTGCACAGCACCACCTGCGGGCAACCAGCCAGTTGCGCGGGCACGCCCAGCATCAACGCGGTGGACGGCAGCGGCGCACTGCCTGCCGGTACGTACAGGCCGACCCGGCCGATCGGCCGCAGCATGCGTTCACAGACCACGCCCGGCGCGGTCTCCACGACATAGCCCTTGCCCATGCCAGCCTCGTGGAAGCGCGTGATGCGCTCGGCAGCTTCCCCCATGGCCTGGCGCAGATCCACGGGTACCGCCGCTTCGGCGGCCGCGAACTCGTCATCGGACACTTCGAAGGACGCCAGCTCCACGCCATCGAAACGAGCGGTAATCGCACGCAGCGCCTCGTCGCCCTGCGCGCGCACCTGCGCGATCAGCGCCGCCACCGCATCGCGGGTCTGCTGCGCCACGGTCTGCACCGGGCGGGTCAATGCCGCGCTGCGCGCGGCCTCATCAAGTTGCGACCAGATCAGACGATTCATGCCAGCGACCGCTCCACGCTCAACACCATCAGACCCTGTGCACCGGCGCGCTCGAGTTCTTCCATGCGTTGCCAGCTCAACGGACCCGGGCACATGGTCTGCAGGCGCAGTGCGCCGCCATCGGCCGGCAGCCGCACCAGCGGCTCGGCATCGGCCAGCAATTGTGCCAGCGCATCGACGCGATCCTCGCTGGCGCGGAACATCAGCAGCTTGCGGTCCTGGCGCTGCACCACGCCGTCGAGACGGCGCAGCAGCATCGCACGCAGCGACGCGCGTGCGTCATCCGGCACGCGCACCGCGCCCGCCAGCACTGCCTCGCTGTCGAGCAGGTTGTGCACCGGGGTCAACTGGTTGGCGCGCAGCGTAGCGCCGCTGGAGACCAGGTCGCAGATCAGGTCGGCGGTACCAAGGCGCGGCGCGATCTCCACCGAACCGGACAGCTCGACCACCTGCGCATCCACGCCCTGCTCATCCAGCCACTGCTTGAGGATGGCCGGATAGCTGGTGGCGATCCGTGTGCCAGCCAGCTGCGCCGGACCCTGCCACTGCCACTCCTCGGGCACCGCCAGCATCAGCCGGCACTGGCCGAAGCCCAGTCCGCGCAGCGCCTGATAAGCATCCGGCAGGCCGATCTGGCGGCGCGCGGCGGCCTGCTCATCCAGTTCATTGCGGCCGACGATGCCGAGGTCGCAGACACCGTCGGCGATCAGGCCCGGGATGTCATCGTCGCGCACCAGCAGCAGGTCCACCGGCAGCGACTCGCCGTAGCAGAACAGCTTGTCGCGGCTTTCGCGCCAGCTCAGGCCACAGGCACTGAGCAGATTGCGGGCGGGCTCGGCCAGCCGGCCACTCTTCTGGATGGCGATACGCAACCGGTCTCGTGCCGGTGCTGCCTGGGTTGCACTCATGGGGGAGGTCTCGAAGGTCGGAACGGGGCGCGGATCAGCGCGAAGCAAGGCGGTCTATGGCGGCGGCATAGCCTCGATGGCCATGCTCGAGCGTGCGTGCCACCCGTCCGGTGGTGGTCACGCTGACCCCGGTGCGCTCGTGGATCTCGCGATACGGCACGCCCTGCTGCAGCAGCGGCACCACCTTCCAGCGGTCGGCCATGGCTTCCAGTTCAGCGGGGGTGCACAGGTCGCGCAGGAACGCTTCCACCTGCTCAGGCTCGCGCAGGGCGGCAAAGGCCCGGGCCAGGGCTTCCAGGTCGGCCTTCGGGTCTTTGGCGGCAATTTCGGGGCGGGCTTTCACGGGGTCGTTTCCATGCATCAATGTAATAGCGCGTTAGTACATTAGCGCATTCTTGCGCGGTGCGTCAAATCCGGGCGGCGTGGGGTCAGATCCGTTTTCCTGCGGAAAACGGATCTGACCCCTTAACGGGCAGCCGGAAACGAAAAACGCCCACCAAAGGTGGGCGTTTTTCTTTTTAATCATAGATTCGGCACAACTCAGGGCTTCAAGCAGCGCACCTCGGCCTGCAGCGCCCCGCGCCGCAGGCATTCGCCGAGCAGGCTGCCCTGCCGGCTCGGCAGGGACTGGATGTTTTCCAACGCACCCACGCCCGCCGGGCACTTCTGTGCGGCCAGGGCCTGCAGGTCGCCTTCGAGTTGCGCGCGGTCGATCACATGACAACGATCAACCTGCAGCCGGTAGTGGTCCGGACCGATGCGCGTGCTGTGCAGCGACGGGTCACTCTGGCAGCCGGCCAGCAGGAGGACGAACAGCCCTCCTGCCGCGACCCGCATCACACCATCGCCTTCGACTGCTCCAGCTCCACCTGCAGGGTGCTGGCCAGCTCATCGCGGGAGACTTCGAACTGCTGCTCGCGCAGCAGGTCCTTCACCGCCACCACGCCGCGCGCCAGCTCATCCTCACCCGCCAGCACCACGAAGCGGATACCGGCCTTGGCGGCGTACTGGAACTGCTTGCCGATCTTCTTCGGCTCCATCTGCACTTCGGTGTTGATGCCACCGGCGCGCAGGCGACGGGCGATGTCCAGCGACTGCGGCATGCCCTGCTCGTCCATCAGCGCCACCAGCGCCTGCACGCTGCTGGCTTCGATGCCGTCGATCAGGCCCGCCTCGCGCAGCTGCCAGAACAGGCGCGACAAGCCGATGGAGATGCCCACGCCCGGCAGCTTCGACTTGCTGTAGTGGCTGGCCAGGTCTTCATAACGGCCGCCCGAGCAGATGGAGCCGATCTGCGGGTGGTCGGTCAGCGTGGTCTCGTACACGGTACCGGTGTAGTAATCCAGGCCACGCGCAATCGAGAAATTCAGGCAATAGGCGCTTTCCGGTACGCCCAGGGCCTGCACCAGCTGCAGCACTTCGCGCAGTTCGGCAACACCGGTGCGCAGCGTTTCCGACGAAGCTGCGCCGGTTTCCAGCGCAGCCAGCTGGGTCAGTGCATCGGCATGGCCCTGCGAACGCACGGCCACGAACGCGAGGATCTTCTCGACCTGTTCGGCCGGAATGTTGAAGCCCTCGCCTACCAGCGTCTCGCGCACGTAATCGGCACCACGCTTGTCCAGCTTGTCCACTTCGCGCAGCACCGCCAGCTGGCGCTCACCCTCGGCCACGCCCAGGCTTTCGAAGAAGCCGCGCATCAGCTTGCGGTTGTTCAGCTGGATGCTGAAGTCGCCGATGCGCAGTTCCGAGAACACCGCCTGGATGACCGCCAGCACTTCAGCGTCGTAGCGCACGCTCAGGCTGTCCTTGCCGATCACGTCGATGTCGCACTGGTAGAACTCGCGAAAACGACCGCGCTGGGCGCGCTCGCCACGGTACACGCGCTGCATCTGGTAGCGGCGGAACGGGAAGGTCAGTTCATGTTCGTGCTCGGCCACGTAGCGCGCCAGCGGCACGGTCAGGTCGAAACGCAGCGCCATTTCCGGCAGCGAACGATCACCCGATTCGGCGGCGTTGGCCAGCGCACCGGTGGACTGCACGAAATACACCTGGCGCTCGGTCTCGCCACCGGACTTGGTCAGCAGCACGTCGGACAGCTCGAACACCGGCGTCTCCACCGGCAGGAACCCGAAGCGCTCGTAGTTGCGGCGGATCACGTCCAGCATGCGCTGGAACGCAATCTGCTCGCGCGGCAGCAGTTCAAGGGTGCCGGGCGGGGTACGGGGCTTGATCACGGGCGGAACTCCTGCTGGAACGGGACGTGGGAGGGGGCGACATTCTAGCGCCCCCGCCTCGGGCAGGGTCGAACGGCCGCTTGAAGTATCATAAGGCCCTCCCCGCCCGCGATACGCCCCCGCAACATGTCACGGCCTTCCGGCGCCCCGCCCGCCACCAACGATCCCGCCTCGCCGTCCTGCACCACGCTGGACTGCCTGCACTGCTCGGTTCGCCACCTTGCGGTGTGCTCGGCGCTGTCGCCCGATGAAGTGCAGGCACTGGAACAGGTCACCGTTTCCCAGCAGGTCAGCATGGGCAGCACCCTGGCCCGCACCGGCGAAGAGCGCGACCATGTCTATACATTGACTGGCGGCGCCCTGCGCCTGGTGCGCACCCTGGCCGACGGCCGCCGCCAGATCAATGGCTTCGTACTTCCCGGCGACTACCTGGGGCTGAGCGGCAGCGACCACCACCGCTACGATATCGAGGCTATCGCCGACAGCCGCGTGTGCCGCGTTGCGCTGCCGCAGATGAAGGCGCTGCGCAGCCGCTTCCCGCACCTGGAGCGCAAGCTGCTGCAGCGTGCCTGCCAGGAACTGGACGCCGCACAGGACGCCGCACTGGCACTGGCGCGGCTACAGCCGGCCGAGAAACTGGCCGACTTCCTGCTGCGCCTGGCCGCGCGCGAGGCCAAGCTGGGCGGCGATGGCCTGCGCGTCTCGCTGCCGATGGGCCGTGGCGACATCGCCGACCATCTGGGCCTGACCATGGAAACGGTCAGCCGCACCTTCACCAAGCTGCGCCAGCAGGGGCTGATTGCCCTGCCCCACCTGAACGTCGTGGAGATCCTCGACGAGGACGGATTGCGCGGACTGGCGGGCGAAGGCCTGGCCTGACCTCCGCCAGCGCTCGCCGGGAATGGCCCGGCGCTACCCCGCTCGCTGACCTTCGGTAGCGCCGGGCCATGCCCGGCGGCTCTTGCTCAACCCAACAACACCTCACGCAACGCCGCGTAATCGGCCGCCAACGGTTCCGCGTGCGCAGGCCGCTGCAACAGTGCATCCAGCGCCGGCGGCACCGCCACCGCTTCGCCAATCAACGGCTCCACCACCGCCTCGAACTTGGCCGGATGTGCGGTGGCCACCACCGCCCAGTCGCCCTTGGCACCGCGTGCGCGCAGGTCCTGAAGCACCTTCACCGCCGTCGCCGTGTGCGGGCAGAACAGCTCGCCATTGCTGGCATGCGCAGCCGCAATCGTGGCGCGGATGGTCACGTCGTCCACCGCAAACGCACGGAAGGCCGCACGCAGCTCCGCGTCATCGCTGTGGTAGAGCCAGCGCAGACGCTCGAAGTTGCTCGGTGCGCCCACGTCCATCGCATTGGCCACGGTGGCCACGCTGGCCTGCGGTTGGTAATCACCGCCATTGAAGTAGGCCGGCAACACCGCGTTGGCATTGGTCGCCAGCACGATCTGCCCGATCGGCACCCCCAGCGCACGCGCCAGCACCGCAGCCATTGCGTTGCCAAGGTTGCCGGTCGGCACCACCAGGTTGAGCCGGCGACGGGTTTCAGCATGATGGGTCAGTGCCGCATGCGCGTAGTAGCTCATCTGCGGCAGCAGGCGGCCCAGGCTGATGCTGTTGGCCGAGCTCAGCGGCACCTGCGCCTGCAGTTCACGGTCGGCCAGCGCCTGCTTGACCATGGCCTGGCAGTCATCGAATGCACCGGCCACACGCAGCGCCTGGATGTTGTCGCCGAAGCAGCCCAGCTGGTGTGCCTGGCGTGGTGACACGCGGCCATCCGGATACAGCACCACCACCCGCACACCGGGCTGGCGATGGAACGCCGCCGCCACCGCGGCACCGGTATCGCCGGAGGTGGCGACGACAATGGTCAGGTCGCGGTCCTTGCCGGCCTGCAGCCGCGACAGCGTACCGGCCAGGAAGCGCGCGCCGATGTCCTTGAACGCTGCCGTTGGTCCATGGAACAGCTCCAGCACGTGATCACCGTTGCCGAGCGGGCGCAGCGGCACTGGGAAATCGAACGCTTCCCGGCAGATCGATGGCAACACAGACTCCAGGGCGTCGCCGGCAAAGAACGGCGCCAGCAGGTCGGCGGCGGTATCGGCCAGCGCCGCACCGGCCTGCAGCTCACGCGGCGCCGGCAGCACCTGGGGCACATACAGCCCACCATCGGACGCCAGTCCTGCGGCGATGGCCGCGCTGAGGCCAACGGCTGGAGACTGGCCGCGGGTCGAAACAAATTGCATGGGTTGGGTATCCAGTAAGGGGGAAGGATTCAGCACAGCCGGGCTCCCGGCGCATCCAGCGGCGACACCCAGGCATCGCTGTCGAAACCGGCGACGGCGAATGCCGCCTGCACCGGCGCCACGGCAGCGTGGGCCCGCTCGGCATCTTCAAACCAGGCGAACACGCTCGGACCGGCACCAGAGATGCCTGCCCCCATCGCCTGTGCCGATAGCGCCGCATCGCGTGCTGCCTCGAAGCCCGCAATCAGGCCGGCGCGTCGTGGCTCCACCAGCACATCACGCAGGCCAGCACGGACCAGCGCGGCGTCGTTGCGATGGCAGCCGCTGAGTACCAGCGCGAGGTTCGCGCTCTGCGCCACGAACTCACCCAGCGCATAGCTGCCCTGCAGCGCCTGGCGGGCGCGACGCGTCTCAAGCACCGCGTGTGGGTGCACCAGCAGGCTGTGCCACGTGGCCGGCACCGGGATCGGCAGCAGGCGATCGGCCGTGCACAGCGCGAGGCCGCCCAGCAGCAACGGACCCACGTTGTCACCGTGGCGGCCACCGCTGGCCACTGCTTCGCCATCCAGCGCAAACGGGTAAAGCGCCTCGCGCGACAGCGGCGCATCCAGCAGTGCGTTGGCCGCCACCAGCGCCGCCACGCACGATGCCGCCGATCCGCCCATGCCCGAGCCGAACGGAATGCCCTTGTCGATCTCGATGGCGAAACCGAAGTCCAGTCCGAGCCCTGCGCGCAGCGACATCAGCGCAGCTCCGGCGGTATTGCCGGCCGCTTTCAACGGCAGCTCGACCGCACTGCCCCGGATCGCCTCGATGCGTACCATCGGCTCATCGATGCGGCGCACGCTCACAGTATCGCCAACCCCGGCGATGGCATGACCAAGAATGTCGAAGCCCACCGCCACGTTGGCCACCGACGCAGGCGCAAACGCACGTGCGATCACAGGCGCGCTCCTTCACCGGCAGCCACCCGCAGCAGGTCGGCGAACACTCCGGCGGCGGTCACTTCCGGACCCGCACCCGGCCCCTGCACCACCAACGGGTTGTCGCAGTAGCGGCGGGTACGGAACTGCACCACGTTGTCGGTCAGCCGCAGGTTGGCGAAGGCGTGATCGGCCGGCAGCTCCTGCAGACCCACCGAAGCACCATCGGCGCCCAGCCGCGCCACATAGCGCAGCACGGCACCGCGCGCCCGCGCATCGTGCAACCGCTGCAGCAGGCTGGCATCGGACTCGCCCAGGCGCGCCATGAAGTCATCCACACTGCCCTCGCGCAGCAGCGCCGGCACCAGGCTTTCCACCTGCACCTGCTCCAGGCTGAGCGCATGGCCGGCCTCGCGCGCCAGGATCACCAGCTTGCGTGCCACGTCCACGCCGGACAGGTCATCGCGCGGGTCCGGCTCGGTGTAGCCCATCGACCGCGCCTGCGCGACCAGCGAAGAAAATGGCTGGCTGCCGTCGAAGCGATTGAACAGCCAGGCCAGCGTGCCGGAGAAAATACCTTCGATGGCCAGCACCTCGTCGCCCGTATCCATCAGATCACGCAGTGTGGTGATCACCGGCAGGCCCGCGCCCACCGTGGCCTCGTAGCGGAAGCGCGCACCACTGGCGGCCGCAGCAGCACGGATGCGCTGGTAGCGTGGCAGCGGCCCGGCACCGGCCTGTTTGTTCGGGGTGACCACATGGATGCCGGCCGCCAGCCAGCCCTCATAACGCTCGGCCACCTCGGCGCTGCCACTGCAGTCGATCACCACCGCATGCGGCAGGTGCGCGGCCAGCAGGTGTTCGGTGAAGCGATCGAGGTCGCTGGACTCGCCCGCGTCCTGCAGTGCCTCCCGCCAATCGGCGTGCAGGCCATCCACTTCCAACCGCATGCGCGAGCGCGAGGCCAGCGCACGCAGGCGCAGGTCGACATTGGCCTTGGCCAGCAGTTGCGGGCGCGCCGCCAGCAGCTGGTCAAGCAGTGCCGCGCCGACATTGCCCGGCCCGATCACGCCCACCGCAAACGTCTGCGGCGACAGCCAGAAGCCGGCATGTGCGGCGCGCAATGCGCGGGTGGCATCGGCACTGTCCACCGCCACCGAGATGTTGCGCTCCGACGAGCCCTGCGCGATCGCCAGGATGTTCACCTGCGCACGACCCAGGGCTTCGAACAGGCGGGCCGCCACGCCCGGCTGGCCGGCCATGCCATCGCCCACCGCGGCCAGCACGCTGACGCCCCCGCTGACCTGGACGCGCTGCACTTGGCCGACCGACAGTTCATGCGCGAATGCGTGCAACAGCGCCTCGCGCCCCCGCGCGGCTTCGGCGGCACGCACCACGCAGCAGATCGAATGTTCCGACGAGCCCTGCGAGATCATCACCACCGACACCTGCGCCTGGCGCAGCGCGGCGAACACACGCTCGGCCGTACCGGGCACGCCGATCAAGCCGGTGCCTTCCAGGTTCAGCAGGGCCAGCCCGGGGCTCAGGGTCAGGCCCTTCACCGGCCCACGCGGTGAGCGCTCTGCCGAGATGCGCGTACCGGGATGCGCCGGCTGGAAGGTATTGCGGATGAAGATCGGCAGGCCCAGGCGGATCGCCGGCGACATCGTCTGCGGGTGCACAACCTTGGCCCCGAAATAGGCCAGCTCGCAGGCTTCGTCGTAGCTCAGCGATTCCAGCTGTACCGCCTCGGGCACCAGCCGCGGGTCGGCCGACAGCACGCCATCGACATCTGTCCAGATGTGCAGTTCATCGGCGTTGAACAACGCGGCGAAGATCGCACCGGAATAGTCGCTGCCATTGCGTCCGAGCGTGGTGATGCGATCGTGGCGGTCACGGGCGACGAAACCCGTGGCAACCACCCGCGGCTGGGGATGCTGCAGGCGCCACTTGGCCAAGCGGTCCGCACTAGCTTCCCAGTCGACATCCACACCCAGTTCGCCATGGCCGACCACCAGCACATCGCGCGCATCCAGCACCGCGCAGTCTTCGCCCAGCGCCTGCAGGTGCGTGCCGAGCAGCTGCGCGGAGAATACTTCGCCCAGGCCCTGCACGCGGTCGAGTACTTCGCGCGGCAGCTCGCCGATCACCGCCAGCGCCGCCAGTACCTCGGCCAACTGCTCGAAGCGGGCATCGATCCATTCCACGGTCTCGCCCACCTGCTCGCCCAGCAGCGCCACGGCTGCGCCCCGATGGCGTGCGCGCAGCGCATACCAGGCCTCGCGCCACCCTTCGTCGCCCTTGGCCGCCAGCTGCGCCAGCTCGATCAGCGCGTCAGTGACGCCCTTCATTGCCGAAACGACAGTGACCTGCAGCGATTCGGGACGCGCCAGCAGCAGGCCGGCGACATGGCGGTAGCGCTCGGCGTCGGCCACCGACGTGCCGCCGAACTTGTGCACGACGATGGACGGTGCGGCCAGATCGGCCGGGGCAACGGGTTGGGCGGGGGCGTGGGAAGACATGCAGACCTCGGCAGGAGGCCCCGTCGCATGCAAGTGTCGAGTCTCCCCGCCACCTGGATGGTGCGGGGCCGTGGTTTTCGGGAGTTACACGAAGACGACGGGCCGCACCAGGCGAGTGGTGACGGTGGTGGTGGTAATGGTGGTGATGGCGACCGGCACAGTCGAACGGCCCGCAGTGGCGGGGGCGATCAGGCTGGCGTGGGCGGCATCAAGGACCATGGCGTACAGAAAACACTGCACGCCGGGCGGCTGTCAAGTGCTGCGATGCAAAATTTCTCTGCGGCGATCATCGGCCAACGTGCCGGCATTTGGTTGCAACTGAGACAAAGTGGACATCAGCGCGCTTGCGGGCCGTATTCAGCCGGCATGTTCGGCGATTGCCCGCGGCGTGCGATGTGCATGCGCGCACAGCATCACACCCGCCACCAGGAACACGATTGCCAGCGCCTCCAGCAGCGTCGGCCAACGCTGCTGCCAGGCGAAGGCGTACAGCAGCGCGAACAGCGTCTCGAACACAATCATCTGCCCGGTGAGGGTCAGTGGCAGCAGGCGACTGGCCCGGTTCCAGAATGCGTTGCCGAGGATCGAGGCCACCACTGCCACACCCGCACTGATGGCCCAGAACCCGCTCCATTGCGCCGCCGAATGGCTGCCGGTGTGACCGATGAAGGCCATCGGCACCAGCAGCAGGGCCAGGCCACCGGTGGTGACGCCGGTCAGCAGTGACCAGTCGTGGCTGGACAGGTCCGGCCGGCGCGCCAGCCAGCGGCTGTTGCCGATCGAGTACAGTGCCCACGAGAACAGCGCGCCAAACGCGCACAACAGGCCGATCAGGCGCTGCCGCCACGGGGTTGCCAGGTGCTCGGACATCAGTGCCTCCCAGCCGACCAAGGCCACGCCGAGCACGCACAGGCCCAACGCCGGCAGCAGCTGCTTCAAAGGCACTGCACCCTGTTCGCGCACGCCGACCAGGGTGACCACCACCGGAATCAGGCCGACAATCAGGGACGCCGCCGCGCCGCCTGCCCACTGCACCGCGGTGGCCAGCAACAGGAAGTACACGAGGTTGCCAGCCAGGCTCAGCCACAGCAGGCCGATCCATTCGGCGCGACCGAGCTTCGGCGCCAGCCGTTTCCAGCGCGGCAGCAACAGGGCTACGGCAATCAGGCCATAGACCAGGTAGCGACCGGCGGACAGTTGCAGGGCGTTGAACGACTGCAGCACAGCGGGCGCGAGGAAGACCACGCCCCAGAGCGCGCCGGCGGCAACGCCATTGGCGATGCCCAGGGCCATCGGGTTGTTGCGCATTCGGGTTCTTCGGGGGAGAGAGAACAGGCCGCGCAGTGTAAGCGCTGGCCGGTGCACGCTCTTGACCCAGGCTACTGCCCTGCGCTGTCGCTGATCTGTAGAGCCGAGCCCATGCTCGGCTGCGATTGCCCGCTGTGTAGATAAAGGCAGCCGAGCGTGGGCTCGGCTCTACAGGTCAGATGGCGCCCCGGCGCCACGCTGCGGGGGTCTGGCCGCACTCGCGGCGCAGCGCTCGGGTCAGTGCGCTCTGCTCGGAATAGCCTGCAGCGAGTGCGATATCGCAGATCGACGCGGTGCTGGTGCGCAGCTGGTGCTTGGCCCAGCGCAACCGGCACGCACTGAGCCAAGCCTGCGGGCTGAGCCCGAACTCACGCTGGAACAGCGCATGCAAGCGGCTCTCGCCGACACCCACGAACGCGGCCATGCGCGCCACCGGCCACGCCTGGCCGGGCTCCGCCTGCACTGCCGCGCACAGCCCCTGCATGCGTGCGCCACTGCCGGCGGGGGCAAACACCTGCAACAACTGCGGCAACAGCGCCGGCATCGGTTGCCCAGCCTGTACGCTGGCAAGACGCCGGCGCAGCGCCAATGGCAGGTAAAGCCAGCGTTGGCGGCACAGATGCTCCTGCGTGCCGTCATCGAGCACACCCGGGGCACAATCGACGATCACGAAACCATTCGGCCCATCCGCCATCTGGTCATGCGCCTCACCGGCGGCAACGAATGCCCCCTGCAGGACGTCCAGGCGACCACCGCGGCCTTCCATTTCGAATTGCAGTTCACCCCGCAGCGGCAGCACCCACTGCGCATAGTCATGGCGGTCCAGGCCGGTGGCCTGGCCGTAGTGCCGCAGGTGGAAGATGGCGCCCATCGGCGCAGTGTGCGCGTGTAATACCGGCCGCGCAAACCGCTGCTATAGTCGATCCGTCATCCAACGCAGGGAATGCAGGTCATGACCGATCAGTACGTGCGCCTGGTGCTTGCTGCCGGCCTCGGCCTGGCCCTCGCCGCGACGGCCTCCGCACAGCAACGTATGCCACCGGCACCGCATTGCATGGACGCTGTCGGAGTGCAGGAAGTGGAGCAGGCCTCGCCGCGCTCGATTGCCCTGCGCGCTGCGTCCGGCCAGGCCTATCGCATCGATTTCAGCGAGGATTGCCCCGGGGTCCGCGCAGCCACCACCTTGAAGCTGGAAGCGCCCGCCGGTTGGGCCTGCGGCCGACCCAGCGAGCGCGTCGTGGTTGACGGCCGCAGCTGCGCCGTCAGCGCGGTCACGCCGGTACAGAACCGCGACTATGCCAGCGTGACCCGCGACAGCGACCGCCTGCGCACCGCTACCCTGCCCGCCATGACCATCCGCGAACGCAAGGAGGTGCGCCGCAGCTTCGGCGGCTCGCCCTCGTACTGCTTCGCGACCCGCAACGTGCGCGCATGGTCGTCCGATCCGCAGGGCATGCTGGTGGAGACCAATCCGCGCCGCAATGGCGGGCATCGCTACTACCGCGTGGAACTCGGCAGCCATTGCCGCCAGCTTGATCGTGCGCCACAGCTCAGCTTCCACTCCGGCCTGCAGAATGGCCTGATCTGCGGCAATCCCGGCGACCGGGTCACGACCGCCGGGTTCGAAGCAGGCGACCTGCGCCATGACGGGATCGCGCCGCTGCCGCAGTACACCCGCGGCAGCTGCACGATCCAGGCGGTCTACCCGGCCTCCGGCCAGGCGTCGAACTAACCGTCGACGCCGAGGAAGGTGAACGGTGCGCTGGGCACGAACTGGCCCAGTGCATCGCCGGAGAAGGTATTGCGCTGGTCCGGGCCAAGATCCAGCTTGAGCACCTTGCCACCGAAATCGACCTTGTTCAGATCGACCCAGAACGTGTTCGGGGTCAGTGCGGATTCGAAGAAGTACAGCCTCCGCTTGTGGTCGGCCACGGTGCGCCAGCGCGTGGATGAAATGTTCGGCTCGCCCGGCGTGGTGATGCCGTAGGGCACCGAGGTATTGCGGATCACGCTGAACACACTGGCCAGCGCCACGACCGGGTCTTCGGCCTTGGGAATGGCGTTGATGTAGAAAGAGGCGCGCGCGAAGCGGTCGGCGGAACGGTTGGTGCCCGGCAGCATCACCGTGCCACCGATCTGCTGCCAGTAGGTGTTGAGCGCCAGCTGCTGCTCGAAGATCGGCGAGTTGGTCATCACCTGGTAGCGCCGGTCATGATGGATCACCTGACGACCGCCGATGTACTCGACGATGGCGCTGTCGCCGCTGGCATCGGACAGCGACAGGTGCAGCGTCGCCTGGCGATCCTCACCGGGCACCTTGTCCGTGACGATCGAATACGGTTCACGCCTCAGCGCTGCCACCGCCTCGTCCACCGTGGCGAAGTTGTCCAGCACGTACTGTGCCCACAGCGAGATGGCCAGGCCCGGTTTGGTGCCACGCTGCTGTGGATACTCCGATTCGACCAGCCACAGCAGGTTGGCCACCAGGCCCTTTTCGTTCATGCCATCGGTGGTCGACACGTCGTAGCCGGTCGCCACCACCGAGCCGTAGCGCGCGGTCCAGGCCAACGACTTCGGGCCTGCCTGGCCGGTGCGCGCAATGCCGCGCGGCAGTATGTAGAGGTTGGTCGCCACATCGACCTTCCAGTCCATCGAGCGCGCGGTGATCACATCACCGTTGTCGCCCAGGTACACCGCGCGCGTGCAGGCCAGAGCCGGTGCCACGGCTGCGGCCAGCGCGACCACCAGCATCCCTCTTCCCATCCACTTCATCCGTGCCATGTCGTTGCACTCCTTTCCCCGTGATCCGAAGATAGGACCCCAAGCAGGGTGACACAAGGGTGAAGCCTCAACGGACGAAGCGGTCGTGCAGCCAGAATCCTGCAAGCATCGCCGGCACGAACCACAGGGATTCGCGCGATGCCACGGCCAGCCCGGCGATGGCCGGGCCCGGGCAATAGCCCGCCCAGCCCCAGCCGATGCCGAACAGCGCGGCACCCAGCAGCAGGCGAGCATCGACACCCCGGGCAGCAGGCAGCTGGAAGTGGAGCGAGAACCACGGCTGCACGCGCCGCAGCACCCAACGCTGCCCGACCGCACTGACCAGCAGCGCCGAGCCCAGCACCCACATCAGCGTGGGATCGAAGTCGCCCGTGATGTCGAGGAAGCCGAGGACACGACGCGCGTCGGTCATTCCCGAAAGCGCCAACCCCATGCCAAACAATGCGCCCGCCGCGCCGGCGGCCCAGACTGCGCGGCTCATGCCAGGCCTCCGCCATGACGGACCAGGAAGGTGGTCAGCATCGCGCAGGCCATGAACACCAGCACGGCTGCCAGCGAACGCTTTGAGCCGCGGGCCATGCCGCAGACGCCGTGACCACTGGTGCAGCCATTGCCCAGCCGTGTACCGAAGCCGACCAGCAGCCCGGCTCCGATCAACTGCCAGGCCGGCAAAGCATCACGCAGCAACACGCGTGGCGATGCCTCGGGCACCGATTGCCACCACAGGACCAGCCCAGCCGACGCGAGCAGTCCGGCCAGGAAGGCCCAGCGCCAGCCACGCTCGCCTTTGGCTGCGTGCAGGCTGCCCGCGGCGATGCCGCTGATGCCCGCCACGCGTCCGATGGTGGCGAGCAACAGCACCGCAGCGGCGCCGATCAACGCACCACCTGCCACTGCACTCCATGGCACGTTCATGCCCCGCCCTCTTCACTGCCGCACATGGGATTGTCCATTTATTTAGATTATTCTAAATTAGATCATCCTAAACAAAATGGTCAACCATGGCCCGCACCCAGCTCGACAGCGCCGCGATGGCCGAACACGCTTCACAGGCAGCCACGCTGCTCAAAAGCCTCGCCCACCCGGCCCGGTTGCGGGTGCTGTGCCGCCTGGTAGAAGGTGAGGCACCGGTGCCGGAACTGCAGGCACTGACCGGCCTGAGCGCATCGGCGCTGTCACAGCACCTGGCGGTACTGCGCGGACTGGATATCGTGGCGACCCGGCGCGAAGCACAGGCAATCCACTACCGGGTCATTGAAGGGCCGGCGCTGGGCGTGCTGCAGGCGCTGCATGCGGCCTACTGCGGTGGTACTTCGCGCTGAATCCGGCGCAGGCCTTCAACCAGCGTGCAGCACCGGCTGCACCACCTGATCGAGCAGGTCCACCGGCGTCGGTGCCGAACGGTCGCCCTGCAGGGTGCGGGTGAACCCTGACCAGTCACTGGAAGAAAGCTGGCGCAGCATCGCCGCGTCGACCGGGAGCGACCGCATCGCCCAATAGGGAAACTGGCGCTGGCCCAGGCGCCCGCGTGCCAGTTCGATGATGTCGATGTGGCTTCCTGCCTGCAGGATGCGCTCGTAGACCGAATCGATGCCGTCCGGCGGACCCTCGATGTACTGCAGGAAACGTTCGCCGTCATGCAGCAGCACGCCGGTCACCCCTGCCAGCTTGTTGAAACGTGCCGCGTCTTCCACCAGCCGATGCAGGCGCTCGGCGGAAAGGTCCGGCAGCGCCCGGCTGACGTAGGCGATGACGCGCAATGGCATGGCGCTTCCCTGGCAGGATGTGCACCCACGGTAGCAGTTGCGGACGAGTCCGTCTCAGTCCGCCGGGCCGTTGCCTGAAGAGTTCAGGTTGCCGCCATGACCGCGCCGTCGAAACGCCGTGGCAGCACTGCCTCGAACACCACCTGCCCCGCTTCGTTGCGGGCCGCAATGCGCCCGCCGTGCGCGCGGACGAACTGATCGACGATGTACAGGCCAAGGCCCAGGCCCTTGCTCTGGTGGAAGCTGGCCTTGAAGGGCTCGAACAGTCGCGGCAACAGCGCATCATCGATCCGGCCGGCGTTACTGACCCGCAGCAGCACGCTGCGCGGGTCGCGCCCATCCACCTCCACCCTGGCCTCGCTGCCATGGGTCAGCGCATTGCCGACCAGGTTGGCGGCGACCTGGCCAAGGCGATCCAGATCGCCCTGCAGCCGCGTGTCTCCCTGCATGTCCAGGCGGATCCGGTCCATCCCATGCGCGCTGCCTGCTTCGGCCACTACCGCGCGCGTCACGTCGGCCAGATCGCAGGCACTTGCCTCCAGCCTCAGGCCACCGCTGCGGATCCGCGAGAAATCCAGCAGCTGCTCGACCATCCGCGCCATCCGCAGGGTGCTGGCTTCCAGGTGCTGAAGAGTCTGCTGCGCGCCTGCGTTGCCTTCCGGAAGCTCCAGCGCCAGCTTGTCGGTGCACAGCAGGATCGCCGACAGCGGCGTGCGCAGATCGTGGGTCAGCACCGCGGCCATCGTCTCGTTGAGCTTCAACGCGCGCTCCAGTGCCTCGTTGCGCGCCTTCAGCAACTGCCGCTGCTGGTACAGCTCGATGAAGACATTGACCTTGCTCAGGATCACCTGTGGCGCCACCGGCTTGTGCAGGAAATCCACGGCGCCGCTCTCGTAGCCCTTGAAGACGCGCAGCGGATCGTCAGGCGAGGCGGTCAGGAAGATGATCGGCACGTCGCGACTGCGATGCGAACCGCGCATCAGCTCGGCCAGGGTGAAGCCATCAATCTCGGGCATGTGCACGTCGAGCAGGGCCAGGGCCACTTCGTGCTCCAGCAACAACTCCAGTGCCTGCGCACCCGAGCCAGCCAGCAGCAGGTTGACCCCTTCGCGCTGCAGCAATGCCTGCATGGCTACCAGGTTCTGCGGCACGTCGTCGACGATCAGCAGGTTGACCCGGGTCTGCGAGTGCGCAGGGTCCGGTGGCAGCAGGTTCATGCAAACGACTCCTTCAGGCGGCGACACATCATTTCAAGAGGCAGCACGGCATCGGCACCGGCGTACTGCAGGGCGGACGCCGGCATCATCGACGCCTCGGCTTCCTCGGGACATTGCAGCCAGGCACGGCCACCGGCAGCACGCACCGCGGCGACACCTTCGCTGCCATCGCTGCTGGCGCCGGTCAGCAACAGTGCAAGCACCTGCGGGCCGAACACCGCGGCGGCGGATTCAAACAACGGGTCGATGGCCGGCCGCGAGAACAGCACCGGCGCATCCACCGACAACGCCAGCGAACCGGCGTCTTCCACCAGCAGGTGGTAGTCCGGTGGCGCGAACGTCACCGTACCGGGCTGCAGTGGCTGCTTGTCCTCGGCCTCGCGCACCGGCAACGCGCAGTACGGCGCCAGCACCTCGGCGATGCGGCTGGTGCGGTCACGCGGCAGGTGCAGCACGGCCAGCACCGGCGCCGGCAGCCCCGACGGCAACGCACCCAGCACGGCCTGCAGGGCCGCGACCCCACCCGCCGACGCACCGATCACCAGCAGCGCGGGACGCGCCGGCACCACCATCAGGCCACCTTCCGGTACAGGCGGTGCTCGCGCGAACAGACCTCGAAGGCATCGTGGTGACGCCCGAACTGCAGCGACTCCTTGCTGCCCAGGCCGAGGAAGCCACGATGCACCAGCGCCTCGCGGAACAGGCCGACGGCGCGGTCCTGCAGGTCGCGGTTGAAATAGATCAGCACGTTGCGGCACGACACCAGGTGCACTTCGGAGAACACGGTATCGGTGGCCAGGCTGTGATCGGCGAACACCACGTTGCGGCGCAGCTGGCGGTCGAACACCGCACCATCGTACGCGGTGGCGTAGTAGTCGGACAGCGACGCCGTGCCACCGGCGGCCAGGTAGTTGCGGCTGAACTGGGCCATCCGGTCGATGCCATAGGCACCCGCCTCGGCGGTGGTCAGCGCGGCCGGATTGATGTCGGTGGCATAGACGATGCTGCGATCAAGCAGACCCTCTTCGTGCAGCAGGATCGCCAGCGACCACACTTCCTCACCAGTGCTGCAGCCGGCCACCCACAGCTTCACCGAGGGATAGGTGCGCAGTACCGGCACCACCTGCTCGCGCAGCTCACGGAAATACGCAGGGTCACGGAACATTTCCGAGACCTGCACCGTGAAGAACTGCATGGCCTGGGCGAACAGTTCCGGCTCGTGCAGCAGGCGGTGCTGCAGGTCAGACAGGCGCTCACATTCGTAACGCTGCATGGCCTGGCGCATGCGCCGGCGCAGCGACGATACCGCGTAGCTGCGGAAATCATAGTGGTAGCGCTGGTAAAGCGCCTCCAGCAGGACCTTCAACTCCAGGTCGAACAGGGCCTGTTCGTTCATTGCCGCGAGCACCAGACCCGGCACAGCGAGACCAGCTTGTCGACGTCGATCGGCTTGGCGATGTAATCGTTGGCGCCCGCCTGCAGGCAGCGCTCGCGATCGTCGGGCATGGCCTTGGCGGTCAGCGCGATGATCGGCAGGTCCTGCAGGTGGCGCTGCGCACGGATCTCGCGCATCGCGGCAAGGCCATCCTTCTCCGGCATCATGATGTCCATCAGCACCAGGTCGACCTCGCGCTCGGCCAGCCGATCCACCGCTTCCTGGCCATTGCGCGCGATCTCCAGCGTGACGCCGAGCGGTTCGAGCACACTGGACAGTGCGAAGATGTTGCGCACGTCGTCCTCGGCCAGCAGCACCGTCCGACCGTCGAGCACGGTGTCGCGACGGCGGGCCTCGCGCAGCAGGCGCTGCTGGTCGCTGGGCAGGCTGGCCTCCACGCTGTGCAGGAACAGGGTCACCTCGTCCAGCAGTCGCTCGGGCGAACGTGCGCCCTTGATGATGATGCTCTTGGAATAGCGGCGCAGGCGCTGCTCTTCCTCGCGGCTGAGCGCGCGGCCGGTGTAGACGATCACCGGCGGGAAACCGACGTCATCGTTGCCGGCCATGTGTTCGAGCAGGTCGTAGCCGCTGCCATCGGGCAGCGACAGGTCCATCACCATGCAGTCGAACGTGACCGTGCTGAGCTGTTCCAGCGCACCGGCCAGGGTGCCCACCGCGACGATCTGCAGCTGGTCGCGACCCAGCAACAGTTCCAGGTTGTGGCGCAGCTCGTTGTCGTCCTCGACGATCAGCAGGCGCCGCACGTCGCGCTGGCTGGTCTGTTCCAGCTGCTCGATGGCCGTCACCAGCCGCTCGCGCGTGGTCGGCTTGATCGCAAAACCGATCGCGCCCAGCTCGCGCGCCACCTGGCTGCGGTCCGTCGCCGAGACCACATGCACCGGGATGTGCCGGGTATCAGGGTTGCGCTTCAGGCGCTCCAGCACGCTCAGGCCCGACACGTCCGGCAGGCCGATATCGAGCAGGATGCCGTTCGGACGCAGTTCGCTGGCCAGCGCCAGCGCCTCTTCCGCCGTGCCTGCCACCACGCAGTCGAAGTCCAGTTCATGGGCCAGGGCCACCAGTGCTTCGGCGAACGTGGCATCGTCCTCGACCGCCAGGATCAGGCGCCCGGCGCGCTGGCGGCGACCGCGGTCGTCGGCTACGCCGGCCATCGCAGCAACCGGCGCTGCCGCGGTCGCAGCGCGTACGGGCGCGGCCGGCAGCACGACCGGCGCCGTCGGCGGCGCTGCCACGGGGACCTCGGCAGCGTCGGCTGCGCTCGCCGCGGGCGCACCCTGCAACGGCAGCTCCAGGATGAAGCAGCTGCCGCGCCCGGGCTCACTGTCGACCTGGATGCCGCCGCCCATGCGCTCGGCCAGATCGCGCGAGATCGACAGGCCCAGGCCGGTACCGCCGTAGCGACGGCGGGTGCTGCCATCGGCCTGGCGGAACGCTTCGAAGATGACATCCAGCTGCTCGCGGGCAATGCCGATGCCGGTGTCACAGACCTCGAACCGGATGCGGCCGTTGCCGCCGGCACGCACGTGCAGGCTGACCTTGCCATGCTCGGTGAACTTCACCGCGTTGGCCAGCAGGTTCTTCAGGATCTGCTGCAGCCGCTGGCCGTCAACCACCATCTGGCTCGGTGCCAGGGCGTCGGCCTCGATCTGCAGGGCCAGGCCCTTCTGCCGCGCCATCGGCTCGAACGTCTCGCGCAGGCGCTGCAGCGCGCTCTCGACCACCACCACTTCATCGGACAGTTCGACATGGCCGGCCTCGATGCGCGACAGGTCGAGGATGTCGTTGATCAGCGCCAGCAGGTCGTTGTTGGACGACAGGATCGCGCGGGCGTACTTCACCTGCTCCTCGGTGAGCGTGCCGTCCTTGTTGTCGGCCAGCAGCTTGGCCAGGATCAGCGAGCTGTTCAGCGGCGTGCGCAGCTCGTGCGACATGTTGGCCAGGAATTCGGACTTGTAGCGCGACGTAGCCGCCAGCTCGTTGCTGTTGCGCACCAGCTGTGACTGTGCAACCAGCAGCGCCTGCTTCTGCGCTTCCAGCTCGTGGGTGCGCTCTTCCAGCTGCACGTTGCTCTGTTCCAGCTCGGCCTGCTGCTCTTCCAGATGGCTCTGCGACTGCTGCAGGCTGCGGCTCTGCTCTTCCAGCTCTTCGTTGGCCACCCGCAGCTCTTCCTGCTGCGCCTGCAGTTCCTCGCCCTGCCGCTGTGATTCTTCCAGCAGCACGACCAGCTGTGCGCGCAGCAGCGAAGCGCGCAGGGCCATGCCGATCGTCTCGGCGCAGCGCTCCAGCAGCTCACGATCCAGATCACGCTGTTCACCCGCCCGCGCGCGGCCCAGCTCGACGACACCGACCACCGCACCATCGCTGCTGATCGGCGCCAGGATGCGCTCGCGCACCGGCAGCCGGCCCAGGCTGGTCTGCAGTTCGAGCACGGCAGCGTCTTCGCCGCGCAGGTGGCGGATGCGTTCGTCCCGCGCAACCTGCCCGGCCAGTCCTTCGTGCAGGGCCAGGGAGGCCGGCGTCCCAGAGGGCAGCGCCACGCCACCGGTCAGCTGCAGCCGACCGCCGTCCAGCCGATAGACCGCACCGACCTCTGCGCCCAGCTGCCCGGCCAGGCTCACTGCTGCCGCTTCGGCGATCTGCTCCGGCCCGAGGTCACCGCGCAGGCTCATCGCCACGGCATTCTCAGCCTCCTGCAGCCAGAGCGCGCGCATCGCCTGGCGCCGGACCTGGATCGCGCGCGAGACGATCAGTGCGATCATCAGGAAGGCGCAGCCACCCACGGTACGGTTGACAAGCGAGAACGACGAATTGTTGCTGGCTGGCGCAACGTTGAAGCCGATCACCAGCAGGACACAGGCGATCACCGCGACCACGAACGGCGCGCGTGCACTGCGCTGGAACACCGTCACGCCGACCGCGAGGAAGTAGGCCAGCCATACCGCGTAGCCGAGCGGGACGACCAATTCCAACGCGATGGTCGCGGCCAGGAGCAAGGCGGACGTCATCCAGATCCAGCGGTCACGCGTAGTCGCACCAGGACGCATGCAGGTCGGTTCCAGAAGGCAAAGGGTGGAAGATGGTACTCCGTGTCGCATTCAGCCGCACAGGACAAATGGCACGTGTCAGGTGTGCACGCATCCTTCACACTTGAGTGCCTAGCTTCACGTCCCTCACAGGGGTAACACTTATTTACACGTGGACGCAGCCGCTTCTACGACGTCCGTGCTGACGGACCCTTCCCGACAACTGCGACTGCTGATCGACAGCGTGCGCGACCATGCGCTGTACCTGCTTGATCCTGAAGGCATCGTGTGCAGCTGGAACCCGGGCGCCGAACGTATCAAGGGCTATTCAGCCGATGAAGTGGTGGGAACGCACTTCAGCCGCTTCTACCTGGCCGCCGACCGCGAGGCCGGTGAACCCCAGCGCCTGCTTCGCGTCGCAGCGCAGCAGGGGCATGTCGCCAGTGAAGGCTGGCGCGTTCGCCGCGATGGCTCGTCGTTCCGCGCCAGCGTGGTCATCGAACCGGTCGTGGAAGCCGGCGAACTGCTCGGCTTCGTCAAGATCACCCGTGACATCACCGAGCAGTGGCAAGCGCAGCGGCTGCTGCGCGATGCCCAGCGTGCGCTGCGCAACACCCAGCAGTTCGAGACCGTTGGCCGTCTCAGCCGTGGCCTGTCGCATGAGTTCAACAACCTGCTGACCACCATCGGCAATGCGCTGGACCTGCTGTCGCTGCGTGTCAGCAGTGACGATGCGCGCGCAGCCGAGCTGCTGGATGCCGCGCAGGCAGCCACCGACCGCGGCGCGCTGCTGACCCGCCAGCTGCTGGCCTTCAGCACCGGCCAGACCCTGATCCGGGAATCGGTGGACATCAATGCGATGGTACGGCAGTGGCTGCCGGACCTGCAACGCGCCTGCCCGCCCACGGTGGTACTGGAAGCCCATCTCACCCCAGGCCTGCCGCAGGTGAGCACCGATGCGATGCAGCTCCAGACCGCCCTGGCGAACCTGGTGGCCAATGCCGTGGAGGCCACCGCCGATGGCGGCCGCATCCTGATCAGTACCGCGTTGGAACATCGCCTCGACCCGGATGCGGACACCACGCTGCAACGCGGCTATGTCACCCTCAGCGTCTGCGACGAGGGCCACGGCATGGCCGCCGACATCGCCGAGCAGGCCAGCGAGCCCTTCTTCACCACCAAGGACATCGGCAAGGGCAGCGGCCTGGGCCTGAGCCAGGTGTTCGGATTCACTACCCAGAGCGGCGGCTTCGTCGACGTGTCCACCACGCCCGGTGTCGGCACCACGGTCAGCCTGCTGCTACCCGCAACCGAGGAAGCAATCCATGACCGATGACCCGATCCGCGTTCTGATGGTGGAAGACCAGACTGATCTTCGCGAAATGATCGGCCTGGCCCTGCGCGATTTCGGCATCGAGGTGGCCACCACCGCCGACGGGCATGAAGCCGCAGCGTTGCTGAAGGGCGACGCGCGTTTCGACGTGGTGTTCAGTGACATCAGCATGCCCAACGGCATGTCCGGCATCGAGCTCAGCGAGCACGTCGCGCGTGAGCAGCCGCAGGCACGCATGATCCTGTCCTCCGGCTATGCGCGTTCGCAGCTGCCGCCCCTGCCTGAGCAGGTGGAGTTCCTGCCCAAGCCCTATCGCCTGCGCCAGCTGGTGCAGCTGCTCAGGCAGGAATGATCCGTCGCCGGGCATCGCCCGGCGTATCCGCTCATGTACAGCCGGGCCCATGCCCGGCTGCGCTCCTCAATAGCGCCCCACCAGGTTCAGGTACCACCCGCGATGGGTGTAATCGAACCTGGTCAGGTCATCGCTGAAGTCGGTGAAGTTGTAGCCCACACCCACGCGGAAGTTGCGGCCGATATCGCGATCGACACCGGCCAGCCAACCCTGCCTGCTGCCGCCGTCGCGGACATCCAGCAGCCGATACTCCAGCAGGCCGTGCCACTGGTAGTACAGGTCATAGCGCAGCTGTCCCGCAGCGAAGTTGGTGGCCGAGTCGAACCAGGGGCCGCTGCCGCGTCCATAACGCACCTCGCCTTCGCGCCGCGCCGCCTTGGCCGCCACCTCCCAGCGCTGGTCGATGCGGTACACGCCTTCCAGCGACAGGATCTGCGTGCGCTGATCGTAGTCCACGCCGTTCACCTGGCCCATCGTCGACAGGTCGTACAGGTAACTGTAGCGACCGAACAACGCCCAGCGGTCGTTGTCCCACGGCCGGTAGGCGAAGCCCAGGTTGCCTTCGATGAAGCGCGCACCCGCCACCGGATTGATCGCATCGTCGGTGTCGGCATAGTTGAAGCGCGCCGCGATGCGCCAGCTGTCGCTGAGGCGGTGGCTGAGGCGATTGGTGCTGACCCACTGCGTGCGCCGCTCGGCACCGGTATCGCGCCGCCATTCCAGCTTGCTCTGCCACTCGGTACCGGGCGCGGTGCGGCCGCCGGACAGGCTGACCGCCTTGCGATCCACCCGGCCACTGCTGGCGTCCAGCTTGCCGTTGCTCAGGGTGAAGCCCGCGTTCCAGCCCACCGCCGGATAGAAGTCCATGCCGAAGGTGTGCGCCAGGCCGGACTCCTGCCCGGATTTCAGGAACTGGCTTTCGTTGAACACGTTGACCTGGTCAGACAGGCGCCAGCGCTGGCCCAGAGTCCATCCATCCTGTGCGTTCGGGCTGAACAACGGGTCGTACTCGCTGCGGTCGGTGGACTGGGTGAATGCACCGTAGAAGCTGTGCTGCGGGGTCAGCCGGTACTCGGCGTTGACCTGCGCGGCGGTGCCACGGTCGCCGTCCGAGACTTCCGCACCAATGGTGGACAGGTTGGCGAAGGTCCAGGTGCCACCGGCCACCACCGCGTCGTTGTCGGCATAGCGGCCATGGTCGTCGTCGACGGTCAGCTGGCCGCCGCCGTAGACATCCAGCGACGTACCGATGCGGTGCGTGTAGCGCGCCGCAGCCAGCACGCCAGCCACATTGCCGCCAAGGCCGCGGTCCTCCTGCACACGGCGCAGTTCGGCCGACAGTCGGTCGTTCTCGCCGATCCGCCATTCGGCGGTGGCCTGCGCCTGGATCAACGACGCATTGCCACGGCGGGCCTCGCTGTAGCGCGCATACAGGCTGAAGTCGTCGGTCACGTAGCCCAGCAGCTCGGCGCCCTGCTCGCGCACGCGCTGGCCGGTGTCGAAGCGGCCCACCGAATAGCCGCCGTCCACCTGGCGCCACCAGGCGCCGGCGCTCCAGTCGCGCTGGGTCCAGCCCAGTTCGCGCAGATTGACGCGTGCTTCAACGGCGGTCGCTTCACCTTCGCGCAGCCCCTCCGGGTTGAGGCGGCTGAAGCTCAGACCGCCGTTGTCCGAGAAGAACACCGGCGCACTGGTCGCCTCGCTGCGGCTGTGCTCGACCTTCAGGTAGGTGCCACGGCCGGCCTGCAGGGTCAGGTCCGCACCCTTCATCGAATAATCCTGGCCGGAGCGCTGCTCGTCCACGTAGGTGGCGCCCACGGCAACGTGATCACCAAACCAGTGCTTGCCGCGCACGCCAGCGGTGATGTCATCGCTGTCGAATCCGGTCGGCACCCATTCGTAGTCGACGATCAGGCGCTGCTCATAGCCGTCCAGCGGTACGTCGCGGCTGATCCGGCGCAGGTTCTCACGGCTGACCTGGGCCAGCGGCCGGGTCAGCAGGATGCGGCCCTGCAGGGCGTCGATCTCGTAGTCGGCACCGCGCACCATCGGCACGCGCTGCTCGACGCGGCCGGTGGTGCGGTCACGGATTTCCAGCACCACCTGGTCCGAACCACTGAGGATGCTTGCATGCCGCAGGTAGTACAGACTGCCACCGGTGCCGATGAACTCGCTGTGGCCCGGCGCCGTTTCGGCCTGTGAACCGAATACGCGCAGCTCGCTGCGTGCATCCCCCCAGGCATTTGCTCCGCGCGAGCGCCACGACAGTGCCGCACCGTACAGCGAACGCACGTACTGCGCGTACTCGGTGCCGGTCAGGCCGGTGTTGTAGTTGCCCCACAACGCCTGGTTCTTGTCCCAGTCCATGCGCAGGTAGAAGCGGCCCATGCTGTCAACATCGCGCTGGGTCAGCGAGTCGTCGCCATAGGTCGGGTAGTACAGGTCCGGGTCCAGGCTGCGGAACAGGTCGCGCGGATCGGCCGTGGTGAAGCCGGTGAACAGCTCGTCCAGCGGACGGTTCTGGGTATCGGCCTGTGCGGTCAGCAGGTAGCGGCCACGGGTCTTGGCCTTCAGGTAGAAGGCCAGGCGGCCATCGCTGAGCACGTCATCATTGCGCTCGCCCCGGGCGAAGTCCTGCCCTGCCCCACTGGCCTTGTTCTGGTACACGGTGATGTCGGCCAGGCCGACGCCAAACAGATACTGGCCGCTGACATCGACTTCCAGCGTGCGCGCGATGGCCGGCGCATCCGGTCGCTCCACGCGCACGTCGAAGGCATGATGGCCAATCGGCATCAGGTACTCGGCGGCGAACTTGCGATCCTGGTCCAGCGGATAACTGTCGCCATTGATCTTCAGCGACGCGCCCAGTGGCAGGTCGCGGCCACGCAGGCGCACCCGCGATCCATACACCGGGATGTTCTGCTGGCGCAGGCCATTGCCATCGAACACCTGCTGCAGCAGTGACAACGACGCGGCCTGGTTGGCGTCCACCGAGGTACCGCGGCGGTCTTCCAGCGCGTCACGCAACTGCTGGTTGCCGCGCTCGAATTCCGCCGGCGTCACCAGCTGCATCGACTGCGCGGTGGTTTCATCGACATTGCCCTCGGCATCAAAGGCGCGCAGCACGTAGACCAGCCGGTCGCCGCGACGCAGCGGCGTCGAGGCCGGCAACGCGCCATCCCACACGCCCTGGGCAACGGCGGCCACCGGCAGTTCGAACGTCGCCAGTGCTGCCACACGATCCGTGTCGCTGCCGCGGTAAACGCTGACTTCCAGGCGCTGGATGAAGGCGGTGTAGTTGCCACGCACGTAGAACTCGACCGGCCGCACGATGCGGCCTTCGTCGAAGGCGACCATGCCCGGTGCAGAGACCGACAGTTCCGGCTGGCCCATCGCCGGGTCTTCGGTGGCCCAGATCGCGCCGCCTTCCGGCAGGCGGATCATGAACTCGCCACGCACGGTGGCCTTGCCCGGCTCATCGATCGCCACACTGACCCGGCGGTCCGGTTGCAGGGCCTGCGAGCTGGAACGCGTGGACGTTCCCTCGGTCACCGGTTCGTCATAGCTGCGCGAGCGCAGGCTGAACAACAGTTCGCCCTCGGCATTGCACTGGGTGCCGTCACAACGGATCGGCGCCGGCTCGGCGGCGGGCGGCTCGGCATGGACGGCACCGGCCAGGCCAAGCAGCAGGGCCTGATACAGCGCAGCGCGCGGCAGGCGGGCCGCACGGCGGGCGGCAGAGTGATGCGCGCTCATGGGCGTGCCTCCTGTTGGCGGGCAGCCGCACGGGTGGCGGCGCTCTCCTCGTTGCGAACGCGCAGGCGCTGCTGCACGGCGGGGCTGAGCTGGCTGCGCAGCGCCTCGAACACGGCGTTGGCACGGCGCAGGCCCAGTGCCTGGTTGTAGGCATGGCTGCCGCGCACATCGGTGTGGCCGACCAGGCTGACCTGGCCACCGCCCAGCTGTTCCAGACGCGCGGCGATGGCGGCCAGCAGCGGCTTGAACTCGTCGCGTACGGTGGCCTTGTCGGTGTCGAACAGCACGTTGCCCAGCAGCGCGCCACCGGCATCCACACCGGCCAGCAGCGAGTGGGGATCGCGCACATCGGTGCGCAGCTGCACGGCCAGGCCGGCGCGTGCGCTTTCCGCAACCTCGGCCTGCAGTGCATCGCGTACCGCTGCGGCGCGGGCAAAGGCCAGTGCCTGGCTCTCGCCATTGGCAGCGATCACCACGTCGCCGCCCTGGTAGCGGTCGACCACCTCGGCCATCTTCTTCAGCACCGGGCGATAGTTGGCCTGCAGCTCGCTGCTGTCCGGTGCGAACAGCACCTCGCCCAACGCAATCTCCATGCGCTCGGCGGCGGCCTGCGGCGATGGCGACAAGCGCACGCCGAAGCTGAAGCGGGTCGGCACGCCCTGCGTCACCCGCCGCAGCAGCGGATTCTCGGTGGTCAGTTCAGCCCCGGCCGGCAGCGTGGCCGGGTCCAGCTTGATGATGAAGTTGCGGCCCAGGCGCGCGTCACCTCCGTGCACGTCAGCCAGGTGGTAGCGCCCGAACGGATCGGTCTCCACCAGCAGGCCTTCCACCGTGGCCAGACGCACACCGGGGATGCCCTGCTCCTGGATGCCTTCGTTGCCGATCACATAAGCCACTTCGTAACCCTCGGCGACACGGGCGATCTCGCGGCGCACGCTCGGCTCGGCTGCGGTGAGGCCTTTGCCGGCCTCACCGCTGCGTTCCACGCGCGTGGCGCCCTGCGCGTCCATCCGCAGGCGGTGGCCCTGCGCGCTTTCCAGCACGAAGTCATCGCTGAAGGACAGTTCGCGCAGGCGCTGGCGCAGCACCACCTGATGCGCCTCGGCGGTGTCGGACGTGGACGCGCGGCCATGCACCACGCCAATCTGCACTCCGTGCAGCAACGGTGCACTGGCATCGGCCAGCGGTTGCGGGCCATCGCCGCGATCCAGCGTGGTCGAGCCCGGCACGTAGGCCGCAGCAGCGAAGCCGCCCTGCACGCGAACGCCGCTCAGCTCGGCACTGTCCTGCCAGCCATCGCCGTCACGATCATCAAACACAGTGCCGAATACCAGGCTGTCTTCCAGCAGCGGATCGGCATCCATGGCCACCTCGGCGGTGGCGATGTTCGACAGCGGCGTGCCATCGTCGGCGGTGGCAACGGCCTGGTTCACGTGGTTGCCCGCGCGCACGCCGGCGCCCACACGCAACAGGTAGGTGATGGTCGCACTGCGACCCACGGCAATGTCCACCGCACCGATGCGCAGTGGAACCTGGCTGCTGGCCAGCGAGAACGCGCCGTCATCGTCGGCCACGCGCATCGAGCCGTCGACGTAGCTGAAGCCCGGCGGCGGTGTATCGACCACCACGCCGTTGCGCCAATGGCTGCCGCCCACGTTCTCGACCACCAGCTGGTAGCGCACCAGGTCGCCCACCTTCACCCGGCGCGGGCTGGCGGTCTTGGTGATCCGCAGGGCGAAGTCGGACACCACCTTGTGGCGCGTCTCGCAGGTCGTGCAGTCCGGCGGCGGCGAGCCATCCGGATACTGTCCGCGCAAGCGGTTCAGCACCTCGATGCGGGCCTCCTGGTTGACCACGGCCTGGTAGGCGAACTCGTGGCGACCGATAGCAGTACCCGTCGGCACCGTGCAGACGATGTCGGGCCCCTGCTGGACGCATCCGGCGGGCAGGCTTTCGATGCTCAAGCCGGCGTCCGGCGTATCCACCAGCTGCAGCGGCTGGCGCAGCGCCGCCCGCTCGACCGTGGCCACCAGCGTGTAGCGCAGGCGGTCGCCCGGTCGCACTTCGGTGCCACTGGCAGGTCCGGAATGCTTCTCCAGCACCACGCGCGGTTCGGCCAGCGCGTGCTCGGTGCTGCAGTCACCGTTGCAGGTGGGCGTGTCACCGCCGGTGCCGAGTACGGCGTTGCGCACGCTGCCGCTGGCCTGGGCGTTGACCAGCGCGCGGTAGCCCAGCGCATAGGTCCCGGGAGCGGTACCGGCCGGCAGCGTACAGACCAGCGGATTGCTGGCGTTGCAGGTGAACGGTCCCGGCTGGGTGACCGACTGCAGGTCCAGGCCCGTGCCCAGGGTATCGGTCAGGGTCAGCGTATCGAGGGTCTGCGAGTTGGCGACCGTCACTTCCACGCTGTAGTCCACCGCATCGCCCACGCCCACCGGAGCGACGGTGGTCGACTGCTTGCGGTAGGTCACCACCGCCGACAGCACCGGCGTGGTGGTTCCGCAGTTGCTGGTGCAGGTGGTGACGCCGGTGCCACTACCGAGCACGGCATTGCTGACGCTGCCCTTGGCCCGGGCATTCACCCGAGCGGTGTAGTCCACCATGTAGGTGCCCGGCACAGTACCGGCCGGCAGCGTGCACACCAACGGATTGGCGGCATTGCAGCTGAAGCCCTGGCTGGCAGTCACCGCACCGAAGTCCAGGCCGGGGCCCATCGTGTCGGTCAGGGTGAACACCGCCGTGGTGCGCGAGTTGCTGACCACTGCAGTCAATGTGTAGGCGATGCTGTCGCCCACCTTCACCGAACCTGCGGCGGCCGAGGTCTTGCGATAGTCGATCGCGCTGCCGGTCACCGGCGTGCTGGTGCCGCAGTTGGCGGTACACGACGGATTGTCGCCACCACCGCCGAGCACGGCGTTGGTGACCTGGCCGGTGGCCTGCGCATTCACCACGGCGGTGTAGGTCAGGCTGTAGCTGCCCGGAACGGTGCCAGCCGGCAGCGTGCACACCAGTGGATTGGCGGCATTGCAGGTGTAGCCCCCCGCAGTGGTCACCGCGCCGAAGTCCAGGCCGGTACCCAGCGTATCGGTCAGGGTCACCACATCGGTGGTGCGCGAGTTGGTCACCACCGTAGTCAGGGTGTAGGTCAGGCGATCGCCCACCGAAACCGGACCGGTGCTGTTCACCGACTTGGCATAGCTCACCCCCGGTGTCGCCACCGGGGTGGTGGTATCGCAGTTCACGCTGCACGACGGATTGTCGGTGCCGCTACCAAGCACGGCATTGCGCACACTGCCGCTCGCCTGCGCATTGACGGTGGCGCCATAGGTAACACTGTAGGTACCCGGCACGGTGCCGGCCGGCAGCGTGCACACCAGCGGATTGGCGGCGTTGCAGGTAAAGATGCCTGCGCTGCTCACGCCAGCGAGATCGAGGCCATTGCCCAGCGTATCGGTCAGGGTGACCACGGCACTGGTGCGCGCGCGCGTCACGGTTGCAGTCAGGGTGTAGTCGATGCGGTCACCCACCCGTACCGGCCCACCGGTGGAGGCCTGCTTGGCATAGACCACCTGCGCTGCGGCCATCGGCGTGGTGGTATCGCACGCACCCACGCAGGACGGGTTGTCGGTGCCGCTGGGCACCACCGCGTTGCGCACCTGGCCACTGGCCTGAGCGTTGACCACGCCGGTGTACGAGAACGCATAGCTGCCCGGCACGGTCCCGGCCGGCAGCGTGCAGACCAGCGGGTTGCCTGGCGTGCAACTGAAGCTACCCGCGCTGGTGACGCTGCCGAAGTCCAGGCCGGGACCCAGCGTGTCGGTCAGCGTGGTCACCGCCGTGGTGCGCGCGTCGGCCACCAGCACCGTCACGGTGTAGGCAACACTGTCGCCGATGGCGACCGGACCGGCGGTGCCGCTGGCCTTGGATACCGAGATGCGTGGCGCCGCCACCGGCGTGGTGGTGGTGCAGTTGCTGCTGCAGGTGGGCGTGTCAGTACCCGTGCCGACCACGGTGTTGACCACCTGGCCACTGGCCTGCGCATTGACCGTGGCCGTGTAGCTCAGGCTGTAGGTGCCCGGCACCGTGCCTGCCGGCAGCGTGCACACCAGCGGGTTGGCCGCATTGCAGGTGAATGCACCGGGGCTGCTGACGCTGGCGAAATCCAGGCCGGTGCCCAGGGTGTCGGTGAAGGTCAGCACATCGCGGGTGTTGCCGTCGGCCACGGTGACATCCACCGTATAGTTCACGGTCGCACCCACCGCGACCGGGCCGGCGGTGTTCGAACGCTTGGCGTAGCCCACCCGTGTCACCGGCACGGTCACATCGCTGCGCGTGCAGTGGTCAACGTCGGTGCAGCTGCTGCCGGGTGCCGGCGGATTGCCGTTGTTGAAGGGATCGTAGCCGCCGCCCACGCTGGCATGGTTGGTCAGCACACCGGTAGCAGCCGCAGTGACCGTCACCGGCAACGTGAACGCCGAGCTGGAGCCGGCGCTGCCGGCTGCAGCCAGCACCTGGCTGCTGGTGCAGGTGACGTCCTGGCCACTGGCCGTACAGCTCCAGCTGCCGCTCACATGGGCACCCGTCCAGTTCGGCACGATCCCGGCCGGCAGCTGGTCGCGCACGATGATCGCACCCACCGGCACATTCGGTGGATTACCGGTGGGCACATCACTGGTATTGCTCACCGTCAGCGTGTACTGGGTGCCGGCCTGCCCGTAGTTCCAGATGCCACCGGTGGCGTTGCTGCCCTTGACCACCTTCAGCGAGGGAGCGGTGATGGTGATGCGGTGGTCTTCCACCTCGCCGTCATCGGCCACGCCGGTCGGGTTCTGGATCTGCGCGGCGATGGTGGAGTAGCGCAGCCGCACGTAGCTCGTGCCGGCGCTGACCGCGCTGGGTACCGTCCAGCTCAGGTTCGCCTGGCCTCCGCTGCAGGCGGCGGTCGTGCTGCGTTCGTTGAGATCGAAGGTGCCATTACGGTTGAAGTCGATCCAGCCGGCAACGCTGCCATTGCCCGCGCAGGCTACTGACTGGGTGATCAGCGTACCGGCCTGCATCACCGTCAACCGGTAGCTGGTTGGCCAGGCATCTTCTTCACGGCTCCCCACCTGCGGGAAGTTGTCATCGCCCAGTGCGTCCGCGCTGTAGCTGCTCTTCTGTTCGGTATCCGGGCCCAGGCTGCCGAGGAAATCAGTCAACGGTGGTGCCAGGCCACCCGGCGTATAACCGGCGGTATTGATGTTGAAGTTGCTGGCGCCCTGCGGAATGCCATCGGAACGGAACTGCAGATCGTCCACCACGTGCATGGCATCGCCGTAGCTCTGCGGTGCGTCACCGAAGTCGGCATACGGCACCAGCAGGCCGATGGCGATGGCGGTGGTGCCGCCGCCGCGCATCGAGAAGCCCATGTTCACCGCCAGGTTGCCCGGCGCGTGTGCGGCATTGTCGAAACTGAGGAAGGTAACGGCCGCCGTGTTGTCGTCGTTGCCGGGACCGAAGCGGATCACCTGGTTGGCGCCGCTGGTCGACTTGTTCACCAGATAGGGCGTGGCATTGGCCAGGTTCTTGCGAACCTCCACCACGTTCCAGGTGCCCTGCGCGCTGGCTTCGACGAACTCGCCGCTGTTGTTGATCGATTCGGCATCGGCCATCACCACGCCGCGCAGGCGGTAGGGCGCGCCCCCCAGGGTCGACGTGCAGGTGATGCTGAAACTGGAGGTGCCGCCCGCACGTGCGATGCCGGCAATCAGCTGGTTGCTGGTGCCAGTGCCGCCGATGTTGTACAGATCGTCAAGACTGTCACCGCCGAAGTTGCCAGGCCGATAGCTGCGCAGCACACCGGTCTCGGCGGTGTTCAGGCGGCAGTCCACGCGCAGGTTCACTCCCGCCGCCACAGGCATATCGATGGACGACGTCGCGCCGTCGTTGAGCGCGACGTTGTTCACGCCATTGGCACCGCCGCCCCAGGTCAACCACAGCACGGTGTTGCGATACGGGCTGCTACCGCCGGTGGCATAGGCCGCAGCCCAGGCCAGCGAGGGTGCCAGCATTGCCAGCAACAGCAACAGGCCGGCTGCCATCCAGCGGCCGGGGTGCAGGTACTGCAGGTTTTTTCCGGGATGAACGCATCCACCGCCCGCGCGAATGCGCGACGTCGTCGACTGCCACATGTTGATTTCCCCGCTCAGCCCTCAGACGGGCCGAAGTTCAATGGGTGACCTGGGACGAAATCCCGGCACCGGCGACGCACGCAACTACGTGTTCTGCCGACTCCGTGGCACCTGCCTTCGTCCCTGCACCCGGATGGTTGGGCACACATATCTGTGACCAAGTTAACACATTTCGCACAAATGTGTGACCTTCATCACATTAATATTTGCCAACTCTGGCGCCAATCGCCTGGCCACAGTTGTAGCAACACGGCCCCGGCGGCCCGTGCACGATTCCGGCAGCTGCAGCGCCCTTTCCGGCAAGTTGCCATGCGAATTCGGCGCACAGTGGGGCCAGCGACAAGGTGGCGCGCGCTGCGCGCCATCGGGAATCAGCCCTTCATCGCCCCATGCCGGAACGAGGCCAACAGCGTGGATGCGGCCATTGCCGGGGCCAGACGGCCGCGCGCAAGCGACCAGGTGATGCCGTAGAAGCAGGTCCAGTAGAAGTCGGCCAACCACACCGCGGTGAACTCGACATTGAACTCACCCGCTCGCTGGCCGCGCAGGAAAAACGCCTCGAAACGTTCACCGATCGGGGCCCAGCGCTCCGGCAGCAGATGCAGGTCACCCTGGCGCTGCTGCTCTTCCATCATCCGCGCGAACACCAGCGTCACCAGCTCCCAGTCGGCCAGCAGTGCCGCCGTGACCTGCTCCAGCACCTGCTGCGCATCCACGTTGCCATCGAACGAGCTTGCCGCTGCTTCCAGGCGTTCGAATCCCGCCGCGAACAAGGCCTCGTCAATCGCCTCCCGCGTTGGCGCGAACCGGTACAGGGTCGCGCGACTGATGCCTGCCCCGCGCGCCAGTTCGCTGAGCGTGCAACGAGGATGGCTGACCAGGGTGGCAGCAAGGGCGTGGTGCAGGTCGCGGCGTGTGCGGGCAGCGGCAGGTCGCATGGAGGGGCCTGGATGCGGGGTCCGGTCACGCTAGCATGAATCATCAATTAATAAACTGAATCACATTTGATTCACTCGAATCACGGATGCGCTACAACAGACCTGCGTCCGGTGCACCCGGGTCGGCGCACGGCAGGGAACGCGTCACAGGCATCGAAGGAGACAACGCCATGCTGCATCCGCTACGCGACATCGCCGTTCTGTTCGACGCCAGCGATACCGGGGACCGCGTACTGAACATTGCCGCGCACCTGGCGCAGGCGCAGCAGGCGCATCTGGTCGCGGTATCAACCGCCCAGCATCCCACCGACATCGCCAACGGTTTCGCGCGTGGCGCGGGCATCGCCGCCGCACTCGACCATGAAGCCCGCGCTGACGCCGCCTGCACCGCGCAGTTGATGCAGAACCTGCGCGACGCCGCCGAACCGCTGCAGATCAGCACCGAACTGCGCATCGTCTCGGACTATCTGGGCGGCGCCGATCTGGCCCTGCAGTCGCTGTACTGCGACCTGATCGTCGCCGGCTATCCGCATACGCCCGGCGCTCCTTCCGGCTGGCATCCGCTGGGCACACTCCGCCAGACCGGGGTGCCGATGCTGCTGGTGCCGCCGCACTGGAAGGGCGAGCAGGTCGGCCGGCGTATCGTGGTGGCCTGGAATGCCAGCAAACAGGCCCGTCGTGCCGTGGCAGATGCCCTGCCTCTGCTGGCCCGGGCGCAGGCCGTGCACCTGCTGATGGTCGACACGCCCAAGGCTGAAGCCGCACCCGGCGCCGAAATGGCCCAGCATCTGGCGCGGCACGGTGTCGAGGTCGAAATCCAGGCGATCAGCTCCAGCCAGGGCGGCGTTGCCGCCACCATCCGCCAGCATGTACTCGATGCCGAAGCCGATCTACTGGTGTTGGGGCCGTACAGCCGCAGCCGCGTGGTCGAACGCGTGCTCGGCGGCGTCACCGAGGATCTGCTGGCCGAAGTTCCGGCGCCGCTGTTCGTATCGCACTAGTGCCGCCCTGCCCGGCGCGGCGGTAGCCGGTCAGCGACTGTCCGGTATGCCGCCGGAAATAGCGGCACAGGTAGGACGCATCCTCGAAGCAGAGGCGTTCGGCGATGCGTCCGATCGGCAGTTCGCTGTAGCTCAGCAGTGCCTTGATCTCCAGCACCACCTGGCGGTCGATCAACGCCTTCGGTGTTTCATCGAAGCATTCCCGGGTCAACTGCGAGAGATAGAACGGGGTGATGCACAGCGCCTCGGCATAGGACTGCACGTCGCGCTGGCGCATGCTGCGCTGGCCGACCAGCTCCCAGAAGTTCCAGGCCAGGCGCTCGCGCCGGCCAACCTGCGGCGCGGCCTCGTAGCGTGCCGGGAGCAGCGTGGCGAACTTCAGGAAAAAGGTCTGCAGCAGATTGCGCAGCATCACGTGCCGATGGCGGCCACCGTTGTGCTGGGCATCCATCAACTGCTGAAGCCAACCCTGCAGCAGCGGCACCTCCAGCGGTGACGGTACGCAATGGGGATGCTCGTGCAGGAACTTGAACAATGCATTGGGCAGCACATAGGCGACCTCTGAGGCCAACGCTTTCGGCATCAGGCAGACCACCGCCAGGAAACCGCGCGAGCGCTGCCGCAGCAGCGCCAGCGTATCCTCGGCCAGCACCAGCACGTCGTGCCGCTGCACCGCCGCCTCGCGGAAGTTCAGTGCAAAACGCGCACGCCCGGACACGCACACCAGCACCGCCAGGTACGCGTGCCCGAACGACAGTGGAACACCCAAGCCTTCAGCCAGCGTGCTGACCTCCAGGCGCATGGATTCGTCCTGTTCCAGAAGCTGGGGGATGCGGTCCACGGGCTGATCCGGCTGGATTCCGGGGCCCAGCATATCGGGCCCGGTGCCAGACTTGTGAAAAGTACCGAAATGATCAAGATACCGCCCCCCACCCGCAGTAGCCGACGCTGGGGCTGGATCAGCCCCCGCTGCGCTGCATGAACAGCAGCTCCGACGTTGACGCGTCTTCCACCGGCTGGAAGCCGAGATCACGGTAGAGGGCCACCGCCGCGACGTTGTCACGATAGACACGCAGGGTCAGGCGCTGCACCCCCGGCGACCGGAGGGCCTCGGCACCCAACAACTGCATCAGCACCCGCCCCAGGCCGCGCCCACGCGCCTGCGGCGAGACAATGATGCGGCCCAGGTGGGCAGTGCCGGGCGCGGTCCACCAGTACTGGCCGAACCCCATGCACGCACCCTCCCCGTCCAACAGCACCCAACCCGGGCGCTCGGCCAGTTCAAGAGCCTGTGCGAATGCCTCAGGCAGCAGAGGAAACGCAACGCCCGGGCCAGCCCAGCGTTGCGTCGCTGCAAACGAATCGAGCCAGCCAGCGATACACGGGTAGTGCGGAGGTTGAACCGGTTGCAACTGAGCGGGCATGAGGATGCCAGTGTGGTCTGGTCTGCTGATTGTGAGCGACCCGGTCGGCGCCGTCACGCTGCGCGGCAGCCCTTGAGATTTGTCCTAGGACAATAAACAATGCCATGCGTCCATGCACCTGCTTGCGCCCGGCAGCCCTCCCTTCACCTCTCCAGGCCCCCTCATGTTCACAGGTCTCAGCGCGTTTCCGCTCACGCCCTTCAACAACGAAGACCTCGACACCCGCGCGTTCGCCGGCCTGGTCGAGCGCCTCGCGGCGTCGGGGGTGGACTCGATGGGCATCCTTGGCTCCACCGGCAGCTATGCCTACCTGGAAAAGGCCGAACGCAAGCGGGTGCTGCGCCAGGCCCTCGCCCACGCCGGTGGCGTTCCAGTAATCGCCGGGATTGGCGCACTGCGTACCCGCGACGTGGTGGAACTGGCCAAGGATGCCGAGGATGCGGGCGCCGCCGGTCTGTTGCTGGCACCTGTGTCCTACCATCCGTTGAAGGAACACGAGGTCTACGCGTTGTTCGAATCGGTGTGCAATGCAGTGCGTACCCCGATCTGTGTCTACGACAACCCCGTTGCCACCCACTTCCGGTTCAGCGATGAACTGCATGGGCGAATCGCTGCCCTGCCGAACATCGCCTCGATCAAGATGCCTCGCCTCTCCGATGACCCTGCGGAAGCGGTGGCTCGGGTTTCCACCTTGCGTGCCCGCATCCCGAAGCACGTCACGCTGGGCATCAGCGGCGACGCGGCCGCAGTGCATGGGCTGGCCGCCGGCTGCGATGGCTGGTACTCGGTGATCGGCGGGCTGTTCCCTGAGGTGGCACTGCGGATTACGCGCGCGGCCCTCAGCGGCGGGATCGCCACGGCAAAGGCCTTGTCGGCGGGGCTGGCGCCACTGTGGGCGCTGTATGACCGGTTCGGTGGGATACGTGTAATGGCGTGCGCTGCAGCGCTGATGGGGCTGAGTGGGCACGGCAACCTGCCGCGGCCGCTGCTTGGCCTGGAGGGTGATGACCGGGCGCTTGTAGCGGACGTGCTTGCGCAGCTTGGGCTGTGCTAGCCGAGCCAACCCGCGCTGCAGCCGCCCTGCATGCCTCTCACCACAGGGTGATAGGTCTACGACGCCACATTCACCAAACTGCTGGCCGATCAGAATGCCATCGCACCATCACCACCACAGTCGCAGCTTCAGCCCTGCAGGTACGTAGGGCCGTCCCAGCCATCAAGGTACTTCGGCAACTCATCGCGAACCTCAACTACGCGCTGCCGATAGTAGAGATGCATTGTGGGCGCCATGGCAACGTCCAGCCATCCATCGCTTGCTCGGGCGAGCATGGCGTTGGGAACAACACACATGCCCAGACGATTCGTGCCGAACACAACCTCGCCGCACGTAGCACAGAAGGTCTTCTTCAGCTGCTTCTGGGGATGGCTGAAGCTTCGCGCATCGAAGGAGGCCATCTGAACCGACGAAGCCTCCCAAGCCGTCGCCGAGAACATGGTGACACCGTAGAAGTCCCTGCACGATGAACAGTGGCAGTTGGCGCGTGCGACCGGCTCTCCAGCCAGCTCAATGGCGACGTTCCCGCACAGGCACGCTACTCGTATCGACATGATGACCCGAAAGAGAGGGGCACGCGCGGATTCTACTGCCATATCTGGAACACATGCCGACTGCCCCAGCAGAAAATTCAATCGGCCTCACCCACAGACGCAAAGTGTCGTCCATCGACTTCAGGGTCTTCGGGCGCCTCCTCCCGATACCCTTTCCCTTCAGGGCCAGCAGGGTATCCAGCATGTCGTACCGCACGACGATGGTGTTGATGGCGCGCTCGCCGATGTTGCCCACCTTCTTCACCCGGAGCAAAGTGACGGCAGCGAACTTAACGCGGGGTGTAAAAGAGAAGGGCCCATCGGAGAGCGGGCCCTTCCTTGTTCATTTGCCGGTTGTTGACGACTGGATGGGCTTCGGGGTGGTCAGATCGTAGGCAAAGCATGCAGCCTGCATTTCCGTAAGCGCCTTCCGTCGATCGTGCGACGCCTCTCTGCGATCCGTGATCACTGGGAGCTTCAGACGAATCACGTCAGCGACAGCTCTACGATCAGCAATTGCCGCGGATCCCCCGAACCCAGAGTCCTCCAGCGCCTTTCCCGCCATACCAGAGGCGCCCCCCAATGCACTTAGTCCCGCTATTGCACCGGCGTGCTTGGCAGCGTTCGCCGCCGTAAGTGCAGGTGCGATGACCGTGCCCGCGACCAGCCCGATGCCGTACACCCAGAGGGACGCCTTTCGCTGATCAACGGATTTGTTCTCCATCCCGAGGATGAGCTTCTTGCATTCCGCCAGTACCGCTGGCAACGCCTCCTCAACGTCCGAGGCGTCATCCACCTCCTCTCCAGGCTCATACCATCCGTCGCGGGGAAGCCTCCTCGGAGGCTTGACTCCGCTGGGATCAGGCGCCTGGGCCTGACCGTCAACGGGGGGCGGCGGAGGTGGAGGTGGAGGTGGTGCTACGGCGGCCCGGGAAGGATGGCCAACGAAAGAGACGTTGTAGGGTGCAGTGGCCCCCCCCTTGGTTGAACAACCAACGCAAAGCACAGCCGCAACCAGAACAGCGGTCATCGCCTTCATGTTGCCCCCTGTCGGCGGCGTCATGCCACCGCTGGGGCCTTTACTACCACAGGATTGCGGTTTTCACGGGACCGACAATCCGACGCTGCCTGCATTTTGCCGGGGCCCAGTTTGGCGGACACCGGTTGCATGGCCTGCGGCCGCGTGAATCCAGCCTCCACCTGGGCCAGGTACCCAGCCCGGACGCACTGCGCCAGTAGTAGTGCTGGTCGACACGGGGTACACCGGGTTCGTCGAAGATGGCCTCTATCCGTCATTCCGTCTGATTGACGATTCGATCATCGGCGGCCGAGTCCGCCTCACCCAGCACCTGCATGGCGTTGCATGACCTGCCGCGCTTGGTTATTGCTCGCGGGTCAGGCGAAGGTTCCCATCGGACGGCAGCAGGATTCGATAGACCTGCCTTTCGCCCGCGTTGATGGTCAGGTTCTGAGACGTTGAAATGTTCGGGCAGGCGCCGCCGCCTGTGTCGAGCTTCACGAAGTAGGAGCCTGGTGATACATACAGAGTGGCGGCTTCGGACTGGCGAATGTCCATCACCTTCTCATTGTTGAGAGAGATGGCATGCGTGCAGGCAGATCCATGGAAACCCTTGTCCCGCATGATGTAGATCTGCGCACTACGGTCCGGCGACGGCGCCAAGCGTTCGGCCTTGTAGATACGATCAGGAGGCACCGGCCTGGCGGTTTCCTCCGTGACGGGGACCGTGGAACAGCCGATTAACGTGGCCATTGCGGCCGCAGCACCAAGCATTCCTTTCCGCATGATCCCCTCCGTTATTGTTGGCTGATTCTACTGCGCGTCCGCACTTGCGCAATTCCGAACGGATCGGCAGAAAGATTACCTTACGGCATTGCGATTCAATTGCCGCGCGGCAATCCAACTCCAGCCGCCCACCAAGCCTCCCGGCAGAGGTGGGCAGCCAAAGTGTTGAGAGCGATCCAGACGAAGATGGCCGGGGGTGCACGAGGTCGGCAAGTAGCGCGAGGCGCCGCTGGGCCGGTATGTGCGCTGGGCACTTCGCTGTCTATCCGATCCGCTTGTCGCCGTGCACAAGAACACGGTATGGCCATCACCGGAGTGCCGTTGCGACAGGTGCAGATCCTGGCCGGGCATGCCGACTACGCCACTACTGGAAGTGCTACGAGCACCTCTCCCCCTGAGGGCGATGACGGTGCGGTGGCGAAGCCAACCTATTGATTCGCCATTACCACCACTGTGACCAAATGGCGCCTTTTGATGGCCCGATATGGCCTGTGGCGATATAGCGGCTTTCGCAAGTTGTTGATTCTGGCGACCCCGGCCCGATTCGAACGGTCGACCTTCCCCTTGGGAGGGGATTTCGTCGCCCGCTCAATCAGCAACTTACGAAGTGCCTGGGACCAGCGTGGGTCCATTGCCACTCGATCACACGACGCTGGTGATTACTGCCCCATCAGGGAACCCAAGAGGCAGGGCTGGCAAATGTCCACCTTTCCCAACAACCCATGCTACGTGACCAAAGAGTTCTCCCGCCAAAATCGGCAAAAGCTCGCGCTTGGTTGAAGAGTATAAGTGAAGCGCCAGCACGTTCACGCTGCGCTTACATTGCACGCCAATCTACAACTCCAGGAAGGAACTGAAATGCGTTTGAAGGCTGCAAAGGTCATTCTCGGAATATCGCTTTTCACAAGTGCCCTCTCCGCACACGCAATCGACTCAATAACCTGTGATGACTGCACTTTGACAAAGCGTCAGATGCAGTCAAAGGCAGGAGGAGACGGAGACTACTACTTCTGGGATTTCAAGAATCGACGCCTGTACCACATGAACGTATCCGGTAGTGGCGGCCCGCTTTATCGCGCAGCTGCCGCTCCAGGCGGAACAAAAGTAAAGGAAATCATGCTGACTGCGGACGAACAAGCAATGTTCAATGCGGGCATGCAGCTCTACGACGCGAATGGCCGGTCTGAGACGGTTAGAGTCCAAGCGCCTGTATATGACAGCCGCGCTGCGCTCAACTCATTCGGTGGCGCGATCGCCGCAGCGCCCACCCAGGCTATACCACTCGCCGATCCACCTCAGACCTACCCGATGAATGCAATGGATGCGGTGACGACACCGGCTTGGCGTGAGGCGGCTATTGCGAAAACACTATCCTACGACAATCTCGGGCCTTTGCGGTTTGTGGGAGAGACCCTTCGTGTTCTCGTTTCAGGCTTCTCTCAAGCCGTCAACATCACAAAGCTGCCGAGCCCCTTCAGCATCGTAACCACTATTCCCTTCCCTGACGGCTCTTACATTCTCGTGCAATACACCTATCAAGATCACGGGTACAGATACATCCGTGGATCCGGGCGAGACGCAGCAGGCAATGTGATTCCTGACGGGCAGAAGGATATTGCGAGCCCCGATCAAGCTTCCCAAACGTACATTTATCCGACGGGCCCACTTGCGGCAGGCCCGGGTGGTGAGATGATAAGACACCTCGACAACCTGGGTGTCCGTTGGATCGGCGCAAACTCTCCACCGGTATATGTTGGTTTCCGAATCGGCTGTTCCTACACTCCCTCAGGTGCACAATGCCAAGTGAACTCCCTAACCCCATAGAACGTGGATCAGAGCGACTGATCCACGGAAACGGCATTCTTATCCGGGCATTTTTGATCCTGACGATGAGCTCTGCAGTATGGATGCTGGCCGGACTGTCGATCGGAAGGGGTGCCAAGGGCGCTCTTGTCTGGCCGTACATCATTCCATCCCTCGTCTTCATCGCGCTCATCGTTTCCTATAGAGCGAGGGTGCGGAATGCCGAATGGTTCACCAATAAGCCACGGACGCTGTTCCTGCTTACTCTGTCTTGGATTGCCTGCGCAGTTGGGCTTGTTCTTTCAGTAGCACCCTTCTGATGACTGAGCCCTGCCGTCGTGATGGCGGTGGGGCTCACATTTCCTCATGAGGGCTGCGCCCTACAGCACCAGTGCTCTCTCGCCTGAATCGACAGGTCACCCTCGCACGCGCCTCCAGCCGATACTCGATGGAACCGTCGGCGCGTTCCACCTTGAACGCATAGGCGTCCGGCACATTGGGGTCGCCCGCAGCGCGAAGGGCAACCTGGCCCGGGTCGGTCAGGTCCTCGGCCACCTCCACCTGAGGGTCACCGGCGTTAGTGATGCCCTTGCCCTTCAGCGCCACCAGGGTGTCCAGCGTGTCGTACTGGACGATGTTGGTGCTGATGCCGCGCTCACCGATGCTGCCGACCTTCTTCACCTGCGCGAAGGTCAGGGCCTTGAACTCGGTCTCGGGCAGATCGGTGTGCAGGTTGTTCTCCAGGTACCGCTGGATGATAGTCTTGTCGCTGTGCTCGCACATCTTGCGGGTGGCGAGCAGGTTGAACTTCGACCAGGCAGCAGCAGCGTGTTGGCGATCAACGCCGTGTTCGTGCCGTTGAACACGTTGAGCAGTGCCTGATTGAGCATACCCACGATCAGCTCGGAGTCGGTAAAAGCTGTCCAGCTGCCAGTCGGGGCAGCAGTCGGAATCACGCCAGCGGCATTGAACAGGCCGGTGAAGCCCTTACGGCAGGGTAAGGTGAATCATCGTGCGGCCTCCTTCAGCTGCAGCCGGGAAAGGGTGACGTTCAGGGCGGCCAGCTCGTCCATCTTCATGACGAGCCACATGCGGCGTTGCTCGTGGATGCCGTTGAAACTGCCCAGGTGGCAGCCCTTGCACAGGCCACGGTGGTGTAGTGCTGCCCCTACTTGATGTGGTGGGCGTCGCTCGGTCCTGGTCGGCTACAGACACTGCATGGCAGCAGCTTTACTGCTTCCACGTGCCGCTCCTCTGCAGGAGTGAACGCCTTCTAGTTCTTCGAGCGCATCAGCAGCCCTCCCAGATCGGCAGGGGAGTGCGTATCCTCCCGCCATGGATAGGGGGAAATATCGACATGGGCTCGAGGAATCGGATCAACTGGATCACGGTGCTGCTGTACGTCGCGCTGATCACGGCGGGCTTCGGTGCAGCTCTTGGGCTGCTGTCCCTGACCGGACAGATATCGCTTGGCAAAGACGCGCCCGCGTGGGTTCAGGCCATTGGTAGCATCGTGGCCATCCTTATCGCTGTTGCAGTTCCTTCGGCTCAGCACTATCTGACTGAGAGAAAACAAGAGCGCGAGATGGCCGATAAGGCGCGCAGCCTGGGGCTGATGCTGCTGCCTTCATCGAAAGGCATTCACCAAATCCCAGAGCCATCCCATGGTCCCCCTCTCTGTGCTGGAGCCGATTCTGCCATGACCTTCATCCATCGGAACGAGCGGGTCTAAGTGTAGGAACGGCTCTGACGAACTACCGTCGTCTGGAGCGAGACCAGCAACCGCGACATGATCCTGACCGACCGCCGCGGCGCGCGATCATGCGATCCAATCAATGCTGATCGCTGAACCACAGACACTCAACTCCCTTGTTCGTGGCCTCCAAGGTCAATACCGGTGAGCTTCTTTATCGCGAGCAAGACGTTCTGGGCGGCGAGCTCCACGTTGTCAAGAGCCGTCGTGTAATCAGAGAGTCTATGAAAAGGATGATTACCATACATATCAATCTCCTCGCCGGCGTCCAGAAAGGCATTCAGCACATCAAGGCTGGACTGCAAATTGGAGACACCAATAGAGATCATTTCCAGGCCATCAGAGAGGATGACAAATGGAACTTGCCCCTTAACCCTCAGAAGACCTGAGACAGTCTTGGCGTCGGCCCCAGCGGCCAAGGCCTTCGGTATTTCAGGCAGGATCTTGTTCTTAATCGTCTTAGTTTGATCCCGCACGTCGAGGATTTTCGGAAGAAGACGATTGATTTCGATAAACGAGATCTGACGCTCTCGCGTGGCACGCCTCTCGTTATCCACCTTGTAGTTGCGAGCGGGAACGTACACCGCGAGAAATGTGGCAATGGCAGCAGCCCAACCACCGATAGCAGACACGGCCGTCCAGTCAAGTCGACAGGTGGGCGCGAAATTGAAGCAAGGAACCATGACTTCAGCAACGATCATCTGGCCATTTCCATATGGTGGAGACGCCATTCTGCCATGGAGAGCCGCCGTGTCTGACACGGCGCTCAGCGCTAAACCAGATAACGGCGCGCTTTCGGCGACGGGCAACCATCGGAATCTGCACATTGGGGCTGCCCACTGCTCCATCCTGCCTAGTAATCCATTTGCCACGACTGCGCGTCTCTCGGAGATTGCCCATGACTGACCAGCTGCTCACCGCCGCAATGGTCCACGTGTTCGCCCTGGCCGGGTTTGCGGCCGGCATCGCCACCCTGTGGGCGATCAGCCGCGCATGCCTTGCCGCGCGCGCCGGGCTGCGCTGGTGCTGGCGGAGGTGAGCTCATGGCCAATAAGTTTGGAAACGCCGACGGCGGCGGCTTCAACAAGGAAACGTGGCTCACGCCGCCACACATCCTCGCCGCGCTCGGTCCCTTCGACCTCGCCCCCTGCGCAGCCCCTTCGCCACGCCCTTGGCCGTCGGCCGCCAGGCACATCGAGTTGCCCGGGGACGGCCTGACGGCGGAGTGGCAAGGTCGGGTGTGGTGCAATCCGCCATATGGGGCCCAAGCCGTTCGCTGGCTTCAGCGGATGGCGGAACATGGGAACGGTGTGGCTCTGGTTTTTGCACGAACCGAGACGACCATGTTCCAGGATCAGGTCTGGCCACGGGCCCACGCAGTTCTGTTCTTGCGCGGCCGCATCGCGTTCTGTTCACCAGACGGCAAACCAGCAATGAGCGACGGGCACCGTCCGTCCTCATAGCCTACGGGGAATCCAACGCGCGGCAGCTGGCCGCCTGTGGGCTCGAAGGGTATTGCATGAAGCTCGAACCGGCATTTCGAAAGAACGATGACCTGTTCGGGGCTGCCGCATGAACGCCCAGCTCTTCCCCCGCGAACCGCGCCGCATGAAGCAGCCGGCCAAGGACGTGCTGCGCGAGCAGCTGGTGGTCGCGGCCGATGAAGTGATCTGCCTTCGCGCAGAGGTTCTGCGCATGCGCGATGCAGCAACCCAGGCCACCAAGCAGCTGCGCGCTCCGCTGGCCACGAACTAAAGGAGGACCGGATGAGAGCTGCTGAAAAGCTGGACATCGTCGGAAAGGACTGGCTGACCGTGGACGAGGCCGCGCACTACTGCGGGGTGTCACGAAGCCAGTTCGATTCGAACATCGCCGACTACGGCATCGAACCACGAAATTTCATGGGCAAGAAGCTCTACGAGAAGGCTGCCCTCTACTCTGCAATCTACGGCTCCAAGCAATGGTCAAGGTCACAATCGTCTGGCGCGATGGCGCCGCGTACCTCAACTGGCGGGAAGGCGGCAAGCGAAGCCGTGTCGCCATTGGTCGCGTCAGCCCACGCGAGACTGAGCGCGTATGAGCAGCGAAAGAAGCGGAACTGACCCATGGTGTGCGCATCCTCCCCGGCTGCCCACTGTCAGGGATTTCCTGGAGGCGTACCTGGACTGGTACAAGGTGGAAGACCCGACTACGCACGGCAAGGCAAAGAGCGAGGTCCGACTGTTCATTGCTCGCTTCGGCCATCGATCGATCGACACCCTGCGCCCGATGGAAATGGAGTCATACAAGACAGATAGCCTGACCAAGGACAAGGTGGCACCAGAGACCGTGGGCAAGGAGGTGCGTAGGCTGCAGGCCGCGTTCCGGCGTGGCGTGAAGTGGAAGAAACTGTACTTCAACCCGCTGGAGGAAACCCAGGCACGCGCGGCGTCCGCAGCGTAGCGGTGCGGTTCTACGACCGGGCCGCGATGCGCAAGCTGTATCGTGCGAACCCCGGTCGGGCGCCTCTGTGGCTTTTCATGGCCCACACGGGTCTGCGCCGTGGTGAGCTGGTTGGACTGGGCAAGGATTCGGCGGCAGGGAGCAGACTCAGGGTCGAGAGCGAGCCAGACGAAGATGGCCAGGGGCGCACGAAGTCAGGCAAGTGGCGCGAGGTGCAGCTTAACCGGTATGCGCGCTGGGCGCTGCGCCGCCTACCCGATCCGCTGGTGGCCGTGCACAAAGACACCGTATCCGACTGGTTCGCGTCCGATGCCAAGCGGGCTGGGATCGGCGGCAGCCTCCACCGGCTACGGCACACCTTCTGCGCCCACGTGGTGATGGCCGGAGTGCCATTGCGAAGGGTGCAGATTCTGGCCGGCCATGCCGATTACGCCACGACCGAGAAGTTCTACGCCCATCTGACGCCTGAGGGCGACGATGGCGCGGTGGCGAACCTCAGGTACTGAGCAGGAGCGCTGGGCCTACTGGGACCAAATCCTGTGGATATGCGGGAAACAGTGGGAAATGCTCACCACTGAGTCCGCCTAAGTTGTTGATTCTGGTGACCCCGGCCCGATTCGAACGGGCGACCTTCCCCTTAGGAGGGGGGCGACCCGGCTATATCCGCCAATGCCCTTAGTGCGATCTGTGCCAATGCTGTGCCAGATTACGCACGGCCCGGGGTCCGCAAGCGCCGTAAAACGTTGTATCCGCAGCACCTGCGGAGCGCGGTCGGGCCTTTTCAGACGCCCCGCCGCATCTGCTCGAGCCCTGCCCTCACCCACGCCTTGCTGCAGACGTCCCTCGCTCGTGGCTTGGTCTCTGTCGGCGGCTTACGCGGTTCGAGTGCCGCCTTGATTCGCTCGAGCTCCTTCGCTCCGGCCTCAGCCAGGAGCCGGGCCTGTTGCTGCTGCACGCGGGTCGGCGGCAGACCGGGCAGTGGCGGGGGCAACTGGATCGGCGGGCTGTCGGTCAGCCGGGCGACGGCTTCACGCAGAGGCAGCTCGGGATACAGCCGGGCTGCGCACCAGCGCTCGGCGTAGCGCATGCCCTGCCTGATGCTGGCCGCGAGCACATCCTTGGTCTGCCACATCTTCCGGGCGTCCAGGTGTACTCGAACGCCCTGCACCCTCGCTGGGGAAACGCTGGCGATCTGCCGGCCGCTCCACCACAGCACCCAGCTGTCCCCCATCTGGACCCAGCCAGAGGGCATCGGGGTGGTGCTGAAGCCTTGGTAGCCGTGCGAGGGGAGCATGGCGGAGAGGATAGGACTGGGCGTCGCAAATCCTGCGAACGCGCCAGCGACCTACATGAACCGTTCCGCGTTGGCAGATTCGCGATGCATCCGGATTGGCTGCTAGGGCGTATGTGGGGTGTCTGCGCACCGCAGGCAACCTATCAAGGAACGCACAGTGAACACTCTTAAGCGCATTGCCACCGCAGTGAGTCTCGCCGTACTCGTTTCAGCAGCTTCGTCCAGCTTCGCCGCCAGCCCAGTCATGGTCGGCGGGGCGGAGATGTATCCGACCAAGACAATCGTCGAGAACGCCATCAACTCCAAGGACCACACCACACTGGTCACCGCGGTCAAGGCAGCAGGGCTGGTCGACACCCTCAACGGGACCGGTCCCTTCACCGTTTTCGCCCCCACCAACGCAGCCTTCAACAAGCTGCCGGCGGGTACTGTGGATACGCTGGTAAAGCCTGAGAACAAGGCTCAGCTGACCAAGATCCTGACCTACCATGTGGTTCCTGGCAACTACAGCTCCGCCCAGCTTATGGCGGATGCCAAGAAGCACGGCGGAAAGGCCACTCTCAAGACGGTTCAGGGCGAGCCGCTCACCGTAGCGCTTCGTGATGGGAAGCTTTGGGTGGTCGACGCCAAGGGAGGCAAGGCTGGAATCAGCATCGCCGACGTTGGCCAGTCGAATGGCGTCATCCATGTGATCGACACCGTCTTGATGCCGAAGTGACCCAGCGCGGGCCGTAGGCACCTCAGGGTGCCTACGCTTGCGAGGCCGGCGAGGGATCTGGCATAAACAATCTGTCAAATCCAATTTCTTAACTGTTCATGCTGTATGGTTGACGCATCAGGCTCCTCTCAGGCGCGAAATTCTTCGCCCCCGTGTCTAGCCCCTTACAGGCACGACACATGACACCCTCAACTGCTTTCCGGGTCCTTCGGATCCGCCCTCTGCTGCGCATCAACGGAATGATCGAGCGAGTCGAGACTCTGCAGGTTAAGTGCGGCGCATGTGGGGACGAATCGCGACGGTCGCGAGGGTATGGGCTTGCTGATGTAGAGGGGGGTGTAGAGCTCACCTGTCCAGGCTGCGGGGTGACGGGAATACTGACCGGCGACCAAGCTTGGATTCTCTGGGCCGAGCAGATGAGGCAGGACAGAGTCTTGGCGCTAGCAGGGGTGGAGCCGGACGACCTAAATCGCCCCTAGGTCCTGAATTACCGCCTGCCCTTCACGGAGCACGACGGCCAAAAGTCGACCACCCGCCACCTGCCTACCTGCCTGCTTGTTGAGCCAGGTCGCTTGGATCCTGCCGGCCGCGAGGACATCCGCTGGAGCAAAGCTATCCGGCCTGCCAACCAATGGCTCCCCAGGAGAGGCCAATCCTCCATCCAAAGGATGCACAACCGATGGCCGGGAACTGTCGCTCTTGGCATAGGCAATTGCCATCATCCGCGCACTCTTAGGCGACCAGCCTCCCAACACCAACTCGGTCCCGAGTTGGTCGAGAGGCAGGCCGGCCTTGGCCGCTGCCTTTTCATAGTCCGGCCATAGCCGGTCCACAACCAGCCCCAGCTCGGCAGATAGCTGCTCTATCGTGAAGTCAGCCCGGAAGCTTGCTTGGAGGGCGAGCTCGTAGATGCGAAGAAAGAACTGTGTGGACCCGCGTGCCGCCAACACCAAGTTGTGCTGCGGGATCAGGAGCACCTTCGCGCCGGACGAATGGACTCCGGTTCGGGCGTCCTCAGCAAGGGTATCAACCGCAACAAGGATCTGGTCAGGGCGCAGCAGAACATTGAGGATGCTCATAGCGGGCTCTTCTAGGCGTCCGCAGAATATCGCCTTCCCCGCCCCTGCCTGTCGAGACCACCATGACGACCGAAATCACGGAAATCCTTGATCGCCTCCAAGCCTGCGAGGCCGGACTCGAGATGCACCGCGGCTACCTAAAAGCCATGGAGTACGCGCTTCGGGTCTCTGTGCTGACCCACCCCGAGCCTGAGCGGCTGACCGAGAACTGGCTGCGACTGCTGCCGAGCATCGCGGCAAAGCACAGAGAGGATGGAGGCGACCTATTCGCTGCCGCCTTTCAACAATCGCTCACGGTTCTTACGGAGCAAATAGGCGCAGGAAACACGCCTCCTTAGGCTGCTACGGCGAACGGCGTCACGAACGCTACCAGGAGATCCATTGCGGTAGCGTTTACGTCGTCCGCGTTGCCGCGCTGATTGAATCTAGTCCAATCTGCACGGGCCACGCGCCGCAATTCGTCTGGTTCGACTGGAAGCCACTTCATCGGCCAGAACGGGAGGCGGCGTTGCCCAACCCTGCCCCGCTGCAGTTCCACGATACCGTTGTGGCTACTCGCGCCCAGCACACGCGAATAGGCTACCGATAGCCCATCCTCTGGCCCCTCCATGTACTGGAGGAAACGTTCGCCATCGAAGAGGAGCACCCCCGTAACCCCAGCATTACGATTGAACCGGGTCGCGTCGTCCACAATCGGATCCAGCTTTCCATTGGACAGGCCCAGCTTGTCGCCGGCGATTTCCTCGCCTGCACCGCTCACATATACAACAGCCCTGATGGGCATGGCGCCACTCCTATATGAGAAGCAACCGTAGCAGCCGTTGCCAAACGAGAGAGTGAGGAATCAACGCTTTGTGATGAATCGTTCATGGCGATCTCACAGTGAACAGGGAAAGTCCTCACTTCGCCCATGCGGTAGACCGCGCAGCATGTTAGCTACTTTCGAGGTTGCGGCAATGCCTGATACAGGACTGTTCTACGTAGTTGATGTTGAGTCGGTGCTCGATGAACAGGGAAGAATCGCCTACGTCTCGAGCTTAGCGGTACGTTGCGCCCGCTGCAGTACGATTACTAGCTCTACAAGAGCCGAACTGGAAGCATTGCCTGGTGGCACTGTGCTCACTTGCGGAAAGTGCGGGGCCAGGCAGATGGTCAGCAACGCCCGTTTGGTGGAGTGTGAGCACTTTCTGGGCGATGGTCGTTCAGCACCAAGCGTAGACTAAGCAGAGCCAGAGCTGCATTGCCGTTGAAATCGTTTCGAAAAACGATGAGCAATGCTAGGCGAATGTCCGTTCAGTCGGAAGAATCCTGCTGCTTGGATGAAGCTTGCCTCGCGTAGCGAAGAACCGTTTCTTCGTCTTGGAGGGCGATTTTTATTGAAGAAAGCCATCTCCCCGCTGCACCACGATTTTCAATCAAAATTGCAAGGTCATCACAAAGACAATTGGCACACAGATAGCCGCCAGGACTTGGCCTCCGGCACCTCTTACACGGCAGCAAAGTAGTCTCTGACGGGCTACGGAGCTGATAGGCAATCCGCACCATCAAAGCCTCTGCATCCGTGCTCCTATCTCTCAACCTATCCACGGATCACCGCTCCTTCCACAGAAAAGGGGCAGCGCAAGCCTGCGCCACCCTCTCTCAACTACTCGCAGTCGATCTTACTTATTCGACTTATGAGCCCCGCCTTCATTGGCGTTGCGCTCTTTGGACTCCTTGTCCTGGCGTTCCTGCTCCTGTTGCTGTTGCTTCTGCTTCCCTGCATCCGGCTCCGCCACAGCCGGCTTGTTGGTATTGGATGCATCACGCTTGAAGTCATTCATAACATTGCTCCATCGCGGTGGACTCACCGCATAAGAAGCATGCACGCCCCCCTGTTAGCTGCAGGTCGCTTTGCAAGAGAAGACTGAACCGGGCACATGAATGAGCCCATTCGACCAACAGGCGTACAGTCACCTCGGTACATTCGAGGAAAGTGTCATGAGCAGGGATAAAAATTATGTTGACGTGGAACGAGAAATTGTCCACTGGCGCGCCAAGTTCGGGACTGGCGAATTCCCAGGGGCCAGCTTCGGACTAGATATCCAACCGATCATCAAGATCGCATGTGATATCTACACAAGAGATCCCCACGGAAGCCGCGAAGCTTGGGCTGACGACTTGATTCGAAGGCTAGAGATGCGTTCTGGCCGTACAGGCAATGAGGCCGCTGCAAGACGCCTTGGGTCTCGATGCTGGGACCATCTCCTCTCCTGATGCCCCCTATTTTTCTGACAACCAACCTCTCAAGCAGTCGCGCTGCACGACCATCTAGAGAGCCACACACCCAACCACCTGCAGACAAATGGAACGAAGATGGACGGCGCATCTATACGCCATCCATTCCAGCTTCACAGTCGTTCTCACTTACCCTCGCAAGACTTCAGCATTCCAAACATGCTCTACTAGATTCGCGTACGGCTCTCACTGAACATCTTGAGCTGGATTCGCTGCTCGCAGGAAAGCAGCCTCAATGGAACGATCACTTCTGCGTCGAGCATGTACCCGTATCGCTTGAAGCCTTTCACTCCGATACTTGACCCGTATCCATATCGCTCGCAGCCCTTCAAGTTGGTGCTGGATGCGTACCTGTAGCCCTCGACGTCGTTCATACATAAATCACTCCATCGCGATGAATTCACCGCAAGACGATGGTGCGCGCTGTCTCGTTACTACACTGCGATACGACACGAAAATAATGAACGGGAGGCGCAGCAAGCCACCAGCAGTAGCTGGCCTGCCGGGTCGGCCACGCGGTGAACACGCCGCGGAACAACGTCGAAGACCTGCTGCAGCAGGTCGCATAGGCGCGCTTCAACCGAACCCCAGCGGCATCTCGGTCCAGTGCAACCGGTCAGTAGTTCGTCACATCCACGGCCATCACGATCCCGACCACGGCCTGGTTTGGCGAGCCGCCTGTTCCGATCTTCGGAATGGTGATGGCGTTACCGAACAGGCCGTGCTTCCCGCTAACGCCCTGCCCGTTGCCGATCCCCATCACGGTGAAGCTGTTCTGGAACGTGCTGGTCGCCGGCGCGCAGATCACCCCGGCGACCGTCTTGCCGGTGAAGTCAGGGAACCTGTCCTCTTCCATACCACCATTGGGAAAGACGCCGCCCACACCGATGATCCGCATGGGCTTTGCGCCCAGCGCATACGTCAGACGGCCGTTCGCATCCCACAATGCCAGATACTGCGCATCCTCGTTGGCGGGGCGATCGAACACGTAGGCCCAGCCCTGTAGGCGCGCGGGCGTGTTCGTCCACAGCGTCAGCCTGAACTGGTTTGCGCCGATCTCCTGAAGCTGCGGGAAGAATGGGTAGGGGTCGCCGATGAATGCAACCATCGGAGCCTCGGCATTGATCACCATCTCCGCATACTTCCAGTTGCCTCCCGGGTTGTTACCGGGGTACATCACCGGGGACACGTCGATGCGTATTTTCTGCTTCAGTACGAGCGACGGGGTGTCCTCGCTAATCAGCATGGTCCCAGCGTCGCTCAGAATCTCCACCGCTGCCTTTGCCATCATCGCACTCCGTAGTAGAACTTGACCGGCTTGATAGTGCCGACGAACTGACCGCTGCCATTCTTGTTCAACGCCCAATACACCCGGCCATTCGCGTAACCAACCACGGGAACGTAGCCAAGCGAGTCGGAGGGAATGATGGGGATATAGAAGAACTCCCCAGGCGGCAGATTGGCAGCAAAGCCATTGCCAGGCGTAGCATCCGACCACGCCACACCGCACAGCAGGCCCAACCGGCTGGCGAGGTCCCATAGCCGATTGCCGTTCTCATCGTTCACTTCCATCACAATCTGCATGCCGCCTCCTGTCGGTTGCGGAGGGCCGGGTTCCCAGCCCTTCTTGGTTGATCACGGCACAACACCCCATCGCATACGCAGACGCCCGTTCTGGTCGTAAACACGCCAGTTTCCGTCGCTGAATTCAGTGCGCATACCGGCGCTTGGAGATGACACACGGAACATGTCAGACAGCACGTCGAAGGCAGATATCTCACCCGTAGCGGATAGCTGCACGCCAGCGATCTTCTTGTCAGCACGCACGTTCACTCCCCACTGTGCGGATGCCTCCTGGCCCCCTGCTGCCCACGCTGGCGCGGTGGTTGCTCCGTCAAGGACCTGACTGAACATCGGACGGAACATCCAGAAGTAGGGAGCAGACGTATCTGCACCTGCCGCTGCGCGGATGTAGACCGCCATGCGCGCACGACGGGCGCCCGGCGGGGCCTTGGAGATCACGAAGGGGCGCGGGAGGCTAGTAAGGCCACTGGTGGCGGAGTTACCCCAATTCGACGGCACCCAGGTGCCAGACGGCGATGCCAACTGGTTGCCCGCAGAATCATAGAAGAACAATGCGAGCTGCGAGTCGCAGCGGTGAAGCTGCATGTATGCCGAAATGGCGTAGGTTCTGCCGGGTTCGATTGCAACGTCGGTATCCATACCGAACACTCGAATTTCACCAACTGCCGTGCCGCCCTTGGCTACCGAACCCAAACCAGTGACACCCGGCTGGTTCCAGGCGTTGCCGCCGGTCGGATTCCCAAGCTCGTTGAACCAGTCACCCGCGTTACCCCACCAGCCCCAACCGTTGCGATTCCACATTGGGAAGGTGGAATTAGGCAGTAGATTGCCAGACGCACCCAGCGACTTCATGGTGGCGTCCATCGTCACTACAACCGCCGAATCGGCTTTGCCACCAAGCTGTGCCTGCACACCCTGCACCGCGCTGGCGTTGGCCGTGATCTGACCATCATGGCGCGTAGCGGTCGCGTTTAGGGTGCTGAAGCCGCTAGCAAGTGCATCTACGTTACGGCCTTCGTCGAGCGTAGTAGCGTATCGACCCGTCTCCAACTTGGCACGACGGAATGACGCGTTGGAGTCGGTGTCGTAGCTATAGACTACGATCTGCACCTTGGCGCAACCTGGGGGAGTTTCGCCAGTGAACTCGTAGCGCTTCCAGGTGCCCGGAGTATGGGTTGCGTCTGCACGGGGAGTCGTTCCGATGCGGTTATTGGCAGCGTCGAAGAACTCCATCTGCGCAAACACTGCACCGCGAACGTTGTTTCGGTACATGTCTACGCTTCCGGTGAATGGAGTGTAGGAAGCTCCACCGAAGGGGACTGCTTGGAACAGGTAGCGGTAGTCACCAGGGCGAGCGAGGAGTTGCAGAAATGTACCGCTCCAATCGGTGTAGCTAACAATAATCCCATCAGTACCTGCCCAATTCGTCAGACCGTCCGACCACTTCGGGTTCTGGAGCAGGTTCGGGTTGGACGATTCCAGCCTTGCCTCAAGCCGGCCTGTCTGCGTCACCTGCGCGGCGAGACCCTGTTCCGTCTGCGTGACGCGTGTGGTCAACCCGCCAATCGCCGATGCGTTGGCGTTGGCCTTGCCATCCACATCGCCAACACGCGACGACAACTGCGTGAGCTGCTCAGCCTGACTGTCGAGTCGCCCACTTTGCTGCGTAACCTTAGTGGTGAGCCCACTGATAGCCGAGGAGTTGGCAAGCTCCTTGCCTTCCAGATCCGTGACTTTTCCGCCGATCTGAGTGAGTTGCTCTGTGTGCGCAGAGACAGTCTCGCCCTGCTGGCTCACCGTGGATGCAAGCCCGCTGATGGCTGACGAATTGGCGGAAACGCCGCCCTCCGCAAAGGACACCCGATCGGTAAGGCTGGTGAGGCTCTGCGAGTTCGCCCGAACCTGCCCGTCGATCGTGTTCACCTCAGACCTAAGCTGAGCCACAACCGTACTGTCCGCCTTCTCACCGAGGCTCACACCGATCTGATCGATCTGTTGGCCCATCGCAGCGTGCTCGGCCGCGTTGGCTTGTGCCAGTTGCTGGACGCTCGCCTCGCTTGCTGTCTTGCCGTTTCCATCCGGCATACGAGCGTTGATAAGCTGAATTGCCTGGGCATTGACCCCATCGCCGCTGATTCGTGCATCACGCTCACTGGCCACCAGGCCCGAGCGCACGCCAGCCACATCGCTTCCTTCGTAATCACCTCGCATTTGCACGGCAAGCGATGATCGCTGGAGCGCCTCGACTGAGTCCGCGGCGATTCGAGCTAGGGTCTCCTCCTGCACCAGGGCGACCGACGCGCCGGGTTGCGGACGTCCCACCGCAACGTAGTCGATAAGGTAGTAGTCCGCGACGGTCTGAGCATCCCCGACTTGAAGGCGGATTGCGTCGATGGTTGCCGGCCACCAGGCAACGTCCTGCACGTCGATCGTGGCCACGCCATCACCGTCCCATACAGGCTCTCGTGGACTGGCGCTCTTCGCCGCGTTCCAATCCTGATCAACGGTGGTGATCCATTGCAGGAGGCCTTTCCATGTCGGCGAGCCCACGCGCTTTAGACGCAGCTTCACAAAGCGATAGGCGCTGCCGTCCACGGCCAGCGCCACAGGCGACTGAACCCACGGTGCGGTGGCATGGTTGGCGGGCCGCAGCCAGCCGTCCACGAGCGTCGGCGCGCCGTTGCCCGTCCACCCTTCAATGGTCTGATTGAACGGCCAGAGCTTGATGCTGTCGAACTGCGTCCCGCTGCCGGCCGCGACCTCCGACACCGCGCGCGCCAGCGATTCGTCCGCGCTCTGCCGCAGCTGTTCCTCGCGGGTGATCGCCGCCTCGCGCGCCATCTTCTCGTTCAGCAGCGCATCGATCCGTGCCTGGGCCTCGGCGCTGATCGCCTGCATGGCTTCGGTCACGCCCTGCTGCCGCAGCAGCGCCTCGGCGACCAGGTCCTGCGCCGCCTGTGCCAGCCCTGCGGCCCGTGCCGCTGCCTCGTCTGCGATCGCTTGGATGCGGGCACTGATCTCCGCCGCCAGCTTCGCCTGCTGCTCAGCCAGGTGCTTGGAGGTGGTGGGCGGAACAACGCCAACCACGGTTCCCGTGCCTGTCTTGCCGCGCATGGTCGGGGTGATCTGGAACCACCAGGTCTTGCCGCTGCCGTCGCTATAGACGTACCGCGTCTCGGTGGTGCGGTGGATCTCCGTCCAAGGGCCGTCCTGGCTCTCGCTGCGCGATATGACGTAGATCACGCCCTCCAGATCGACGGCGTCCCATTCGAGCACGACGCCGTCGGCCACCGGCGTAGGATTGACCCCATTCGCCGGCGGCACGTCCGGCGCCTTGAAGGGCACCGGGAACCACGTGGAAAAGCGCGGCGCCACCGGAGACGCGGACGGCAGCCCGCCCACGCCGATTTCCACCAGCGTGAGTTTCCTTGCTTGCATTGCTGATTACCTCGCGTTGAGTGCTTCGCGCAGCGCTGAACTGCTGGCGTTGCGTACGCCCTGGGTAGTGGTGGACACGAGTTGCCGGAGCAGCTGGTTCTGTTCGGCGAGCAGAGCGTTGCTCTGCTGTATGGCGGCGGTGGTCTGCGTCTGAGCGTCGTTGTTCACGACCAGGTCGAACACGGCCCGGCTGAAGTTGTCCGGCAACGCCTCGATGGCGTCGGCCAGCGCGCCCATGCTGGTGCCGTCGTCGGTGTTCAGGTCGCCGACCTTCATGCCGTCGATGAGGCCGGTGACCCGGCCATACAGGCTGTTGTAGTCCTGCCCGCTGGCGTACAGGTTCCGACCAAAGCCCAGTGCGGCCTGAGCGGCCGCCTGCGCGGCGCTGGCGTCGCCACCGGACACCGCCCGCTCCAGCTCCTTCATCGCCTCGCCCAGCTTCTCCTGGTCCGTCAGCGGCGAAAGATCGCTGATCGACAGGCCGTACTGCGTGGCCTTCTTGTCCTTGTCGATCTGCGCCTGCAGCTTGCCCATGTTTGTGGCACGAAGCGCCTCGATCTTGGCTAGGTCCTCCGCCCGAGCGCCCGACAAGCCGAGCGCCTTGGCGTAGTCGTTGGCCGACTTCACCTGCTGGCGATACGTGCGCTCGATCGACAGCGCCTGCGACTGGTACTGCGTCAGGTTGGCCGTCATCAGCTGGGTGCTCACGTCGGCCATGAGGCTGGCGTAGTTGCCGAGCAGCCCGGTCACCTTCTCGACCTGGGTGGCCAGGTCTGTGCCGGCGACGCTGGCCAGGTCCTGGAAGTAGTCGACCGCCTTGTTGACCCTCTCGACCTCCAGCCCGTTGAGCGCTCGGCCCAGCTCATCGGCATTGCCCACGGCTAGCGCGATCGACGCACTGAGCGCGGTGAATACGTCCGCCGACTCGAAGTACCCGTCGAGCTGGCCACCGAACCCCGCCGCCTTGACCGCCTCGGTATACAACCGATTGGTCATGTCGCTGAGGTAAGCCTCCAGCTGCGCCTTGGCCTCGGTGGAATCGGCCGACAACTGGAGCTTGCCCAGGTCAACCTTCACGCTGCCGAGCTTCTGGGTAAGGTCCACACCCAACTGCTTGGCCAGATCGGTGGCAGCACCACGCACCTGGCGCGCGGCCATATCGAACGTGCGATCGATGCCAGGATCCAGCGCGCCGAACTGCGTCCACTTCTTGTCGCTGCGGAACAGGCCGCCCTTGGCCTTGATATCCGCATAGCTCTGGCCATCGAACCCGCCGAAGCCGTAGCTGCCGGTGATGCCTTGGCCTGTGACCTTGGGCGACTGTCGACCGAACAGCTTGGCGTGGATGCTGGAGCCGGACAGGATCGACGCGACCTTGTCGTTGAAGCCAAGGGCACGGAAACCCTTGTCGGCCAAGCCCACAGCGCCGGCGGTGGCGATCTTGCCGGCCCAGCTCTCCCCGTTGGCGATGTTCCAGCCCTGGTCAAACAGCTGGGCGTTCTTCATCATGCCGGCGACAATCCAACCAATGATTGGCACCGCCGCAGCCGCCGAGCCGGCCGCACCAACTCCGGCACCGGCACCAGCGCCGGCGCTCCCGCCGCCAATCAGCCCCGAGAAGCTGGAACCTGTCATCCCGGCCATGCTGGTCACGTCGCCGAAGCCAGTCAGGGTGCCCGCTGCGGCACCTGCCGAGCGGCCGAAGCCGAACAGGCCCTGGCCCTTGGAAAGCAGCCCGGCCACCGTACTCACGCTCTGGCCACCGGCCGCAGAGCCGTTGCCGCCGAACAACCCCATCAGGCTCTGCAGGTTCAGGCCACCGCCCTGCCCGCTCATCCCGTTGAGGATCTGCGTCTGGATCGGGATCACCAGCTTCTGCTGCAGGAACTCCCGAGCCAGATCGCGCAGGCCCCGCTTGGCCGCGTCCTTCAGTTCATCCCACAGGTTGTCGAAGTCCCGCATGCCGCCGGCAACGAAGTCGGCCATGGCGTCTGCGGCATCGCTCACGCCGTTAACGACCACGCCGGCCCACGCCTCAACGTTGGCCGCGGCCTCCTCCACGCGCAGCGACAGATCGGCCGATGCTCGGGCGGCGCCCAGCATGGCCTGCTCGTACTGCTCGTAGCTCGCTGCCCCCTTGGACAGCGCCAGCGCTTCCTTGCTGCCAGCGGCGTCCACCGCCTTCTGCAGCTCCTGCCGCATGTCCCGTTCGTTCATCATCTCGCGCCGCGAAAGCTCGCGCGCACGGCCCACCTTGCCGAGCATGGCAACCTCGGCATCCATAGTCGCAAGGAGTGTCTCGGGGCCGGCCAGAGCCTTCTCCACTTCAGCCGCTACCTTGGAGTACTCAAGCGCGCTCTGAGCCATCAGCACATTGGCGTCGGCTTGGGCGATGTTCCCCTTGACAAGCAGGCTGTTGTACTCGGACATGTTGCCGAGGTGCTTACCCATCGCCTCAGCCAATGGGCCCTCGATAGCCCCAGCAGCCTCCTGTGCCTGGCGATGGTATCGGGCGATCTCCTCTGCCCGCTGTTTGGCGTCACGATCCGCCCTTTCACGCTCCGCCTTGCCAATGTTCCCAGTCAGCCGATAGCCCACGGAATCCGGCTTGAGCGCGGATTCCGGCAGTGTCTGCCCGTTGTCAATTACAACGACGCTGTCAGCCAGGTCCTTCATGCGGCGTCGCTTTAGGGCAGCGTCCACACGTTCAAGATCCGCCTCTCGGTCACGGACGTACTTGTCCCATGACTTCGCGTTAGCTTCGCTGTTGGTGTTCTGGAACAGCCCTCCTTCCCACCATGATGCGTTCCCCGCTCGGGCTCTGGCCGCAACGTCCTTTGCGCCGGCGATCTGCTCCTCGATCCGCATGCGCTCCTGGATCAGACCGGCATAGCTTTTATCTGGAACAGACTTAAATCCTTGCGCTATTAGCGATGAGAGATTTCCAATCATCGACGCAGCTTCGGCGGCCTTGGTCGTTACTGTGGCCAAGCCTTGGACAATTACACCGAACCCTTGCCGAAAATCAGGGTCGTTCAGGAGTTCAGAGAAATCCGATAGTGCCGGAATGATCTCCTCCGCCACGCTTACCTTTAGCCCCTTGAACGCCAGATCGGCTTCAAGTGTGACCTTGCGGAGGCGTTCGGTCGCCTTGTTGGTCTTTCCATCAATGATGGCCCCTGCCGCTTGCGCTGCATTGCCCCACTGCTGGAACCCAGCGCTGTTGTTGCGCAACAGCGGGATAAGCGCCGATGCGTCGCTGGCAATAGCCTCCATGTAGAAGGTCAATTCCGTCTGCGACAGGTTCGCCCGTTCAAGACTCTTGAAGTAGAGCCCTAACGCATCAGGCCCCGACAGCTTGCGCATTTGTTCGGCGGTTACACCGGTTCGCTTGGCGATATTGTCGAAGAAATCTGCAAGGGCTCCGCCCCCGGTTTGGACGTAGTCGCCAATCTTGTCCTGAACGTCTTTGAAGATATCCGCCAGCTTCTCGTGGCTCATGCCAACAGTGTTTGCGCCTGCCGCCATGCGCTGAAACTGCTCCGAGGTCGTCCCCGAAAGCTTGCCAAGCTTGTCGTACTCCACGCCAAGATCGGCGACCTGACGCGTCCACTGAACCATGGCGGCACCACCGGCCGTCACGCCAGCGGAGATTGCCAGGCCGATCGCCGTACCGGCGCGCCGCGCGGATGCCTGCATGCTCTGCATTCGCTGATCAAAATGGCGCGCAGCCTTGCCGCCATCGCGCTCAAACGATCCCGTCTTAAGCAGAAGATCAACGGTAAGAGTGTATAGAGACATAGGGGGTCCATTACGAAAAAGCCCCGCATATAGCGGGGCTTATTGGTACTACTTGGATGGTCTAGGGCAATAGCACATCGAGAAGCGGCAGCACATCCAGAACGAGTGAGAACAGGGCAAATGCGCTGCCTAGCGATAAGACTGTCTGGACTAGAACTGGATATTCGAAGTCCGCGTCGTACAGAACCCTCATCACTCCTTTGACGACCAGCAAGCAAACTGTAAAAAGAAGCGTCGCGGCCGCCTCCGCAATTCCTCCCATCGAGGAATTCATGAATACTGAAGATCCGACATAGACGCCAAAACATGCAGCGGCGAGACCGGACTCGGATTCAATGAAAATGTCCAATCCATTCTGAAAGAATCGCCCTGCTGGGGGTATGAGACCAAGCATCACTCTGATCAAGCAGCCCATTACAACTAGTATTCCGCAAAGGACTACAACCGAGGCAGATGAGAGGCCGATTATCCCAGATCGCAACAGTTCAGAGGCAGAGGCCGTAACCCCAGGGATGGTTTGCTGAAAGAGTAATAGTAGAGAAAAACTGACCGCAGCCCAGAACAACCACAACTTCGCCGACTTCTTCAAATCTTCAGCAAACTTGACATCGTGTTTGTCCATAAAAGAATTCCATCTTCCGACTAGAAGCGATAGCGGCCTAGGCTGGGATTTCTTCAAACTCCATATACCCTGAGAAGTACTGCCGGCTGATGTTCTCCGCCGACGGCAGCTGTTTCGGATAGCCGTAGAGCGCCGAGCGCGCCGCCAGCCGCGGGTCGAACGCCTTGCTGACCATGTCCCGGTACTGCGGCACAACGCAGGAGCGCCTGCGTCCCGCGATCGCTGCCGCCACCGTCTCCCAATCGGACCCGCCAAGTCCACCGCCGCGCACTGCAGCAGTGGCCCGACCCGACAGGGTGCACGTCAGCCGGCGGTACAGGGTTCCAGGAACCGTGTTGACCTGGCCGCCCTTGGTGCGGGTGTGCGCGCTGGTGTCGATTGTGGCCACCGCCCAACCGTCGCTGATACCCACCTCGACTGCCCGGAAGATCGCAATTTCGCCCACGTCGACGTTCGTGGCAGTTGTGTCGATCTCGACGGACACCGTTGATACCAAGGCGCTGGCCTTCGGGAAGAGCCAGGCGCAGACACTGCCGTCTGGCAGTCGCACGGTGGTGGCGCTCGCGCCGGCGGCGCTCACCTGGACGCCGGGCGGAATGTTGAGGCCGAGAATCGCGATGATCCCCGGCACAACAGCTTCGGCCAGGGTGATCGTGATCGCCATCGAACTGGTGCGGCGGATCCGAGACGCCCTGCCAGGCTTTCCATCGAACAGCGCCGAGCCCTGGTCCGCACTGAGCCACGTGCCACCGGTGAGGGTCACCGTCGTGACAGCCGGCATGCCATATCCAATCAACACGTCATCATCCCCACACTGTCAGCACCACGTCCCCCGTGGCAGGGTTGCGCTCTACTCGGCGCACCAGCACCGGCTTGCCGTCTTCCAGCCCATACCGGCTGTACGTGAGCCTGCCGATCTGACCTGGCAGCGGCGCCAAATCCTGATCACCGCGCACCGCCAGTTGGTAGAAGTGGCGCGGCACCCGGTACAGGCCGAGGACGCGATCAATCTCCTGTTGCGCGTCGGCCGCATGCCAGAACAGCGAGATGACAGGATCAGCAGCTTCCGCCCGCTGGTAGTGGGCATGCAGCGGGCCAGCCCCATACACCTGCCCACGGTAGAGGCCAGTCAGCTCATCGCGGCGCGCCTGCGGAACGTCGACCACGTCGGTGACGAGATCCGATGCGGCCAGCGCCTGGGCGTTCGGGCGGTAGGCCATACGCCGGGTCAGGTTCGGAGCATCATCGGGCACCATGACCAGGTCAGCCGCCAGATCGTCTGCCTCAGACAGATCAAAGGCGAACGGCCCTGCGTGGGTTTCGGGCGCGATCACGCGAACGAAGCGCAGCACTCCGGCCGGATCCTGATAGCACCCGGCGCCGTAGCTGGGCAGCAGGGCATTCAATACTGCGCGACCGGTGATCGCCGAGCCCGCGTAGTATCCGATACCCATGTAGCCCGTGGCCTGATCGATCGCCACACAGTCGCTGGCCGACCACGCCTCGCGGCCCAGCCGCGCCATCACGTCTCCTACTGCCTGCTCCAGACTGGCGGGCATCATGCCAGCGCCAACACTGGAAGCATCCACGACCACAGGCGTCACCGGTGGTGACTTCAGCAACACCTGTTGCCCGTCCGGCGCCTCGCTGTAGGTGCCGACCTCCATCAGGTCGCCGCGGTCCATCACGGCGTCGACGTAGACCCGTCCGTCGGCCACGAACATTGAGGTAGCGTCGGAGTTGGCCCCCATCGCCGGAATGCTCGCCACTGCCCCGATTACCACGGGCTGCGGCTTCCATGCCAGGGACGCGATGTTCGGCAAGAAAACGCCCCGGTTGAGCGTCTCGTCCAGATAGTCGTGCGCATCGCGCAGGTGCAGCGTCTTGGTGCCGTCGTCGTTGATCTCGATCTGTTCGATCGCGCAACGGAAAGCTGGGACGGCGTCAGCCCGCATGCAGCTCTCAGGTGCTAGCAGGATCTGCACCGAACTGCCTGAGGCACCAGTGCCAGCCATTCCGTCCAGCAATCCTTCCGCATCGACCAAGACGCACTCGGCTGCCGCGGCCTGGGATACCGGGTCACCGCCCCACGGCCAGAACGCCAGCTCCTGGATCAGGTTGACGCCCTCGGCCACCAATCCCTCGTAGCGAACGTTCGCCGGGCTATCGCCGGGCGCAGACAGCCAGTCCACGTCGGCCAAGCGCGTGGGGCTAGCGGTTGAGCTGGGGAGCCGCCAACCGGCTGCAGCCGCGTCGCTTCGCGGCCCCCACTGCCCTGCGTTGACCGCAAGGCACAGCCCACCGGCCTTGGTGGCGGCAAGCGACGCGGCGAAGAACAGCGGCCCGGACAGCTGCAGCTCGCGCACCAGGATCTGCGCGCCGTTGAGGTATAGCCGCAGCTGGCGAGGGGTCGAGAACACCACCTGCAGCCCGACAATGTCGCCGTGGGTCGCTGTCGGCAGGCCAGTGGCGATCGCACCGCCCGCCTGCAGCAGGCGCCCGGCCGCGAGATCCCAGCCGATGCTGGCGAGGTCCGCACCCAGCGCCTTGTTCAGCGCTGCGGGGCCGGTGGCGAAGCCTACGAGGGCTGCAACGGCGTCATCGCCCCACACGGCAAACTCCACGCCCACCGTGCCGGCATCAAGGCCGAAGTCGGAGCGCGCGTGGCTGGCCAGCGTGGTGGCGCCGGTGGTGGCCAGGGTAAGCCCGCCATCTCGCGCAGCGAGTAACGGGCCAATGGGCGTGGCGGCGAACCGCCCGAAAGTGTCGGTCATGGTCATCCCAGTCCATCGAACCAGTCCTGCGCCTCGTCCTCATCGGACCGTGGCACGAGAGCGTCGAGGTAGTGCTGAAAGGAGCGCTTTGTCCCGCCCTGGCTGTGCGAGGCGGTTATATACGCGGCGAAGGCAGCGGGCTTGATGTACAGGCTCACAGGGTCGATGGGGTTCCGCTTGTGGAACTCCCACCATTCCAGGAACTCGCGGCGCGACATGGTGGCCCGCAGGTCCGACACCGTCCGGTGCAGGTGACCGGCGAGGACCTTCCAGAACCAGTCCTCGCCGCGCTGCCTTAGCCGTTTCCCGCGTCGGCCTGTGCCTGGGCAGCATCCTCGCCGAAGCCGGAGTGCTTCATGGCCACACGCTGCAGCTCAGCGGCAACCAGCGGCTTGAGCTGCGCGGCCTGCTCCACGTTCATGACGGGCTTGCCGTCCTCGTCGCAGATGGTCGCTGCGATCAGCTTGGCGCGGTCACCTTCGCCCCACAGCTTGCGGAACTCCGCATCCGGCAGCTCGCGGACATGGAACTGCGCCTTGGCTCCGTTGGGCAGGGTGATCGTGTCGGCGTGCACGTCCTTGGACGCGAACATGCCCAGGTTGGTGAACGACTGCAGGACGCTCAGGGGCTGCTGCGGCTGGGTTTGGGGGGTGTCATTGGTCTTGCTCATTGGCCGTTTCCTCGAATGGCGACAGGGCGCGCGGGCCGCGCACGGCTAACCCGCGGAGGATCCGCGCGCCCCGTCAGAGAGATGGCCCGCCGAAGCGGACCTGGGTGTACGCCGTTGCCGCAGCCTTACGGCGTCGGGCGGTGCGTGGTGACGGCGCCGGAGCCGCGGATGGTGATCGTCGCCTTCCAGACGTCGTTGTCCTGGCTGGTCACCGCGAAGTTCTGCACGAAGCCGTCGAACTGCTTGGACAGCACGTCAGTGGGCGGGGTGATCTTCCCGGCGATTGCGGCCGGCTTCGCCACTCCTTCGGTTTCCGACTTCGGCGCGGTCACCAGCCAGTTCACGACGGCGCCGGTCTCGTGCAGTTCTTCCAGCTTCTCGTGGTCGACGCTGTCGTAGATGATCTCAATGCTGGTGCTGCCGGTCTGCTTGCGACCAGCGACGAACTGGTCCCAGTCGTCGTCGTAGTCGGAGATATCGATCTCCGATGCCTGGCCATCGGGGAAGCCGACCGAACGCAGGCGGGTCACCTTGATGACCTCGGCCGCGCCGATGGCGACGAACAGCTGGGAGTGCTTCGACTTGATTACCTGTCCCATAGGGGTTTCCTTTGTGTTGCGCCCGTCGCCGGGCATGAAAAAGGCCCCTTACGGGGCCAGTGGTTTGCCGTTGTGTGGTTCAGCGCAGTTGCAGGAGCCTGGCGTCGAAGGAGATGCCAAAGGCGTCCGTGCCGTCGCTGTCAGGCGTCGGGTTGTAGGACTCGATGCTGCCCACGCGCTCGATTGCGTCGCGGATGGCGACGGCCGCGCCGTTGGCCTGCGTCAGGGCTTCGCCCCACACGGTCAATCGGACTCGCCAGCCGTCGGCCGGCGGCACCTCGGACAGCATCGCAGTGGGCGAGCCGCCGACCACCTCCCAAGTCGCGTAGGGGAGTGCTGCATCCTGTGGCGCGGTTCCCGGCCACAATCGGATCGGGTCGCCCAGCATGTGCCGAACCGCTGCATCACCCTGCAGCAGGGACTGGATCAGGGGAACCATCATCGCCAGCCATCCTTCTTCAGCTGCTTGTCCAGCGCCGCCCAGGTTTCATTGATGATCACCTGCGCCGCCTCCGGCCCCTTGGCCTCGCCTGCCGGCGTGAGGAACGGCTCGGCTCTCATCTTCCTGGTGCCGAATTCCTTGAAACGCCAGTAATAGGCCCAGCCCGCCTCCTCATAGACCTTCCCGACGCGGCCACGGCGCCGGTTGCGCTTGGTGTTGGCGTACTTGCGGCGGCGACCGGTCTTAACCCCAACCGTGAAGTACTCGCCGCCTTGGCCTACACCTGCGCGCTGCCGGCTTTTGGTGTTGGCCCGACGGGTGACGATCTGCGAGGCCATGAACCCCGATGCTCTCGGAGCCCGGCGCCGGGCGTCGTCGCGGATGACGTTGCCACCCTTGCGCATACCGGCTTGCACGGCTCGCCCTTGAATCGCCTTGGGTGCCTCTCGCAGTGAACGCAGGAGGCCGTCCAGGCCGTCGATCTTTACTTGCTCAGCCATCAGACACCCCGGCATCGACCATCAGCGTGATATGCCCGCGTGCTGTCGCATCCGGCAGCACCGCACGAATCGCGTACACCTGCCCGTCGAACACCACGCGCATGACCGGCACTACCCCGGGCAGGTAAGGGATCTCGATGCGTGCAGTCACCTCTCCATGCTCGGCTGCGGCCGCGGTGAACTCCCGACCCGAGAGCGGAACCACCTCTGCCGGCACGTCAGCCCGCCATCTACGCCATTGCTTAACGTCCCCGCCGAGCGGATCACGCACCGGGCCGTAGTCCTGCAGCTCGATCCGATGCCGGTATTTGCCGGCCCGCCTCATGGCAGTACCCGCCGGTAGGGGAACATCAGCCGGTCCAGGGTCGGGTTCTCAGCCAACTGCGAGCCAGCCACCACCGCCTCGCGGTTGGCGTACAGGTCACCCAGCAACAGCAGTACGGCCGCGCGCAGCGGCCCCGGAAGCGGGCCAGGTGTCGTCGTGAACTTCACCGGATAGGCTTCTGGTTCACTGTCGAGCGTGGCTGGCTCGATCGGCAGCGGAGAGCGACCTTCGCCGACCGGGGTCCACTCATAGGTCGCGGCTGCCAACGCATACCCCGTGGTGCGCTCCACCGACTCACGCGCGGCGGTGATGAAGGCGCCGATCAGCGCGTCGTCCGCATCGTGGATAACTACCAGGTGCGCCTTCGCTTCGCTCAGCGACACGGGTTCCTCTGCCGCCGGGGTCAACGTGCGCAGCATGGGTCATTCCTCCGGCGTGGCCGACTTGACGGCATTGGGGTGGGGGTCGATCAGCCCGCCAAGGCGCAGCGCCTCAACGTGTGCCGCGCTGACCTGGATCACTTGGCCAACCTTCCCGAGGTGGTTGTTACTGAGAACCAGCGCCGGCACGGTTTCGCCCTCCGGCGGAGCCGGTACTTCATCCGATGGCGGCAGGTCGTTGTCCGCCTCCACGGTTTCGGGCCTCTGGCTGTCTCCGCCCTCGTCCGTCTCCGGCTCACTGACGGCATCTGCCGCGCCAGCGTCGGGGCTTGCGGCGTCCGGCTGCTCGCCCTGACCAGCCGCTGCGTCCACTACCGCAGCTGGCGCTTCCTGCGCGTCGGCCGGACCGCTGGCCGCTTGCGCGGAGGTGTTCTTCTGCTTTGCCATGATCGTCTCCGAGGGACGCCCGCGCTGGGGCGTCCCTCCGTTCGTGGGCCGAGGCGGTTAAGCCGCAGCGCCGTGCTTGAAGGTCTTCACCGCGCCGCCCACGTCGACCAGGTTGCCGCCAGAGCGCATCCAGGCCATGAAACCCACCTGGCCCTTCTTCACATAGGCCGAGTCGTTGAAGCGGAACAGGGTCACGGCCATCACGTCGCGGATCTTGTAGTAGCTGAAGTCGCCGAACGCGATCGAGGTGGCGCCTGCGGCCGGGGCCGGGGCGTGCTGGTTGATCTGGATATCGCGATTCAGCAGACGATCCGGCGCACCGCCCGGATTGCCCTGCTCGTAGCCCGGCACGAAGATCGGCCGGCCCTGGTCGTCCTTCACCTTGCGAATCAGCTTCAGCATGTCGTCGTGGAACATCCACTTGGCCAGCTGGCGATACGCCGGGTCGACGCTGTGCTCCAGGTCGACCAGGTCGTCGTAGGTGACGATCGGCAGCGCCGAGACAGCGCCGATCTTGCCCACCGTCGCGGCAGTAAAGGCACCCATCGGCTGGCCAACGCCGGTGCCGACGGAGTAGTGGCGGTTGGTGACGCGGCCCAGGCGGGTCTGCAGGCGCTTCTCGATGAAACCGGCGATATCGGCCGTGCTGTCCTGCAGCAGCTCCCACGGCACGGTCACCACCTTGGAGCTGTACTTGTACACCTGCAGGCCCTTGGTGCCGAAGGCCACGTCCTGGTCGTTGGCCGACTGGTTTTCAGCGACCAGTTCGCCCTCTTCGGAGGTGCCATCGCTGGTCGGATACTGCATCGGCTCGCCGCCGGAAGTGCTGAACACATCAGCCACCTGGCGCATGCCGCCGAATGCCTTCAGAGCATCCAGGATCTGCTCGGCCAGCGTGGTCGGAACGGTGTAGCCACCCTGCTCCGGGTTGACGGCCGGATTGCTCGACATGGCCGCGTTGACTTGCTTCCAGTCCTCGGCGCTCAGGGCGCTGTCACCGCCACGCGCCCAGCGGTCGAACAGGCGCTCCTCGTTGGAGAGTTCACGGCCGCCGCGGTTAGCAGTGTCGTGCTCACGCACGCCCTGTTCGCGCAGTGCCTCGTCGGCCGTAAGGTCCATGACCTTCTGATGACGCTCGATCGCCGCGTCGATGCGCTCGATCTCGGCGATGTTGTTGTCGTACTTGGCCTGGTTCTCCGGCGTCCACTTGTTGCCGTCGCCGGTGCTGGTATCCAGCAGATTGCGGGTTTCCTTTGCCAGCGCGGTGCGGCGCTCCCGCTCGGCCTGAATGTTGAAGGGCATTGGTGATTTCCTCGTGTCGAAAAAAAACCGCCTTTCGGCGGTCAGGATGAACTGCGGGCGGGAGTCGCTTACGCAGCGGAGCGTTCCAGCAGCGCCAGACGGCGCGACAGGTTTGCCTTGTGGGCGGCGGCGGCGGCGCCGTCGTCGGGTTCGGTGGCACGGTTGGCCAGTGCGGCAGGCGCGTTGTCGTAGGCGGACAGGTCCCAGGTGTTGGATGCCTTCTTCTTGCCCACGATCTCCACCACCTCGTCTGCGAAGCCGTGTTCCTTGGCTTCGTCGGCCGTGAACCAGGTCTCCTCGTCCATCCACTGGACGATCTGCTCCTGATCCTTCCCAGTACGACGGGTGTAGTCGCCGGCCAGGCCGGCATCGATCTTGGCCAGCAGCTCACCGGTCTTGGTCATGTCGGCCTTGTTGCCGACCGTGATGGTCCATGCGTTGTGGATCATGAACGCGCCGCCTTGGCTGATCTCGACCTTGTCGCACGCCATGCAGACTCCGGTCATAGCCGAGGCAGCCAAGCCATCGATGTGGGCGATGACAGTGGCCTTGTGCTGGGCGATGGCAGTCATCATGGATCGTGCCGCAAACACGTCACCGCCGGGCGAGTCGATGCGCAGATGAATCACATCAGCATCGATGCCGGCCATGGCCTGCGCAAACATCGTCTCGTCAATGTCGCCCCACCACCCGCCGATGACGCCGTGCAGGTAGATGGTTGCCTCCTTACCTTCGGTCTCCGCCCGGATGGGCTTGGACTGGCCGGCGTTGTTCTTGGCCAGCTGCAGCAGCTTAGGAATCGGCATCGTCAGGGTTCCTTTCAGGGTCATCTCCGCCCGCCTTGGCCGGTGGCGCGGGTTCTTTCGGTTGGTAGAGCTTGTCGCCGCCCTCGATGGGAGGCAGGTTCTTGAGGCGGCGGACTTCGTTGACGACCATCCAGCCTTGGGTGCCAGGGCCACCCAATGCCTTGCTGAAGTATTCGGCCTGCGTCTTCGAGTCGCCGGCCATGAACATGTCCACGTTGTGCTCAACGAAGTAGCGCGGCGCGCGGAACAGCTTGCGGTTCAACTCGTCCTTGATCCGCTTCAGGTGCGGGCCCAGCGTGTACTTCACGAAGCCGATGCCCATGCTCTCGATGCCACTGCCCCAGCTGGTCGCCTTGGTGGTTTCACCGATCATGTGGGGCGGCACACCGAAGGCGCGGGCCACATCGATCACCTGCCACTGCCGGGACTCCAGCAGCTGCTGGTCGACCGCCGACATGGTCAGCTCGTGAACCTCCAGCCCCTCGGTCAGGACCAAGGGGATCCGACGGTTGCCCTGCACCCCGCCGTACTTCTTGACCCAGGCGTCGCGGAAATCGTCCTGCTGCTCCTTGGTCATCTTGTTGGGCGTTCGGATGGCCACTTCGGGCTTGCCGCCCTCACTGAAGAACTTGCCGGCGTGCTCGTCACCCTGGATGGCGATGCCGATGCCATTCCGCGCGCCCCACTGGATAACCGACATGCCGTGCACGCCGTTGAAACCGAAGCCAGGGAAATGGAGCACATCGTCCTGGTCAACGGTGAAGTACCCGTCCGCGTCATGGAACGTGTACTGCAGGCGCGTCGGTTCGCGCGGGCTGGTCTTTTCCTGCTTGAGGATCATCACCCTGTCGCGTGGCCAGGGAATCAGCCCGGTCGCCATGCCGGCGCGGTTGCGCGTCACGTACACCACGCCGTCACCGCGCAGCAGCATCTGCCCGACGATGAACTCCCAGCCGGTAGCGCTCGACCAGCCGGAGGAGAACTGCTCGTTCAGCAGCCACCAGTAGTCGTGCTCCGCCCGCTTGCGATGGCCATCCACCCGCTCAAACACGGGCAGCGGCAGCTGGGCGATCGCACCAGCAAGCAGCGAAACGGCGGCAAACACCGCCGAGACCCGCATCGCTGATTCCGGGCTCACCACGGCGCCGGAGGCCGTCGTCGGATTCCCGAACACCTCGAACATGCCCATGCCGGAGGACTGGATCACCTCGCCGTCGACCAGGTTGCTGATCGTCGGCTCGATACGGTCGCGGGCATCGGCCCGCCGGTTCTTCTCGAATAGTCCGAACATCAGTCGATCACCACGAAGCCTTGTTGGGTTGTGCCGGTGTCCCGCGCCTGCATGGCGCGGCCCATGGCCATGATTAGCGCCACCGCGCCGTCGATCTTGCTTTCCATCTTTTCCTTGCGGGGATAGACGTGTTCCTTGGCATCCACGCGCGCCACTACGTTGCCCATCATCCAGGTCATGGCCGCGTTGCCGTCGTGCCACAGGCGCCGCGACAGGATGAGCGCCTCCACTTCTTTCATGGGCTCGGACAGATTGCGCACTGACTGCGCCATCTCCACGGTCGGCAGCCCTTCCTGTTCAAGGCGCGTCATCAGGTACGCCGCTTGGGCCGGGTCAAAGGCAATGTCCCGCACGTCGACGCCCTGTGCCGCAAGCTCTTTCAGCTCCTCTTCGATGAACGCGTAGTCCGTCATGTTCCCCGGCGTGGACACGATCAGCTCGTCCAGCAGGAACTGCTGGTACTTCTCGTTTTCCTCCACGGCCGACTCCGGCACGTAGAACCGGGGAATGACGTAGTAGCTATCGCCCTTCTCGAACAGCAGCACCACGGCAGCCACGTCCAGCTTGGATGCCAGATCGACGCCGACCCAGCACGGACAGCCCGCAAAGTCCGACACCTCAAACCGGCGTTTCTGCCGCTGCCAGGCCAGCATGTTCATCCATGCCAGCTTGGCGCCGACCCAATCATTCAGGTGCTTGGTACGGAACGCGCTTTGCTTACTGGCCGACCGCTTTGCCTTGGCGAGCTGGTCGAGCAGGAACTGCTCAAACACGGAAACGCCGTAGTTCGGGTTGGCCTTGCGCAAACTCGCCGGATCGTCCCAGCGGTCGCCCTCGTCTATACAGTAGATCGCCGCGAAAACCGTCTCGTCAGTCACCTCACCGCGCAGGATGCGGATGGCATCGCCCCGCATCTCGAAGCATGGGCCGGAGAGGTTGGTGCCCGCCGTGGTGATGATCGACAGCAGGGGTTGCTCGCGCGCGCCCATGCCGGTTTCCATGGCGTCGACCATGTGGTCATCGTCATGTTCGTGGTACTCGTCCACCAAGGCCGCATGCGGGCTGGAGCCGTCGCCGGGCTTGCCGATCATGGTCTCGAACTTGGACATGTCCTCCATGACGAACAGCGGGCCCGGGTTCTTCGGGTTGCCCGCCTGTTCGATACCGAAGCGGGCACGCAGCGCCGGCAGTTTCTGGACCATTTGCCAGGCCGGGCGGAACACCTCGTACGCCTGTTTCTCGCTGGTAGCGCCCGAGTAGACCTCCGCGCCCACCTCGCCGTCAGCGCAGAACAGGTACAGGCCACGGGCAGCCAGTCGCAACGACTTGCCGTTCTTTCGCGGGATCTCCTCGTATGCGCGGCGGAAGCGCCGGTGGCCGGTCTTCTTGTGGACCCAGCCGAACAGATTGCACTCGATGAAGTGCTGCCAGGGCTCCAGCACCAGCAGGCGCTTCTGTGCCGCCCACTTTCCTTTCGTGTGCGGCATCTTCTCCATGAACCGCACCGCGCGGTCCGCCTTCTCGGTGTCGTACTTGTAGGGCCAGTCGGCCCCCTTGCGCTTCAGATCATCCAGGAAGCGCTGGCACGCCAGACGGATGAACTCGCCGGCCGGGATCTTTCCTGACGTGACGCCCTTGGCGTATGCCTTGGCTGATTCGCTCGGCGTCATGGATCAGAACTCGTCGAATGGGTTGCCCTCCGGGGTCTTTTCGGTCCCCAGCTTCTGACGGTCAGCCGGGGTCAGGCCCAGGCGCGCCAGGCAGCCGATCAGGTGGGAGTACTTGGCCGCAACGAACTCGCCGCGGTTCGCACGGAACTCGGAAAGCAGCGATGACGCCACCTCCATGATGAAACGGTCTGCGCTGGTCAGGACGCCAGGCAGGGCGCACTTCTCCAGCTCCTTCCAGACCACCGCGACCTCGTCCGGCAGATGGCCGGGCACCTTGCCCAGGGCCTTCCCCGTCTTTGGCACCTCGGCCCTGTAACGCTGCGGGTTGCGCTTGTCCGCCCCCTTGAGCTTTGCCAGCTCGGCGGGCTGCTTGTGCCTGGCCATCGCCGGTCAGCTCCAAATCCAAAATTCAAATTCTGTGGACGCGAGAAGAAAGGGGGGCGCGCGTATCGGGCGAGGAAGGCCCTCAACTTTGGCACTCCCCCCTCCCTTTTCGTTCAGATTTCTGTGGATAACTCGCGCCCCATGCAGGCGCGCCCTGCGGGCTGAGATCCCGGCCGAATCCGCCGTTCTCCCCCGCTGTCTTGGCGCTATGGCACGGCCGGCACAACGGCTGCAGGTTGCTGTCGGCGTTGTTGGAGTCGTCCCCGTCGATATGGTCGACCTCAGTGCCCGCGCGCACCCTACCCTGCTCAGCGCAACACCTGCACAGGGGCTCACGAGCCAGCACCACCGCACGGATCCGGCGCCACAGTGAGGAGTTGGTGGGCAGCGCGCGGCGCGCCTGTCTCTTGCGGACCTGAGCGCTGGTCTCCTTGTAGGGGCGCCACCCGGACGCACGATGTTGCGGTGGCCGGGTGGGCATCAGTAAGGCATCCCGTCCAGGTCGAGACGCGCAGGCTCGGCACCTTCGTCCTGCACTGGTGCGCCGGCCTCCTCGCCCAGCAGCTGCGCCACCGCCTGCACCAGCAGCCCAACGTGCATGGCCAGCTCGGCGATCTGCTTGCCCTGCTGCTCGATGATCCCGACCAGTCGATCGATACGGCTGTCGGTGCTGCTCTCGATCAGCCCCGCCAAGGCTGCGACAGCAGCAGCGCGCGCTACCTCTTCAATCCGTGCAGCGTCCATCACCAACCCTTGTCGTTCGCAGTACCAGGCCGCGGCGTATCCACCGCTCGACCCGCTCCCAGTTCGGTTCCATGCCCTTGGCCCTGGCAACCCGGACCAAGGCGGCCAGATACCACCGCAGCCACCACCTCATGCGGACAGACGCCGTCACGTTCGCAGGCATCAGAACACCTCCACTTCCCAGCCACCGCCGTCTCGCTTGGGCCGGACCTTCACCGCAATGAAGCGAAACGGGTACATGGCGGCGGCAATCTTGATCTTGGCCCTTGCATCGTCCTGCCAGTGCCCCTTCACCTCGTGACATTCCATGACGCCGTCGGCAGCCATGACCGCAAAGTCCGGCGTGTAGAACGTGTTGTCGGCCAAGCGCAGCTTCATGCCCTCAAAGCGGTGCCACTGCACCTCACCGGTGGCCTGCAGCGCGCGCAGCCGCTCGGCATACGCCGCCTCGGTCTTATTCATCTCGCCGGTCTTCAGCCGGCCCAGCGCGAGCACTCGACGGTTCATTGCGTCACCGGCTGCCGGTCAGCTGCGATTACCGCTTGGCAGGCGCGGACCTGGTCGTCGGCGTCACGCCCGATTTGAACAAGAGCACCCGCGACCTCTGCTCGTAGTTGGGCGTGCGCATCACGTTCGACGGCGCCGGCGACGGCTTCGGACAGGCGAGCGGTATTGCAGGTGGCGAGGTCGTCGCGCAGCTGGAGGCTGCCATCACGCACGCCAGCAACAACAGCAGCAGGGACGGTCGCGGCCGTAGTGCGGTCTTCTTCATGCTTCGCTCCAATGACGGCCAGCTGCAGAGCCTTGCTCTGCTCGCTGGCTCGGGTCTGGTTCACTTGGTCCGCCAGTGCTTGGGCGCCGGCGGCACGCTGGTCGGCTTCCCTGCCCTCTGCCCGATCACCGCGCCAAGTCCAGCCAGCACCGAACATGGCGACGGACCACAGGGCGAACGCGGCGGCTGCGATGGCAATGCGGTTCATTCGGAGCCTCCTGCCCTGATCGTGTCGCTGTCCGGGTCGAACGGTGGCGGCTCCAGGCTGGCCGCGCGCATGAGACCTTCAAGCCTGTAGATATGGCGGATCAGGCGAAGCTCTCTGGCTTCCATCCGCCCTACTCGTTCGCCCAGCCTGGTCACTTCCTCACGCATCAGCTGGATCACGTTGACCTCGGCCCCTTCCCTGGCTGTCTCTACGAACTGCTTGCGCCACCACAACGCCACACCGCCGGCGCCAACCATCAGCCCTCCGACGGCAGTGCCGATTGCCTGCCAGTCCACGTCCAGCCCGGTCACGGCGTCACCGTCCCGCCGGCCTTGCGATAGACGGCCACCAGGTCAGCAAGATGGTGTTCGTGCTGGCCGTACCCGGCGCCGGGCAGGCTCGCCCAGATGTTGCTGACCGCCTTGATGGCCTCCGGGATCTTGCCTGCCTGGATCAGCGGCAGCGCGCGGCGCTCCCGGATCTGCTGCAGCGCGATCAGGTCCTGGCTCAACGGCGTGAAGTCCTTCAGGCCGAGGGTCTTCCTGTAGGCGTCGAAGTAGCGGCGCAGCACCTGGTAGCGGCCGGCCGCAGTGGACTGGATTTTGAGCTTAGGCAGATCCACCAGCACGCGCGGGTGGTCACCGTAGTTCGTGAAGAGCCGCCCGCCAACGATCACGTCATAACCGCGGTCCTTGGTGGGCTGCTTGCCGTTATCGGTCCCCTCGGACCAGGCCAGCATGTCGAGGACGGCCACGACGTTCACGCCGCCAGCCTGTTGGGGAGTGATCTGCGCCATGGCGTCTCCGAAATAGAAAAGCCCCGGCTGGGCCGGGGCTTGCGTCTGGATGCTGGGAAGATTGCCGCCTTTTTCGATGACCTAGGAAGTCATCGTTAGGCAGCGTGCGTAAGCGCCTTGTTGAACTGCCTTGCAGCGCGCGCCTCGGCAGCGCGGAAGTTGGCCAACATCCACTCATAGACAGGTCTCCAGAACCGGCTGTAGGCCGACCAATCGGCCCCGATGGCAGCCGCACGCTTACGACCGCTCAGGTGTTCAAAGCCGCTTCCGCCACAGTCCCCGCAGCTCACGATGCCTGCTCCCGCCGGATCCGGCAGAACCTTCTTCCCAGCGCAGCGCGAGCAATCGCATGCACCGGACATCTCGGCGATGACCGCCCCAGCCAGCACCCCGAGTTGCTCCATCGTGTTGTTCGGCCATGCCGCCGAACGCGCATCTTCCAGCGCCTGTTCGGACCGGCGAACCTCCCGCCGTTGGGTATCCGTAACCACGCCCCCGCACCAGCCCATACTGGCCTTCGCGATCCCGAACTCCGTACGCGCGTCGGCAAGTGCGTGCATCTGTCGAGTGAACTCGGGCGCGACCAACGCAACGACTGCCTGCCGCAGCTGCTCCCGACGGCGCAGGCCGCTCTCGGGCCACCACAACGCCTGCAGCAGCTCATGCCCCAGGCCTTGAGGAACGTCTGCCAGCGCAGCGACGATCTCCTGCGTCGACGGACCACCGCCGACTCCATCAAAGCTCATCGACTTTGGGCCAGTCCGGCTGGACAGCAGTTCGCGGGCATCGTTCAGTCGCATTCGCCTTCCCCTTGGTGGTTTGCTCGTGCAGCGCGCGATCGCGCCAGGTGTTTACTCAATGCGGCCCTTTTGAGGGCCTCTATCTGGACCAGGTGAGGGTCGATCACGCAGGAACATCCGGCCGGGCCGCGAGTGCGGCGGTCATGCTCGCTGCTCCCAGCTTGCCGTCAGGTGCTGCACTTCGCCGCCACGCGCCTTGAACTGCTCCACGGTCTCGGCTGGGCAGCCAGCGCGTCTCGCGGCCTTTGCTCGCTTGGGCCGGGAAACGGTGTTGTGGTCCATCCGGCGCTCGCGTGGCGCCCGCTGGGGATTGACCCTCGGCGCCATGACCTTCGTGTTCTTCATGCTGCTGCCCTCAGTTCGTTGATGTAGGTCTGGTTTGCAATCAGCTCATCGTCTGAGCCGTACGTCTCGTGGAAGATCCGCGAGCCATCCATCAGGCTCGGGCCGTAGATCTGGCGCATCGTCGCGAAGGTGTTCCCCTCCATCGGGTAGCGCTGGTGGTGCCACTTGCAGAGGGCGAAGCCGTCCATGTGCCCGCGCCGCAGGTTCCCGCTCTTGGTGTGGTTGTAGTCGCAGCCGTAGACCACCAGCTCCGGCTCCAGCAGCTGCTGCTGCAGCAGCACCAGGCAGGCCATGCACGGGCCGGTCTTGGCCAGCTCGATGCGGGCGCTCTCTTCCCTCGTCGGTGGTGGTGCCTTCGACCACATCAACGCAACTCCGGGATCGGGCCGGCGTAGCGCGTGATCGGAATCTGCCGCATGCCATCGCGCCACACCCGGGTGCCACGGGTGGCGTACAGCACCAGCGGCTTGATCCCGTACCCATAGGCCAAATACCAGCCGGCCACCGCCACCGGCTCGCACACCGGGCGCACTTCCAGTTCGACGTGGTCCTGACTCATGCCGCGGCGTCCTGAGCGGAGCCGAACAGCTCGGCGATCTCGGCCAGCCGCTTCCGCGTGCGTTCGTTTGCTTCCGGGCTCGCCTCGACTCGGCCGGCCAACAGCGCCAGCGGGTTGAACGCCGGCGTGGCCGGTGGCAGCGACAGGTACTCGGCCACCTGCTCATGCGCCAGGCGGCCAGCGTTGACTGCCTGCTGCAGCGCTGCGTCGCGGGCGCTAGCGTCGTGGCCCAGCGACGGCTGGTAGACGGCGCAGCCGCCTGCAGCGCGCGCCTCCTTCACCAACCGGGTATAGACCTCCAGGAATGCGGCCCGGCCCGCAATCTTGTCGCCAGCCTCTACCAGCGGCAGTGCCGCAGTCCACGCATCACGGGTCTGCTCACTCCACACCAGCGTTACCGCCTCGTCAGCGGCGCGGATGGCCACGGCCCATGCTTCGTTGGGTGCCGGGTGTCCGTCGTCAATGCGCTCCATGATCGCGGCCAGGCTGAGCTTGCCTTTCACCTCGCGCCGGCAGGCAGTCAGCGCGTTGGCCAGCACCGGCAGCGAATAGGTCGCCAGGTCGGTGACCATGTAGGCCGCAGCGGCCGGACGGATCTGCTCGCCCATCACTTCAGCCGTGGCCACCAGCATTTCGACCAGCCTCTCCTGATCGGCATCACTGAGCATTGGCGCTCCCCTTCATGCGGCGCAGCAGCGCCTTGGCGTCGTCGGCGGCCGAGGCGTTGGCCTGGGTCTGGTCCTGCTGCAGGGCGATGGTGGCGGTCACTTGTCGACCGGTGGCCCACTGGGTCCGGTACGCTTCAGCGCCGGCCAGCAGCACACCCAGGTCGTGCATGCGCTTCACGGCGTACTGCTCGTTGACGCTCACGAACCACCCAGCCACCAGCGGCGCCTCGTCACGTCCCAGTCGCTTCACCAGATCCCGAACGTTGGTGTTGACCTTGGCGTTGCGGACGGGGTCCACGCCGTGGCGATTGCGGTAGGCGGCTCGGTAGGCGCCCCACGTCGCTTTGCAGGCCAGCTGCATCTGCTCCTCCAGCTCCGCCTTCGTCGGCGGCGTCGCCACCGGCGGCGCAACTGGCGGTTCATCTGACGGTTCAATGGGGGTTATATGACGGTTAGGCGGCACGGGGCGCACCTCCAGACCTGCGCCCGCTGCCTCACCCCCTGCGCCGGGCGCATCCCCTTCTGCACCGGGCGCACCCCCTGCATGGGGCGCAGCACCTGCGCCCGGTGCAGCACCGTTCTTTGCGGTCTTGCGGGTGCCCTTGGACGGCGCAGCGGCCGCGTTGAACTTGGCCGGCGTGACCGAATAGACCGTGCTGCTGTTGAACCGGCGATCACGCGCCAGCAGGCCAACGGCCTCCAGGTGATCCATGGCGCTGCGCACAGCGCGCGCCGACATGCAGCAGCGCGAGGCGATTGTGCCGACGGCTGGCCAGCACACGCCGTCGTCGTTGGCTTGGTCAGCCAGCGAGATCAGAACAGCCTTCTGCGTGACGCTCAGGCCCTGCAGCGGCCAGCACTGCGACATGATGATGGTCGACATGTCAGAGCCCCAGCGTCATGTTTTCGCCCGGCGCAACCGGCCACCAGGTGCAGGCGCTCCGGCCCGAGATCGAGCAGGGCTTCTTCGGCCCGCGCCAAGCACGGCCAGCTTCGGCCAGCTCGGGGAGACGGCGTGCCAGCACGTATCGGCAAATGTTGGTCTCTTGAGCAAGCTCATGGCTGGTAAGGCCGGGATGACGCTTCACTGCAGAGGCTGCTGCGGCCTGCTGGTCTCCCTGCAAACCGGATTGAACGACGTAGCGTGCGGCCTCGTGACTGGTGCTGAGGTCGGTTGATCGGGCCGGATGGTTCATCGACGTGCCCTCCCCTTCGCCGCAGCGCGCGACACGTTGCGGATGAGGCGATGCGCCATCGTGATCAGCGAGTTAGCCTCTTCCACCATCAGGCGCGCTTCGTCGCTGTCGATCTGGCGATCGGCCATCGCATCCACTGCAGTGCCAGACAGCCGCCCCACCCGCGTGGTGATCTCCAGCAGTTTCGTCTGGATGGCGCCAATCTCGTCCGACCAGCCTCCCTCCGGCGGCGGCGGGACCGTGGCGACGGCCATGCCGAACTGCCCAGCCAGCGCCTGCATCCAGTCCAAGGCGTAGTCGTTGCCGCCTGCCTTCTCCTGCATCCATTCGGTCAACAGTTCGGCAATTTCCAGCGTCACCGATTCACCCTCCAGCCCGCGCAGCTTGGCGCGCAGCGTTTCCGGGTGCATGGACTTGCCGCGGCGGTCGGCCAGGAAGGCGGCTGCGTCCACGACACCGCCGGGCGTCTTGCGCACGGAGTTGTAGAGAACGTCGAGCCAGTTGAGAGCGGATGTGCGGCAGGTCATGGGTCACCTTGGGGAAGGCTGTGTTTCAAGGTTTCGGGCTGGGCCCGGGTGGCGCACGATGGGCGCCATGCAGATCAACAAGTCAGGGATGACGGCCAGGGATGGCCTTTCAGGCGCTGTCGACGGGCCCAATACGGTGGGCGTCCGGATCATCGTTTGCGGGCTCGGCCACTGGCGTAGCCTCAACACCGAGCAGGCGCTGGATCTGAGGCAGCGCGGGCAGAGCACCCTCCTCCGCCCAAGCCTCGACCTCTTCTACGGTCAGCTTCAGCAGGACGGCGAGGTGCTTGTCGCTGCCAATACCGAGCCTGTCGCGCAGCGCGCGCTTACTGAGGCGAATGTCGCCCTTCACCTCTACGCGCAACTGCGCGCCTACCTCACCCTGGGATTCGGCCGGATCTGGCCCGAAGACGTCCGGGCGGAGCTGGTGACGGGAGACGCCAGTCGCCATTTCAATTGCGATGCAACGTTCTGCTGGGACGCGACAGCGGTCGTACCAGCCGGATACCGACGGCGGCTTGATGCCGAGGAGCTGAGCAAGAGCCTGCTGGCTACCTGCCGACTGAACTGCTCTATCGAGGGCTGACATGTTCATGCCAGCTATTAGTCCACAGCTAATAGCTTATTGCAAGCTGGCAGCTGCACGAATTCGATTAGTTACCAGCTAACCTCCAGTGATGGACATTCGAGAAATCCGCAGCCGCAATTTTCGACACCTGATCGATGCCCTTGAAATGAAGGGGGTCAAGGGCCGTCGGGATCAAGGCGCCCAGCTGGGCGGCTTCTTGTCTGCGTCCTACGTGTCCCAGCTGCTCGGCGGGAAGTACATCGGCGACGATGTGGCGAAGAAGATCAGCAGCGCCCTGGGGAAGGACCATGGCTGGATGGATCGACCCCAGTGGGGTGAAGACGGGGAGGTATCCGTCTCACCAATCCCGGAGAATGAGACGCCACCCGGCTATGTTCGCTTCGACTTGTTTGAAGGGAGTGCAGGGATGGGCGTAGGGATGGTTAACCAGGACTACCCAGAGGTGGTGAAGACCATCGAGGTTGCAGAATGGGAAGTCCGCAGGAAGCTCGGTTACCTACCTAAGCCAGGCAGGATCCAGATCATCACCGGCCGTGGGCCGTCGATGCGGCCCAAGCTCGAAGACGGCGACATTGTCTGGATCGACACCAGCTGCGACTTCTTCGACGGTGACGACTACTACCTGATCAACATCGGTGGCGAGACGCAGATCAAGATGCTGCAGAAGCGCGGCGACGGTCTCTACGTCGTAAGCGTCAACACTGACTTCCCGGCCTATCGGCCAGATCCTGGCGATGTGAGCATCCTGGGGAAGGCACTAATCCACGCAGGTTTGCGTAAATTCTAGGTCCCGGTCTGTGCTAGCGAGAAGAAGAGGCCCCGCCAGTGCGGGGCCTTTTCTTTTTCTCAGTCACGGCCGGTCGGCTTGCCGAATGGCAGCGCGCATAGTAGCCAATGCACCATGTGGCTCCGCCTCTCGGGCGGGAGTCACTGAAGGCGACGAAGCAGCAACGCCCGGATCGCGCGCCTCCGCGATCGCGTTCGCTCTGCGCAGCTCCACAAGAATGCCCTGCAGAAGCGGCTTGATGCCGAAGATTGCGAACGGAACGAAGATCCACAGGACGGTCACGACCAGGCCCATCACCACAAAGAAAAGCGTCACGCCCGTAGAACCCCACTCCATAGTTGATCCTTCCTCGTATAGACCGGGAACGTTAGCACGGCCGAAACACCACCTAACTCAATTCATCAATTCATTAGCTGATAGCTGTTGACTAACGATTAGCTCTCGACTAACTTTAGCTCCAGCCGCCCACCAACACCCCATCCCGGGGCCGGGCGCAGGAGATCAGCATGTCCACCCTTTCCCTCGGCGTTCGCCAGTCGACGCCAACCGTCACTGCCGACAACCACAACGCCAAGGTGGTTTCCGACCTCGGCGCCGCCCGCCTCCTCCAGTCCGCTGACGAAGCCGAGCGCTACGCCGGCCAGCTACTGGAAGCTGCCAAGCAGCTGCGCGCCGCGCAGCAGGGCGCAGCTGCATGAGCGCCGCCCTCGCCCACCACTCCAACGCCCAGCGCGCCGCAGCCGCCGCTGGCATCGTCGCCCGCGCCGGGCGCCGATGGGGCCTCCTCCCCAACCAGGTCATCGCCGCCGCCAGCGTCGCCGCCAATTCCGTCCTGCGGCAGGGTAAGAGCGCAGCAGGCGCTGTCGCTGCGGCCCGCCGCGCAGCGCGCGCGCAGGCAGGTGCTGCATGAGCGCTCCCACCACTCCGAGCTTCGCGATCATCGAAGTGCCAGGCTGCGGCATGCGGCTGCGCGCCATGAAGGATGAAGGCGGCTGGAGCGTCTCAGGCTGGCGCCGCACCCACGGCGCAAAGGCCATGGTCATGTTCGCGGCTGCAGATACCGCACCGACCTTCAGCGAGACCGCTGGCCAGCACCACGTTATTGCCGGCCGCACCTACATCGCAGTCCCGCCTGCAAGCCGGAAGAAGCTGCAGGCCTTCATTGCCTCCACCGAGGGCGCAAGCGCCCAAGGCGGTGCTGCATGAGCGCCACCCGTCATAAACACGGCTGCTGCGCCGACTCATTTCCCCCGAGTGTCCTTGCTCTCAAGAAGCATCAGCATCTGCGCGATAGCCAAGCGCATCTTGGCATCAGCTTTCTTCAGAAGATCTTGAGTTTCCGCCCAGGCATCGCCGTCAAAGGCCGCCACTGCATCTTGAGGAAAGTCGTCGTCGTAGTAGGAGTCGACATCGTCTCGGAGCTTGCGGAAAAGGTGAAACGCTTGCTGTGTAGCCGGGGCGGAAACGCCAAGGATTCCTATGGCAGGAAGCACCGGTTCGAAGACAGCAAAACTGCGTCGAAGGAATCCGAGTTCAATCCTTCCGTCTTCATCGCTGCCAAGGTTGCGCGGATCGTAGCCATTGACGACTCGATCAAGCGTCCACGTAAGTGTGCTTGCTGCATTCTTGAACTGAGGAAGCACCAAAAGCGCCGCATTCCGAGCCTGCGCGCGCTCCGACTGCAGCCTATCGCGCTGCGACGCGTAGAAAAGACCAACGCTGACTATGACCGCGCCGACAGATCCGACTGCACTCAACCAATCAGCCAGGTTTGTCTCTTGCATAGCTCCCTTCTCCGCTCTGGTTTGGTGGAGTCAACTTACACGTCCCTTGTGGAGAATGCCCGTGGCTGATGGCTCGTGCTCCTTCAACTTTCCTCCACCTCAAAACTCTCGCCTGCGCCAGGGTGAAATCGTCGTGGATCTGTTCGCCGGCGGTGGCGGCGCATCGGAAGGGCTCAAGCAGGCCCTAGGCATCGATCCCGCACTGGCCTACAACCACGACGAGCTGGCCATCGGCATGCACGCCGCCAACCACCCGCTGACCCAGCACCACCGCGAGGATATCTGGCACGCCGACCCGCGCGTGGACGTGGCCGGCCGCCCCATCGGCTGGTTCCATGCCTCGCCGGACTGCACGCACTTCAGCCAGGCCAAGGGCGGCCAGCCGCGCAGCCGCAAGACCCGTGCACTGTCGTGGGTGGTGCTGAAGTGGGTTGGCCAGCTGCTGCGCGCGGATCGCCTGCACGGCACCAACACCGCGCCGCGCATCATCTCGATGGAGAACGTCTGGCAAATCCTGACCTGGGGGCCGCTCGTGGCGAAGCGCTGCAAGGACACGGGCCGCGTCATCAAGATGGACGGCACGGTCGCAGCGCGCGGCGAGCGCGTGCCAGTCGAGAACCAGCAGCTGGTGCCGGACAAGCGCCACAGCGGCCGCACTTGGCAGCAGTTCGTAGCCGCACTGCGTGCGCTGGGCTATGTGGTCGAGTGGCGTAAGCTGGTGGCCAGCGACTATGGCGCCGGCACCAGCCGCGAACGCCTGTTCCTGCTCGGCCGCCGCGACGGCCAGGCCATCGTGTGGCCCGAGCCGAGCCATGGCTCGGCTCCGGGGCAGAGGCCGCACGTGACCGCCGCCGACTGCCTGGACTTCTCCATTCCCTGCCCATCCATCTTCACCCGCGCCCGGCCGCTGGCCGACGCCACGATGCGTCGCATCGCCAAAGGGGTCATGCGGCATGTCATCAACTCGGCCGATCCCTTCATTGTTCCCGTAACACATCAGGGCGGCGACCGCGTGCATAGCGTGCGTGACCCCATGCGCACCATCACGGCCGCCAACCGCGGCGAGCTGATGCTGGCCGCACCCGCTTTGGCACCGTTCCTCACCGAGCATGCAAACGCAAGCCGCCAGCGGACGATGGCGGCGGAAGAGCCACTTCCCACTGTCTGCGCCGGGGTGAAAGGTGGGCACTTCTCGTTAGTATCCCCAACGCTTGTCCAGACCGGCTACGGCGAGCGCGAGGGCCAGGCCCCGCGTGCGCTGGACCTGCAGCGGCCGCTGGGCACGATTGTCGCGGGCGATGTGAAGCACGCTGTGGCCGCCCCGCACCTGGTGAAGTTCCGGGGCGACAGCATCGGCACGGCCGCCACCGAGCCGGTGCCGACGATCACTTCTGGTGCTGGTGCCGTGCGCCCTGCCGGCGCGGCGCATGCGCTTGGTGTGGCAACAGCCTTCCTCGAGCAGGCCAATGGCGGCTTCTACCAGGGCGCAGGCAACGACGCGCGCGATCCGGTCAGCACCATCACCGCCAGCGGCAGCCAGCAGCGTCTGGTCGCCGCGCACCTGACCGCAATGGCGCAAAACGTTGTGGGAAATGACGTTCGCGCGCCGCTGCCGACCGTTCTGGCCGGTGCCACCCGCTTCGCCGAGGTCGAATGCAGGCTCAGTCCTGAGCAGGAAGCCGGTGCTCTTCGCGTGGCTGCGTTCCTGGTGAAGTACTACGGCAGCGGCATCGCCGTGGATCTGCACGACCCCGTGGACACGGTGACCACCAAGGATCGCCTTGCGCTGGTGACGGTTCACATCCAAGGCACGCCATACGTGATCGTGGATATCGGTCTACGAATGCTCAAGCCGCACGAGCTGTACCGCGCCCAGGGCTTCCCACCCGGCTACATCATTGATCGCACGGCCAACGGCACTCCGCTCAGCACCAGCGCCGCCGTGCGCATGGTCGGCAACAGCGTCAGCCCGCCACCGCTGCGTGCCCTGGCCGAGGCCAATCTGGACCGGGTGCCGGCCGACATGGCGGAGGCAGCATGACTGCGTCAGTTGCCATTGGCCCAAGCCTCAACAGCTCCCCGTGCGGCGTCCTTTGCCTCTTCCTCACTACGGTATGCGACCCGATGGGAAGGCAGGACCTCCCCGCTCTCCAGACAGATTTTCTTGAGATGCACGCAACTCGACGACTCAATCCAAAGCAGTGCCGTGAAGCGGCGACCCGCGGCGAAAAGTTGCACTTCGTGCATGTTGATTTGTTCGAAATTCATAACTTTAGTCCCAGTGCATTAACGGCTCTTCTGAACTTACAACGCTCATCCCTTCGCAAACAAGCGTTTCGCTGCAAGAACAGTTGACATGACGACACATGCCCATGTAACAACACCGGCGACCGCGATTGAAGTCACCAAGGCTTCGTCGCCTGTCGCCGCGGTTCTCTCCGCGATGCGGCGTGTTGATCCAGCCTCCTCTCTTGATGGTCGCCAGGTGCGCGCTTGGGCCGACACCCTGCTGAAAGCGCTCTACACCGCGCAGCCAGTGCGCTGGGAGTACCGCCACAAGAACGATCACCGGCCTGGCTGCTGGATGCGGGCCGACGCAGGGCACGTCTACGCTGCCCATCAACGTGGGCTCGTTGTCCGCGCACTCTTCGAATCACCGCGTGTAATGCAGCCCGAGAAAGTCCACGACTTCCAGCACAACGAGTGCACACGCTGCGGCATGAGCCAGGACTGGGCAGGCCCGGATTGCTTCCCGCCGGACAAGAAGGTCGATCCGCGCACCCTGCTCCCGTTCGACCCGTCCTGGCTGGTCCAGCCACTGCAGTGGCTCAGGGACGCCCCGGCCAACCTCAACTCCTACGACCGCCGCCACCGTGCGGCGCAAGCCGCCTTCCTCCTGGAAAAGCTCCAGGCCCACATCGAGGAGTGCAACAAGCCATGACCCAGGAACATATCAGCCACCCGGAAGGGTTGCCGAACTGCGCCGCCGGCCACCGCGCGCGCCACATCCACGACAAGCGCTGCGCCTCTGCCGGCGGTGGCCACCTGGTCGAGTGCGCCTGCAGGTCGACCAGCAAGCATTCCGATCCCGACAAGGCCATCGCAGCGTGGCGTCGGCTCAACCGCCCGCCTCGCAGCGCACGGGCACTGTCTTCGGAGGCCGTCCCCGACAACGTCGTGCAATTCAACCTCAGTCTCGCGGAACAGCCGACGGCCAAGAGGAAGGTCGCGGGAGGCGCCAATGGGCGCCGCTGAAAGGCTCGACCTGTCAGGGAAAGACTGGCTCACCGTCGAGGAAGCCGCCCACTACTGCGGCGTCTCAAACAGCCAGTTCAGGAAGAACGCCATGTGCTACGGGCTCACTCCCCGCCGCTTCATGGGAAAGCAGTTGTACGAAAAGGCGGCGCTCTATGCCGCGATCCAAGGTGCAGAGGAATGGCAAAGGTTCGACTCTACTGGCGCGGCAGCAAGGCCTACCTCGACTGGGCGGAAGGCGGCGAGCGCTTTCGCCGGTCCATTGGGCAACCTGACGCCCGTGAGGCGGAGAGAATACGTGTCGCGAAAGAAGCAGAACTGACCCATGGGGTGCGGATCTTGGCGCGCCTGCCAAAGGTCCGCGACTACTTGGAGTGGTATCTGGACTGGTACGAGGCAGAGCACCCGACCACGATTTCGAAGGCCAGGAGCGAGGTGAAGAGATTCATCGAGCGCTTCGGCCACCGGCCGATCGATAGCATACGAGCAGTCGAGGTGGAGCAGTACAAGCGCGCCAGGTTGCTAGACGACAAGGCGGCAAAGGAAACTGTGGGGAAGGAGATTCGGCGGCTGAAGGCGGCATTCAACCGCGGCGTCCAATGGAAAGAGCTGGACGTGAACCCGCTCGCCACCGTGAAAGCCCCTCGCGGCGTGCGGAGCGTGGCAGTCAAGTTCTATGACCGGGCCGCGATGCGCCGGTTGTATCGGGCGAACCCCGCCCGTGCGCCGCTTTGGCTCTTCATGGCCCACACCGGGCTGCGTCGGGGCGAGATCATCGGCTTGGAGAAAAACTCGGTCGTGGGCGGACGCCTGCTTGTTGAAAGCGATCCGGACGAGAACGGCGAAGGCCGGACAAAGTCAGGGAAGTGGCGGGAGGTTCCCCTAAACCGCTATGCCAGCTGGGCGCTTCGGCATCTGCCAGATCCGCTCGTCACGGTACACAAGGACACCGTGTCTGCCTGGTTCAAGAAAGATTCGGAGCTGGCCGGGGTCGGCGGGCACCTACACCGACTCCGTCACACCTTCTGCGCACACATGGTGATGGCAGGCGTGCCACTGCGTCGAGTGCAGATCCTCGCAGGACACGCTGACTACGCAACGACGGAGAAATACTACGCGCATCTGACGCCGGATGGTGATGACGGCGCTGTCGCAAAGCTCCGCTACTGAGTCGCTGTCACGACCCGAAGAGCAAGCCTTCAAGCTCTTCTTTAGTCGGGACTTTCTTGGCCTCAATCATCTTGATGATCACTTTGCGCAACAGTTCGAGGGAGGCGAGCAAATCGTCGGATGAGTGTTTTGGAGACCCATGCGCAGCAGCCGACCGTGCGTCATACAGCTTCAACACCTTCTTGTGCTGCGCGGTCCGCTCCGGACCAGGCGGCTTGAGGTACGCGGCTATCATGACCGACACTCGGAACCTAAGCTCACTGTTTGACCCGGTGAACAGCGCCTCCAAAGCGCCCCATACCGACACTAGCCCAAGAGCTGAGCTGTGTATCAGCTGAGCATTGGCCAATGCGTCGACGGCCAGGCTGAACGCTGCGCTGCTCTCTACCAGATCTAGCGCCGCCTCCCAGTTTTCCCGAACCCACTCGAGGTCTTGCCGCGTATCACGCTCCGTGGCCGGGTGCAGCTGGAAATACCAAGGCTGCACCTCAACCGCGTTCGCGACATGAGCCCGCCCCTTCTCGGGTGACCACTCGATACTCTGGGGAGAAATATTGGATCCGAGGATCAAACGGATGCGCGGATCAACCCACAATCTGAGCAATGCAACTAGCTGCATTGCAATCGCTCTTGAATCGGATTTGCGCCGCTTATAGCTAGCCGGGATATACAGCGCCACTTCGGAATCGAAGCCAAACCCATGTCCTGTTGCTGCCCAAGGGCCTGGATGGTGCTGACCGGGCATCGCGGGACGCCGGATTGCAACCATCGTGTTTGACATGACATGCGTGTAGCCGGGCTGCAGCGCCAGGCCGTTGCCCAGGTCGAAAGGCTCGCACCCAATACTCAACGAGGTAAGGCAGCAGTAGAGGTCCAGCGGCGCTGCTTCGTCCATGGCCTGCCCATCAAAAAAAGTGGTGTGCCAACTGTGCCAAATCAGGTCCGAAAAGTGGCGAAATAGAGCAACACCGACATGCCGAACTGCGCCTAAGTGCTTGATTATGGTGACCCCGGCCCGATTCGAACGGGCGACCTTCCCCTTAGGAGGGGGACGCTCTATCCAGCTGAGCTACGGGGCCATGCAGCCGGGAAGTTTACAGGCAACACACCCTGCCCTCCAAGCATTCGTGCTCCACACGGCGGCGCTGGCGCGTTGCACCATGGCCGGACAGGCCGCTCTGCTACCATCGGCGATTCAGTTCATCGCGTCCCCCACCTGCCCGCGATGGCGCCAAACAACGTAACGAAACACAGGAGTCTGCATGTCTTCCGAGCTGCTCAAGTCCCTTGGCCTGGACGCGATCAACGCTGGCACGTACCTGGGCAACGGGGAGTGGTCGAGCGCGACCAGCGGTGAGCTGATCACCCCGGTCAACCCGACCACCGGCGAGCCGATCGCGCAGGTCCGCGCGACCACCGAGGCCGAGTACGAGACCATCGTCGCCCGCGCCCAGGAAGCCTTCAAGGTCTGGCGCACCACGCCGGCGCCGCGTCGCGGTGAAGCCGTGCGCCTGTGCGGCGAAGCGCTGCGCAAGCACAAGGATGCGCTGGGCTCGCTGGTCGCCCTCGAAATGGGCAAGAGCAAGCCGGAAGGCGATGGCGAAGTGCAGGAGATGATCGACATCGCCGATTTCGCCGTGGGCCAGAGCCGCATGCTGTACGGCTACACCATGCATTCCGAGCGCCCCGGCCACCGCATGTACGAGCAGTACCACCCGCTGGGCCTGGTCGGCATCATCTCGGCCTTCAACTTCCCGGTCGCGGTGTGGAGCTGGAATTCGTTCCTGGCCGCCATCTGCGGCGACGTGTGCATCTGGAAGCCGTCCAACAAGACCCCGCTGACCGCCATTGCCTCGCTGAAAATCTGCAACGACGCCCTGCGCGAAGCCGGCTTCCCGGACATCTTCTTCCTGATCAACGACGCTGGTACCGCACTGTCTGAAAAGATGGTCGATGACCGTCGCGTGCCGCTGATCAGCTTCACCGGCTCGACCCAGGTCGGCCGCACCGTCAACGAGAAGGTTGCGCGCCGCCTCGGCCGCTGCCTGCTGGAACTGGGCGGCAACAACGCCATCATCCTGGACGAAACCGCCGACCTGAAGCTGGCCGTGCCGGGCATCGTGTTCGGCGCCGTCGGCACCGCCGGCCAGCGCTGCACCACCACCCGCCGCCTGATCGTGCACCGCTCGATCTACGCCGACGTGCTGGCCACCCTGGTCAAGGCCTACAAGCAGGTCGAAGGCAAGATCGGCGACCCGACCGATGCCGCCAACCTGATGGGCCCGCTGAACAGCGACGGTGCCGTGCAGCAGTTCCTCGATGCCATCGCCCAGGCCAAGGCTGCCGGCGGCACCATCGAAACCGGCGGCACCCGCATCGACCGCGCAGGCAACTTCGTGCTGCCGGCCATCGTCTCCGGCCTGAAGAACAGCGACGCCGTGGTCCAGCACGAGACCTTCGCGCCGATCCTGTACGTGATGCCGTACGACAGCATCGACGAAGCCATCGACATGCAGAACGGTGTGCCGCAGGGCCTGTCGTCCTCGATCTTCACCCAGAACCTGAAGACCGCCGAGAAGTTCCTGTCGGCGGCCGGCAGCGACTGCGGCATCGCCAACATCAACATCGGCACGTCCGGTGCGGAAATCGGTGGCGCCTTCGGTGGCGAGAAGGACACCGGTGGTGGCCGCGAGTCGGGTTCGGATGCGTGGAAGGTCTACATGCGCCGCCAGACCAACACCATCAACTATTCGGACTCGCTGCCGCTGGCCCAGGGCATCAAGTTCGATCTGTGATGCCTTCTGTAGTGCCAGGCCATGCTCGGCAGGATGCGCCATGAACACCTTTGGAAATGCAGCCGAGCATGGCTCGGCTCTACAAGGTCGCAAGCCGGTGATTGATTTCACCGGCCGCCGCGTGCTGATCGCCGGCGGCAGCAAGGGCATCGGTCGTGAAATGGCGCTGGCATTTGCCGGCGCCGGTGCACAGGTCTCGGTCTGCGCGCGTGGCCAGGCCGGCCTGGATGCCCTGCGTGCCGATGCGCAGGCACAGGGCACCCCGCTGCATACCGTCTCCGCCGATCTGGCCGACGTCGGCCAGATCCAGGCCTGGCTGCAGGCCGCGGCCGATGCACTCGGCGGCATCGATGTGCTGGTCAACAACGCCACCGGCTACGGCATGGCCGATGACGAAGATGGCTGGGCCGCCAGCCTGCAGATCGATCTGATGGCGGCGGTGCGGGCTTCGCGCCTGGCACAGCCGTGGCTGCGCGCATCCAGCGATGCCTGCATCCTCAACCTGTCCTCGATCGCCGCACAGCAGCCACGCCCCGGCGGCGCACCCTACGCCGCCGCCAAGGCCGCGCTGTCGCACTACACCACCTCGCAGGCACTGGCGCTGGCCAAGGACCGGATCCGGGTCAACGCCATCGCACCCGGTTCCATCGAATTCGACGATGGCCTGTGGGATCGCCGCCGCACCGAAGACCCCGCGCTGTACCACGGCACCGTGGCGAAGATCCCGTTCGGCCGCTTCGGCCATCCGCGCGAGATTGCCGACGCGGCCCTGTTCCTGTGCTCGCCGCTGGCGCGCTGGATCACCGGCCATGTGCTCAATGTGGACGGCGGCCAGGTGTTGATGGGCTGAATCTGTAGAGCCGAGCCCACGCTCGGCTAGCGCGCGAGGCGCGGTCGACACTGCATTGTCCAGGGTCCAGCCGAGCATGGGCTCGGCTCTACAGGGCGCTGCCCATGGGATTGCCCGGGCAGAGGCACTATCATGTGCACACTGCCAAGGAGGACCCCGATGAGCGTGGCACCCCGACAGACAAGCGCCCTGGCTGTAGTCAGCCTGGTCATGGGCATCGCCAGCTGGACCGTCCTGCCCTTCGTGGCCAGCATCGTGGCCATCGTCACCGGCCACATGGCCCGCGCCGAGATCCGCCGCCGCCCGCAGGAACTGGAAGGCGATGGCCTTGCCGTCACCGGTCTTGTGCTGGGCTGGGTGATGGTCGGCGCGGTAGTCGCCGCCATCCTGGTCTTCATCCTGTTCTTCGGCGGCCTGGCCTGGCTCGCCGCGATGTCGAACTGATCGCCATGACCGTTTCCGACAGCACTGAACGCTTCAGCAGTCGCGTCGCCGATTACGTCCGCTACCGGCCCGACTACCCGCCCGCCCTGCTGGAGTGGCTGCATGGCCCCATGGGCGTGGGCCACGAGGCCGTGGTCGCCGACATCGGCGCCGGCACCGGCATTTCCAGCCGCCTGTTCCTGGCCACCGGCCATCCGGTCATTGCGGTGGAACCGAACGCCGCCATGCGCGCTGCGTCCGAGCAGTGGCTGGCACCGCAGTACCCGCAGTTCAGCGCCATCGACGGCCGCGCCGAGGCCACCGGGCTGGACGCGGCCAGCGTTGACCTGGTCAGCGTCGCGCAGGCCTTCCACTGGTTCGATACCGTAGCGGTGCGCGCCGAATGGCAGCGCATCCTGCGCCCGGGTGGCCAGGCACTGATCTACTGGAACTCGCGCCTGCTCGATGCCAGCCCGTTCCTGGTCGGCTACGAACAGCTGCTGCTGGACTACGGCACCGACTACACCGCCGTGGCCGAGCGCTACCAGGACGACGCCACCATGCAGGCCTGGTTCGGCGCCGGGCTGCGCGGCATGGTGCAGCTGCCGAACGTGCAGTACCTGGATCTGGATGCCCTGCAAGGGCGCCTGCTGTCCTCCTCCTATGCCCCCCAACCCGGTCACCCGCGCCATGCGCCGATGATCGCCGCTCTGCAGGACCTGTTCGCCGCCCACGCGGTCGACGGCCAGGTTGCTTTTGAATATCGAACCCGAGCCTTCCTCGGCACGCTGGACTGAACCGACGCATGTATTCGCTTGCCCGCCCCTTCCTGTTCTCGCTCGACGCCGAGCGCGCCCACGGCCTCGGCCTGTCCGCAATGGACCTGGCCTATCGCACCGGCACCACGCCGCTGCTGGCCGCCCGCATCGCGCCGATGCCGAGCACCGTGTTCGGGCTGACGTTCCCCAATCCGGTCGGCCTCGCTGCTGGCCTGGACAAGAACGGCGAGCATATCGATGCGCTGTTCGCGCTGGGCTTCGGCTTCGTCGAAATCGGCACCATCACCCCGCGCCCGCAGGCCGGCAACCCGCAGCCGCGCCTGTTCCGCCTGCCGGAGCACAACGCGATCATCAACCGCATGGGCTTCAACAACGCGGGCGTGGATGCGCTGGTGCGCAATGTCGAACGCGCGCGCAACCGTCGCGGCCTGCTCGGCATCAACATCGGCAAGAACAAGGACACCCCCAACGAACAGGCCGTGGACGATTACATCGCCTGCCTGGACAAGGTGTATCCGCTGGCCGACTACATCACGGTCAACATCTCCTCGCCCAACACCGCCGGCCTGCGTGAGCTGCAGGAAGAGACCGCACTGCGCCAGCTGGTCAGCCAGCTGCGTGACCGCCAGGAAGCCCTGGCTGCGCAGCACGGTCGCCGCGTGCCGATGCTGGTGAAGGTGGCGCCGGACCTCAGTGAACGCGACATCGATGCCGCCGCGCGCGTGCTGGGCGAACTGCAGGTGGACGGCGTGATCGCCACCAACACCACCATCGACCACAGCAAAGTGGCCGGCGATCCGCTGGCCAACGAGGCCGGTGGCCTGTCCGGCGCGCCGGTGCTGGAGCAGTCCACGCTGGTGCTGCGCCGCCTGCGTTCGCGCCTGCCCGAATCGGTACCGCTGATCGGTGTCGGCGGCATCCTGTCCGGTGCCGATGCCGTGGCCAAGATGGCCGCCGGCGCCGCGCTGGTGCAGTGCTACAGCGGCCTGATCTTCCGTGGCCCCGCCCTGGTCTCCGAATGCGTGGAGGCGATCCGTCGCCGCCGCGAAGCGCCGAGCCGCGGCGCGGTGGCGCCGCTGTGAGCGCGCCCATGGACACCACCGATGCAGCCGCACCGCTGCGCTGGACGCTCACCCGCAATGCGCCCCTGCAGGCACTGAACACCTTCCATGTGCAGGCCAGCGCGGCACAGCTGCTGGAACTGCACGACGCTGCCCTGCTGCCGGAAGTGCTGGCGCTGCCCGAAGTGGCCAACGGCCCACTGCTGGTGCTGGGCAGCGGCAGCAACGTACTGATCGCCGAAGACCTGCCCGGCACCGTGCTGGTGTTCGGCAACCGCGACATCAGTTTCCTTGAACACCGCGCCGACCATGCGGTGATCCGCGCCGGCGCCGGTGTGCCCTGGCATGGCCTGGTGATGTGGTCGCTGCAGGAAGGCCTGTCCGGCCTGGAAAACCTGGCCCTGATTCCCGGCACCGCCGGTGCCGCGCCGATCCAGAACATCGGTGCCTATGGCGCGCAGGTTGGCGAATTCATCCAGGCCGTCGAGGCCTGGGACTGCCAGGAACAGGCCTGGGTGCGGCTGGACAACGAACAGTGTGGCTTCGCCTACCGCGACAGCGTGTTCAAGCAGCAGATGGACCGTTACCTGATCACTGCCATCGAGCTGAAGCTGCCATTGCTGCATGACCTGCGCATGGACTACGCCGGCATCCGCGAGGAACTGCAGGCACAGGGCGTGGAACTGCCGGGTGCGGTGGACGTAGCCAATGCGGTGATCGCGATCCGCCGCCGCAAGCTGCCCGACCCGGACGTGCTGGGCAATGCCGGCAGCTTCTTCAAGAACCCGGTGCTGCCGCTGGAACAGGTTGACGTGCTGCTGCAGCACTTCCCCGACCTGCCGGTGTTCCCGTCCGACCAGGACGGCAAGCGCAAGGTTTCGGCGGCCTGGATGATCGAGTCCTGCGGCTGGAAGGGTTTCCGCGAAGGCGATGCCGGCGTGGCCGCCAGCCACGCGCTGGTGCTGGTCAACCATGGCAACGCCAGCGGCGCTGAACTGCTGGTACTTGCACGCCGCATCTCGGCCTCGGTGCTGGAGAAGTTCGGCGTGCCGATCGAACCGGAGCCCCGCCTGCTCGGCGCCCAGTGGTGAACACCCCCGCCCTTTCCACAGGCGCCACTCCGATGCGGGCGGCGCTGCTGATGCTCGGCAGTACGATGGCGTTCGGCCTGATGGCGGTGGCGATCCGCTATGCCACGCGCTACGTGCCGACCCAGGAAGTAGCGTTCTTCCGCAACGCCTTCGGCCTGCTGGCCCTGTTGCCGATGCTGTTGCGCCCGGGCCATGCGCCGCTGAAGACCCAGCAGCTGCCGCGCTATTTCGTGCGCAGTGCGATCGGCCTCGGTTCGATGCTGTGCGCGTTCTGGGCGCTGGGCCACCTGCCTTTGGCGCAGGCGGTTTCGCTGTCGTATTCCACGCCGCTGTTCGTCACGATTGCCGCCGTGCTGTGGTTGGGGGAGACCGTGCGCGTGCGGCGCTGGGCTGCGGTCGTGGTCGGCTTCATCGGCGTGCTGGTGATCGTGCGGCCCGGTACCGCGGGCTTCACCGCGGGCAGCTTGGTGGCGGTGGCTGCCGCCGTGCTCAGCTCATTGGTGGCGATCCAGATCAAGCAGCTGACCCGCGTCGACAGCGCCGACACCGTGGTGCTCTACACCTACGTGTTCTGGGTACCCCTGTCGCTGGTGCCGGCCCTGTTCGTCTGGGTCTGGCCGACCGGCATCGCCTGGCTGTGGCTGCTGGCCACCGGCGTACTCGGCACTATCGGCCAGCTGCTGTGGACGCGGGCACTGCGGCTCGGTGAAGTCTCGGCACTGACCCCGATCAGCTTCCTGCAGCTGCCGCTGGTAACACTCTTCGGCTGGCTGTTGTTCAACGAAAGCGTGGATCGCTGGACGCTCATCGGCGCCAGCATCATCCTCGCCGCGAACGCCTACATCGCCCACCGCGAAGCGGTGTTGTCGCGGCGTGCCGCAAGTGCGGCGGCCTCGGCAGCGGCCAAGCCCGCAGAATGAAAACCACCTGCATGGACAACCCATGGGTCGTGCACGGACAGGCTGCGGGTAGAGTCGACTGTTAGTCGACTATCGCGCGCAGCGCGGGCATTGCTGGTTCATTCGAAGAGCAGTCGACTAACAGTCGACTCTACCCGGGCGATCCTGGCAACCCGGGGCGATCCTGGCAACGGCCCGGAACCTACGCCAGCGCGCGATACGCACGCTCCGCAGCATCGAACACATTGCCCGGCGCGAACTGTTCGCCCAGATAGTGCAGCGACTGCCGCCGCAATGGAGGCGAACGCTCCTCTCCATCGCTGCCCAGCAACACCTGCTGGAACTCGATCAGGTCCTGCAGGATGCGCCAGTGCCGGTACCACGCGATCCAGCGCGGGTCGCCGCGGTCGCTGCCATAGCCCTCCTCGAAGCCCAGCGGATTCTCACGCCCCCAGCGCCCGCCAACCGCGGCACCGATGAACATCAGGTCACGCTCACGCGGGGCCAGCGACAGGCCGTCCCAATCGATCAGGTGCAGGCCACCGTCATTGCCCATCAGCAGATTGCCGGCATGCAGATCGGTATGACACAGGTGCAGGTCAACCGGAACCTCCTGCAATGCCGCGTGCAGCTGCAGTGCCTGCGCGTGCAGCGCGGTGATGCGCGCATGCTGCCGGTCCCATACGGAAACGAATGCACGGCCCAGTCCATCCTTTGCAGCCGCAAGGCCCTCGCCGGCCAGCCACTGCCCAACGGTCTCAAGTGCCGCAGTTTCCAGCCGCGTGGTCGGAAGCGCACCCTGCAGTTCGGTCGGCAGCTGAGACGCGTGCAGGCGCCGCAGCACCTCGCCCAGGCGCCGCCACTGCCCATGGCTCAACGCCGCCTCGAACCCGGACTGGCCTTCGATGTAAGGGAACAGGGTGAACTGCAATCCCCAACGCTGCACCGACGCGCCACCGGTCAACGCCGGCCACGGGGCAACGATTTCATCGATGCCCAGCGTACCGCGCAGCCAGTGCAGGCTGTCCCATACCGCCGGATCAACCTGGTACGTGCGGCATTTCAGCCACCATTGCCCGTGGCGCGCGTCCACACGATACACGCTGGCATTGGCGTCGGCGCCCACCGGGCGCGGCACCACGGCGGTGGCGGTAATGCCATAGGATTGTTGCAGGACTTCGCCGAGATGCTGCGCCGAAGCGAATGACATGGATGCAAGCGGAAAGTAATACCTGCCGCCACTATCGCAGATGCGATCGCCGCGACACAGACATGTCCGTCACAACATCACCTCGGCGCGACCAAAGGACTAGCCCGCGATGCGCCGCATCATCGCTTCCAGCGGACCGCGTGCGAACCGCCACGACCACAGCCACGCCGCGCCTGTCGCCAGCATCAGGAACAACAGCGCCCACAGCAGCACCGACGCAAGCGAAGCACGCCCATCAAGCAGGCCAAGGCTTTCCAGTGTTCCCATGCCCAGCAGGATGTGGCCGACATAGAGCGTGAGGGTCATGCGCCCTGCCGCCGTGAACGGCTCCAGCCAGTCGCCCGGATGTACCCGTGCCAGCCACAGGCAGGCGGCGATGACACTGCAGGCCGCGCCCGCACCGGTAAGCACGTAGGCGGGGCCCGGCGGCATCGGTTGCGTACCCAGCCACGCCTGCCATGGCGTTCCCTGCGCAAGATGCTGCACGCCCTGGCCGGCACCGATCAACAGCACGCCCAGCACCAGCAGTGCACGCTGCACCCGCGGTTGCGACAACTGCAGCCGCGCCAGCAACATGCCCAGCAGGAAGAAGCACAGCCAGGGCAGCAGCGGATGGAAGCCATTGAACAGCAGGTTGCGCGCGGCACCTGGCCATTGCCAGAGGCCGGCGTACTCCAGCGTCTGCCAGTTCCATCCCTGGCTGTAGTCCCAGTGCAGCAGCGCCCAGAACGAACAGGCGGCAAGGCCAACAATGCTGGCCAGCAATACCTGCGGGGAGGCGCGCAGCCACACCACGGCCAGCGCGAAGTACACCGCGTAGTAATGCAGGATGTCGGCGGGGAACACGGTCAGATTGAGCAGGCCCAGCACCAGCAGGAACAGCGCGCGCCGCAAGGTCTGCACGCTGGCTGGCCACCATTGCTGCCGCTGCGTAGCCAGCACCAGGCCAAGACCGGCCAGGGTGACGAAGGTCGCCGACGCCTTGCCTTCCAGCAGATGGAAGAATCCCGCCAGCCAGCCCGCTTCTTCAGCGGGACCGGCCATCGCCAGGCGGAAGTTGACCAGCACCATGCCGGCCAAAGCCAGGTAGCGAGCCAGATCAAGGCCGTGCAATCGCCGGTCATCGGCGCTCATGCGCGTGCCCCGAGCAGCCGCGCGAGCAGGCCAAGATCCAGCGATGCCCCATCGGTGCCATCGGCTTCGCCCAGCCCCCGACGCAGTGCATCGCTTTCGATGGCATCCAGCAGCACCTGAGCCTGCAGTGCCGCTGCCAGCACGGGACGCCGCCGCTCGCGCTGAGCCACCTGCTGCAGGGCTTCGGCCAGCGTCGCCTGCAATTGCCTGCGATTGGCCGCAAATGCCTCGGCCACGGCTGGATTGCGTGCGCTCTCGGCCAGCACTTCGACGGCAAGCGCCGCCCATTCCGGCTGGCGGCACAGTGCGTGGAAGTCCTGAAGGAAAACCAGTACCTGTGCACGCTCGCCATTGGACGCGACCAGTCGCTGCAGCAACGGTGCCAGTTCTTCGCTCTCGGCCACCGCCACTGCGAGGATGATCGCTTCCTTGCCCGGAAAGTGGTTGTAGAGATTGCCCAGGCTGACGCCGGCCGCCTGCGCGATGTCACGCATGCTGGTCTGGTGAAATCCCTTTGCGAGGAAGCACTGCAGTGCCGCCTGCAGGATCAGGATCATGCGCTGCTCATTGCGGTCGATTCTGCTCATGTCACAAATAGTGAACGAACGTTCGTCCCTTTTGAAGAGGGTAGCCCGGCCACCACCGGGCTTCGTTCAGGCAGCCTTGACCTCAACCGCTGTTGAGGCCCGATGCTGCCCGCCCTGCCCAACGCTCAACCCGGAGCTGCTGCATGCCACGGATGATCTCCACCCTGCTCGACAGCCGCGCGCTGTGGTTCCTCGCCCGCCTGCTGTTGGCCGTGGTGTTCCTGTCCTCGGGCCTGGCCAAACTGATGGCGTGGGACAACAGCGTCGCCGAGATGCAGGCGGCCGGGCTGCACCCACCTGCGCCGTTCAACATCGCCAGCGCCATGGTGCTGCTGGGCGGCTCACTGTGCCTGCTGCTCGATCGCCTGCTGTGGCTGGGCAGCGGCGCACTTGCGGTGTTCATGCTGTTGACCATCGTCATCGTGCACACCTTCTGGGCCAAGCAAGGTGCAGAACAGCAACTGGCCCTGTTCTTCGCGCTGGAACACCTGAGCGTGGTGGGTGGCCTGATCTGCGCAGCCATCGCCAGCCGTGCGCGGTCTCAGAAGAACTCGTCAAGCAACCGATAGAATGCAAGCCGCCGCTCATCAGGGACCGCACCGTAGCGCCGGAACAGCGTGGCGACACAGCGGGTCTCACCGGAATTGTGGACCAGGCTGCGCGCGGCCAGGGCCAGGTCCTGATAGCGGTCGGCCACGCCCAACCGGCCACAATCGATGAAGCCGGTGAACCGCCCATCGGCCACCATCAGGTTGGGCAGGCAGGCATCGCCATGACTGACCACCAGGTCTTCATGAGCGGGCCGGGTAGCGCGCAGCTCGGCGAAAACCTGCTGCGGGCTCTGGCCCAGCCGCTCGTCGTCGAAGTCATCGGCATCGACCAGCCCCGCCTCGACGCGTGCCTGTGCGGCCTGCAGGCGCGATGCCAACCGCTGGTCGAACGGGCAGTTGGCTACAGGCACGGCATGCAGGCCACGCAGTGCGTCAGCCAGCAGTTCTGCCACCTGCCTCGGCGCGAGCTCCGGCGAGGAGGCCAGGTCGCGGCCGGGCAGCGCGCTCATCAACAACCAGCGCCGACCGCCCTCCTCGGTCGTGGCAATCACCGTCGGCGCCGACTGCCCCTGCGCCTGCAGCCAACGCAGCCGGGCGATCTCATCACCCAGTTCACTGAAGGCATCGATCACTTCCGATTTCAGGAAGGCATCCGCCTGGCCCGATCGATGGACGCGGGCGACGTCGGCACGCGACACACCGATCGACTGCCGTTCGATGTATGCATCGGTCAGCATTTCCTGCCATGCCTGCGGCAGCTGCATCCCGCAGGGGACCGCTTCGTTTTCGTCCATGTGCATTCAACGACCCAGGCAGGTGGATGGCACTGCCGATTGTCGCGCACCCTGCCGGTTCGCGCCCATCCCTGCAAAGGTGCGCCTGGCGTGGCACCGTGCTGAACGGAATGAGTACGCCGACGCGCACGCAATGGACGAATTGCCGCGCGCCGTCCACAGTAGCCGGCCCCGTACAGGCAGCAGCGGCCGCTGCAACTCCCAACGACAAGGAAGCAGCATGAAGTTGATGGTCATCGGCGCCAGCAGGGGCTTGGGGCGGGCATTCGTTGAAGGCCTGTGCCAACCCGGCGATACCGTTGTCGGCGTCTCCCGCAGTCGCCCGCGCGACATCCAATGCCCTGCGGGCGTCACCCTACAGTGGATCGAAGCCGACCTGGCCCAACCAACCCTGGCCGCCGACCATATCGCGACGCAGGCACCAGCCGATATCGACGTGCTGATCCACAATCTGGGCATCTGGGAAGCGAACGCCTTCAGCGACGATTACGCCTTCCTCGATGAATCCGACAGTGCCCTCGCACAGCTGATCGACGTCAACGTCACCGCCACCCTGATGCTGCTGCGCCGCCTGCTGCCTCGCGTGCTGCAGGCATCGCGCCCGCAACTGGTGCTGACCGGCTCAACCTCGGCCCTGCCACGCAGCGGCCGCCCGGAAGTGGCGTTCGGCGCTTCGAAATTCGCACTCAACGGCATCGCCGACGCATTGCGCGAAGGCTTCCGTGATCGACGCCTGGCGGTGACCAGCCTGCAGCTGGGTTATCTCAATACCGACGATGCACTGTCGGTTCCCGTGGCAGCGGCGGCAGCGCGCGGCGATGGCGAACTGGTGCCGGTGCACGACGTGGTGACCATGGTGCGTGCGCTGCTGCAGCTGTCGCCGTCCGGCTTCGTACGTGAACTGGTACTGCCCGCCATCGCCGACCCGCGCTACTGACCCCAGGGGCAGCGCAGCGCACTCGCGGTGGCCGCACAGGCGGACGTGGTTTACCCTGCTCCTCACTGGCCGTCGGTCACAGGCGGGAACCTGCTATGGATGCGCTTTCACGGGTTGCGGCCCAGGTCCTGGACAGCGCCCTGCCCAGCCTGCCGCTGTACCTGCTGCAGGCCACGGCGGTGATCGGCATGATCGGCGTGCTGCTGATCGCCACCCGTCGCGCCGGCCACGCCATTGAAGGCCGCCGCCTGTACGTAGGCGTAGCGCTGGGCCTGATCTACCTGTTCAACTCGTGGTTCGTGGCCCGCTATACGCAAGGGGTGGTCAAGCTCCATCTGGGCTTCGACATCCTGCTGGTCAGTGGCCTGCTTGGCGGCTGGCGCGGCGGCCTGGCCTGCCTCGGCGCCAGCCTGCTGGCCCGCTACCAGTTCGCAGGCACGCTGTACTTCCTGCCTGCTGGCCTGGAGGCCGCACTGCAGATGTTGGCAGGCGTCTGGCTGCGCAGGCGCCTGCACCCGCGCATGCTCAATGAACTCTCGCTGCGCATGATCCTGCAGGCCTGGGGCGTACGCATCGCCGTCACCGCGTTCGGCCTGGCCCTGGGCGTGGCGATCATCGGCGCCGACCTGCTGCCGGTGGAAGAGCTGGCGATCCAGCGCCTGCTGGCGCTGCCGCTGTCACTGCTGATGCTGGGCGCGGTGTTCGCACTGGTCTACAACGATGCGCAGATCGACGTGCAGCGCCAACGCGAACAGGCCTGGCTGCGTATCGATCCGATCAGTGGCCTGCCCAACATGCGCGCGCTCGGCGAACGCCTGCAGCACTTCTGGCGCGACAACGACGGCATCGGCAAGGCCTGCCTGATCGTGGCCGAGATGGGCAACCTGCGCGATCTGCGCCTGCGCTATGGTCCTCTGCAGGACAACGGCCTGTGGCAGCGCGACACCACCGACGAGGTGCATCGGTTGCTGCCCGCGCTGCCGACCGGACAGCTGGAGATCCATCAGTTCGGCGACGCCGCGCTGGCGATCCTGGTACGCGACCTGACCCTGCCCGAACTGCGCACGCAACCACAGATCACCGAGCTGGCCAGCAACCTGGCTGACCGGGTCGGCCGTGACTGGCCGGGCTTCCGCCCGTTGTTCCGCTGCGCGGTGGTGGAGCTCAAGCCCCCAACCCCTGAAGACGACGGCCACCTGCCGTTCCGCGCGATCACCCTGGCACTCAGCGCGATCGAATCGGGCGTGGTGTTCTTTGATGACCCGATCCAGCGCGACAGCGAGATCGACGCCCTGATCGAGAGCTCACTCGAACGCTGGTTGCAGCAGGGGGATGCGCCGCTGTGCTACCAGCCCAAGCATCGCCTGCAGGATCGCCGGCTGGTCGGCGCCGAAGCACTGCTGCGCATGCGCGATACCGAGGGCAGGATGATCGCACCGATGCGCGTGATCTCCCTGCTGCGTCGGCATGGGCGGTTGGCCGAACTGGAATGGGCCACGCTGCAGTCGGCCATCCATTTCCTGCAGCAGTGCCGGCGTGATGCCACAGCATTGACCGTTGCCGTCAACGTTTCCGCCGAGTCCCTGCGCCAGCCCGGCTTTGGCCAGCGCCTGCAGGAACTGCTGCAGCTGCACGATGTGCCTGGTGAGATGCTGCGCCTGGAGATTGTCGAATGGACCGAGATCGTCGAGCGCGACGTGGTCGATGCCAACATCGCGCAGTTGCTGGCGGCCGAGGTCACCTTGTCGCTGGATGATTTCGGCGCCGGCTATTCAACCCTGATCCTGCTTTCGCAGCTGGCCATTGCCGAGGTCAAGATCGAACAGGCGCTGATCGCCACGCTGTCCGACGCCAAGTCGCAGTCGATCGTGCGCTTCATCGTCGAAGTCGCGCACCGCTGCGGTGCGGTTGTCGTGGCCGAGGGCACCGAGACCCTGGCGCAGGAACAACAACTACGTGCACTTGGCGTGGATGTCGGCCAGGGCTATCTGTACTCGGCAGCGCTGCCGGCCGACGAGTTCCGCCGTTTCGCCGCCAACTAGACTGCGTAGAAGCCCAGGAACATCGCCACCGCCGACTCGGCCACGCGTGCACGCTCATGCGCATTCAACGGCGCCTGCCCCATCGTCACCTGCGGCCAGAACGCGAAGCTCTTCACCAGGCCGTGCAGCTGGTGGCCAGCAAATTCCGGATCAACCTCGCGCAGCCGGCCATCGGCGATGGCCGCGCGGATCCAGGCACTCTCGCCGCTTTCCTTCTCGCCCATGCGACAGACGATGGCCTGCGCGCGCTCCGGCGAATGGATGATCTCGGCCATCGCCACCCGCGCCAGATCGATGAAGTTGGCATCGCTGAGCAGTTCCAGCTTCTGCCCTACCAACTGCAGCAGCTGCGCCTGCAGCGTCTGGTCAGGCCGGTACGGCAACGTATCACTGGCTACGCTGCGTTCCCACAGCTCCTCCAGGATCATCGAGAACAGCGCTTCCTTGCTCGGGAAGTGGTTGTAGACGGTGCGCTTGGAGACCCCGGCCACCTCGGCGATGCGGTCCATGCTGGTCGCCTCGTAGCCCGAGGCACGGAACTCCTCCACCGCCGCGCGCACGATGGCTTCGCGTTTGCGGTCGGTCAGGCGTTGCGGGGCACGGGGCATGGCGGAAACCGGATAGCTGAACGGACACCGACATTTTACACCCGTCAGTGTACTTTTCAATAAACGGAAACTACACTGTGCAGTGTACTCAGCGGACGTCACCCATGAAGCGCCTGCTCCTTGTCCTCCTGCTTGGAATCCTCGCCGTGACCGCCTACACCTTCTGCAAGTCCTGGTCCCTCCCCGACTTCCCCGACTCGCCGCAGTACCGCGACGGCAAGTTCCGCAACGCCCTGCCGAAGCCGGCAATGGGCCTGCGCGACGGCCTGGAGATCTGGTGGACCTTCCTGTTCAACAAGCCCAAGGGCACCGTGCCCAATCATCCGATCCCGGTGCAGCCGCTGGACCGTGCCACGCTGGACGCTGCGCCGGACCGCAGCCTGTTCCGCATCGGCCATTCCACGATCCTGTTGAAGCTTCGCGGCCAGTACTGGCTGACCGACCCGGTGTTTTCCGAGCGCGCCTCGCCGGTCCAGTGGATGGGACCGGCCCGCTTCCATGCGCCGCCGATCAGCATCGACGAGCTGCCGCCGATTGCCGGCGTGATCCTCTCGCACAACCACTACGACCACCTCGACCACGCCGCCGTGATGCAGTTGGCCGGCAAGACCGCGCGCTTCATCGCACCGCTCGGCGTGGGTGACCAGCTGATCGCCTGGGGCGTGGACGCCGCCAAGGTCGAACAGCTGGACTGGTGGCAATCCACCGAAGCCAACGGCCTGCGCCTGACCGCCACCCCGGGCCAGCACTTCTCCGGCCGCGGCTTGGGCGACAGCGACCGCAGCCTGTGGGCGTCGTGGGTGATCCAGGACGACGACTTCCGCATCTTCTTCAGCGGCGACACCGGCTACTTCGACGGCTTCAAGGCCATCGGCGAGAAGTACGGCCCGTTCGACCTGACCATGATCGAGACCGGCGCCTATGATCCGCGCTGGGCGTTCGTGCACATGCAGCCGGAACAGACCCTGCAGGCGCACCTGGACCTGCGCGGCAAGTGGCTGCTGCCGATCCACAACGGCACCTTCGACCTGGCCCTGCACGAGTGGCAGCAGCCGTTCGAGCGCATCACCGCATTGGCGGCCGCGAAGAACGTGCCGGTGGCTACGCCGATGATGGGCGAAGCGCTGGACATGCAGGCGCCGCAGGCGGGTACGCGCTGGTGGGAGACGGTGGAGTTGTAACCGGCGTGACGGGGCGTCATGTATCCCAAGGCCCTGTAGAGCCGAGCCATGCTCGGCTGCTTCTGAAACGTGTTCAGTGGAAGTCAAGCAGGCTCAGCTCTGGCGAAACTGCAGGTAGAGACGCTGGCAGCATTGCTGACATCAGAATGCACCGCTATCAACTCGGCTTCCGGGAGCGCCTTCTGGACCTGCGCGCATGTGTCACGCGCGACATCGTTTGCGGCCGTTCCCTCTCGCCAGAATCGCAACGCCAAGATGCCCGGCAAACCGCTGCCCAGCAATGCATCGTCACATCCCGACTCTGCAAGACATCGCTCAAATGCACTGAGATCTTCTCCGGTATCGGGCACCCGATACATCAGCGTGAAGCTGAATTCCATCATCAATCCATTTCAGACCTGAGGTCGCTATCAATCAGCGTATGACCTAGCCGGCAGGCGTCCAGAGCCACATGCGTCAGTCCCATCGATGAATCGTGACTCAAGCCCACGAAGGAGGCGACCGGGGATCATCCGCAACCTATTGCAGCGCGTCATGTAACCGATTACATACCTTGCTAGCGTAGCGCTCGCCCGATACCGGTCGAACCTGCGAGGCTGTCCGTAATGACGTTGCGCGCCGAACGCTCCAAGGTCTCCCGCTCAGCCTTCCCGTGGCAATCTGCCGCCACCCTGCTGTTGGCCGCCCTCGCCGCTGCCGCACAGGCACAGACCCTTCCCCCCCGCAGTCAATGGCAGGCCAGCAGTTCCTCGCAGCAGGTGCCGGCGATGGCGATCAGCCACCTGATCGACGGCGACCCGAAGACCGTCACCGGCGGCGCCTTCAGCCCCGGCCACTGGTTCCAGATCGACCTGGGCGCGCCCACCCTGCTGGCCGGCGCGCGCCTCACCTGGGATGTCTCCAATCCGGAAGGCTATTCACTGCAGACCTCGCTGGATGGCACGCAGTGGCAGACCGCGTACACCATGGCCGATTCGCTGGGCGACGTTGAAACGCTGTACTTCGCACCACGCCAGGCACGCTACCTGCGGCTGGCCAGTCCACGGCGCACCTCCGACTGGGGCGTGTCGATCTTCGAGATGGAGCCACTGGACAGCACACTCAGCGCGCGCATCGGCGGTGTCGATGCGACGCAGGCAGCCGCACTCTGGCAAGGCGGCAGTCCGGTCGCCTTGCCGACCGGGAAAGGTGGCAGCCACACGCTCGACATCACGCTGCCGCGCACGCAATCCACGGCTGGCCTGGCAGTGGAATGGGCCGACGGCGCGCGCGGTGCGGCCCGCCTGCAGGCACAGGACGCCCAAGGCCGCTGGCAGGAACTGGCCCACGATGCGCAGGCGGCAGATCACAAGCAGAGCTGGCTCGCCGCCGATACCGCGCAATCCGTGCGTGCATTCCGCCTGAGCGTGGAGGGTCCTGCACCAACGGTGGCACGCCTGCGCCTGCTCGGGCCGAAGGCGGTGATGACGCCGATGAAGCAGTACCAGATTGCCGCCAGCGGTGCGCAACGCGCGTTGTTCCCGGCCTCGCTGCAGATGCAGCAGACCTACTGGACCGCTGTTGGGGTGCATGCCGGGCGACAGAAATCGATCTTCGACGAGTACGGCAACCTGGAAGCGTTCAAGGGCGCGCCGCTGGTGCAGCCGATCTGGCGCAGCGCCAGTGGGAGCACTGCAGGTGCCGCCGGGCAGAACGTGCAGCATGCTTTGCGTGATGGCTGGAAGCCGATGCCCTCCGCCACCTGGTCGCCGCAGCCTGGGCTGGAACTGCGCAGCGAAGTGTTCGCCATCGAACGTGATGGCCAGCCGGTAACGTTCTTGCGGCATCGCCTGCACAACACGGGCAGCGCCAGGATCGAAGGCACGCTCAGCCTGGTCGTGCGCCCGATGCAGATGAATCCGCCGTGGCAGAACGGTGGCCTGTCGCCGATCCGCGACGTTGCTGTAGACCGTCAGGCCGTGCGCATCAATGGCCGCACGTTGTTGTATTCGCTCACGCCGGTATGGGCGTCTGGTGCGGCGCCCTTCGGCAAGGAGGGGGCCACGGAAATCACCTCGGCCCTCGCCGTTGGGAAGCTGCCTTCCACCCAGCAGGCACGCGATGAGCAGGGTCTTGCCGCCGCCGCTATGGACTACCGTATCTCGCTGGATCCGGGTGCCAGTGATGCCGTCGTGGTTGCCTTCCCGCTGGGTACTGCCGCCGCCGATACCAAGGGTGTGCTGCCCGAGGCACCACCGCTCGATCTGGCCTCGCTGCCGCGCGACGCCAACACGGCATTCGACACCCTGGCCACACAGGCCTCTGCGGACTGGCAGGCACGGCTGGGCCAGGTCGGCCTGCGCCTGCCCGATCCCTCACTGGTGGACATGCTGCGCGCGCAGGCCGCCTACATGCTGATCAACCAGACCGGCCCAGCCATGCAGCCTGGCCCGCGCAACTACAACCGTTCCTTCATCCGCGACGGCATGGCCACCTCGGCGGTGCTGCTGCGCATGGGCGAAGCCCGCGTAGCGCGTGACTACCTGGCCTGGTACAGCAAACACGGAGTGCATGCCAACGGCCTGGTCTCGCCCATCCTCAACGACGATGGCAGCGTCAATACCGGCTTCGGCTCGGACATCGAGTACGACAGCCAGGGCCAGTACGTCGCGCTGGTGGCCGATGTCGCGCGCCTCGACGGCGGGCCCGGGTCGGTGCGTGCCTATCTGCCGAAAGTGAAGGCGGCGCTGCGTTTTCTGCAGGAACTGCGCGAGCGCACGCTGGTGCCCGGCTACATGGCCGACCAGCCAGCGCCGGAGCGCTTCGCCGGCATTCTTGCGCCATCGATCAGCCACGAGGGCTATCCCTCGCCCACCCACAGCTACTGGGATGACTACTGGGGACTGAAGGGCTGGCACGACGGCGCGTGGCTGGCTGAATCGCTGGGCGACCACGAGACTGCGATGTGGGCACGGGAACAGTACAAACTGCTTTACGACGCGCTGCACGCCTCGATCCGGGCGACGATGGCGTGGAAGGGCATCGACTTCATTCCCTCCTCGGCCGACCTGGGCGATGGCGATCCCACCGGGGTATCGATCGCGCTGGATCCGACCGGCGCACAGAGCGTGCTGCCCGCCGAAGCGCTGCGCACCACCTTCGCCCGCTATCTCGATGACGTGCGCAAGCGCAGCCAGCCCGGCGCGCTGTACGCCTACACGCCATACGAGATCCGCAACGTGCTGAGCTACGTGCACCTTGGCCAGCCACAGGTGGCCGACGAGCTGCTGCAGGGGCTTCTGCACGATCGGCGCCCGCTTGAGTGGCAGGTGCTGGCCGAAGTGGTGCATTCGCGGCTGCGGTTCCCGCGCTATCTCGGCGATATGCCCCATACCTGGATCGGCGCCGAGTACGGCCGCACGCTGTTCGGCATGCTGATGCGCGAAGACGATGATGCGCTGTCGCTGCTGCCAGGCACGCCGCCGTCGTGGGTGGCGGGCGATGGCTTGGCGGTGGAACGCCTGCCGACCGCGTATGGCACGTTGCAGATGCAGGCGCGGCAGCGCGACGGCGTGCTGACGGTGGCGCTTGGCGAGGGGCTGCGCAACGGGACGGCGGTGAAGGTCTGGTGGCCGGCGCGCACGATGCCGAAAACGGTGCGTGTGGATGGACGTAGCGTTTCCGACTTCGATGCCGAGGGTGTGCGGTTGGCGAAGCCCTTCAAGACGCTGGAGGCGCGTTGGTAGAGCAGCCGAGCATGGCTCGGCTCTACAGAAGGCAGATTCCGCCAGTAGATCCACGCCATGCGTGGATGCTTCTGCCGCGAACCGCGCGAACCGCATCCGAGCATGGCTCGGCTCTACAAAGACGGAGGTAGCGCCGGGCCACGCCCGGCGTCACTGCAGCGTCGGCAACCCCGGTGGATTGGTCTGCGACTGCGGCACCGCTTCCTCGGCCACATTCCAGCGCTTCAGCGCCTGCGCATAGGTGCCGCTGCCGATCTGGGTGTTCAGCGCCTGCGTCACCGCCTCGGCCAGGCCACTGCCCTTGCGCGTGGTCACCGAGATCGCCGCGGCGTTCGGCCAGCCACCGGGGAACAGGCCCACGCGCCGAACCTTGCCATCGCGTGCCGAGTACGCGCCGGTGGCATTGGGCTCGAACGAGACATCGGCGCGGCCGGTGATCACCGCCAAACGGCCGACCACCGCGTCGTCGAAGTACTGGTACTCCACCGCTTTCAGGCCCGCGGCGATGTTCTGCTGGTCCCACTGGCGCAGGATCTGGTCCTGGTTCGTGCTGGCACCCACCACCACCTTCAGCCCCGCCACGTCCGCCGGCTTCTCGATCTTCTGGATCGGCCCATCCGTGCGCGTGTAGATGCCCAGCAGGTCGTAGCGATAGCTGGAGAAATCGAACTTCTTCTTGCGCTCTTCAGTGACCGTCACGTTCGACAGCACTGCATCGTACTTGCCCGACTCCAGCCCCAGCGGCCAATCGGCCCATGCCACCGGCACGATCACCAGCTTCAGGCCCAGCGCATCGGCGATCAGGCGCGCGATGTCGGGCTCGATGCCGACCACGTCCTTGCTGTCGGCGCCGTAATCGGCCAATGGCAACTGTCCCGGATGGGTCGCCACCGTAAACGCCCCCGGCGTGACGAAGCGGTAGCCCGCGGGAATCAAGGCCTGCGCCTTGGGATCGGGCGTGCCCTTCAGCACCGTGCTGTTCGCTCCGGCCAGGCTGCTCGCGGCCACCGCCGCAGCCTCCGGGGCCTGGCGCACGCGCGAGTAGACGATGCCGGCGATGCCGATGACCAGCACGCCGGTGATCAACAAGGTACTGCGTGAGGGACGACGGGGTGCTGCAGGGCTCATGGCATTCCTTGAGGGTTACAGGGTCTTGGCCAGGAAGTCGGCCGTGCGTTGGTGGCGCGGGCGCTCGAATAACGCCTCGGGCGTGCCCTGCTCGATCACCCGGCCCTGGTCCATCATCACCACGTGGTCGGCCACTCGGCGGGCGAAGCTCAGCTCATGGGTGACGATCACCAGCGTGGTGCCGGAGCGGGCCAACTCTTCGATCACACTGAGCACTTCCGCCACCAGTTCCGGGTCCAGCGCCGAGGTGGGTTCGTCGAACAACAGCACCTTCGGCTGCAGCGCCAGGGCACGGGCGATCGCGATGCGCTGTTGCTGGCCGCCCGACAGCTGGCGTGGGAACGCATCGGCCTTGTCGGCCAGGCCGACCCGCTCCAGCAGCGTGCGCGCCTGCTCTTCGGCCTGCGCGCGCGGTACGCCGCGCACGGCGATCGGCGCCTCGATGATGTTCTCCAGCGCGGTCAGGTGCGGGAACAGGTTGAAGCCCTGGAACACCATGCCCACCTCGGCACGCCGACGGCGGATCTCACGCTCGGGCAGTTCGTACAGGGTGTCACCGTCGCGGCGGTAACCGATCAGCTGGCCGCCGACAGTCACGTAACCACTGTCCGCGCGTTCCAGGTGGTTGATCAACCGCAGCAGCGTGGATTTCCCGGCACCGGACGGGCCGATCAGTACCGTCACGCTGCCAGCGCGCAGGTCCAGGTTCACGTCTTCCAGCACCGGCTGCTCGCCGAACACCTTGCCCACGCCATGCAGCGATACCGCCGCACCCTCGCCCGCTTCCACCTGGGTGGCGATGCGCGGGCGGTTGGCCACGCGCGGCGCAGCATCACTGGATGTCCGCACCGGTGACGACACCCGCGACACCGAGCGCTCGCGCTGCAGCTGGCCGCGCGCGAAGCGCTGCTCCACGCGCCGCTGCAGCAGCGACAACACGGTCAGGATCACCAGGTACCAGACCGTGGCGACCATCAGCAGCGGCACCACCTCAAGGTTGCGCCGGTAGATCACCTGCACGGTGTAGAACAGCTCCGGCAGCGCCAGCACATAGACCACCGAGGTACTCTTGGCCAGGCCGATCACATCGTTGAACGCGGCCGGCAGGATCGAGCGCATCGCCTGCGGCAGGATGATGCGCCGCACCTGGCGACCACGCGGCAGGCCGAGCGCGGCCGCGGCCTCGTACTGGCCGTGGTCGACCGAGAGGATGCCACCGCGGATCACCTCGGCCGAGAACGCTGCCTGGTTCAGGGTCAGGCCCAGTACTGCTGCCGTGAACACGCCGATCAGTTGCGTGGTCGGGTACGAGAACAGGCTGATGCCGGTGAACGGCACGCCCAGCTCGATGGTGCTGTACAGGTAGCCCAGGTTGTTCAGCAGCAACAACAGCACCAGCAGCGGGATCGAGCGGAACAGCCACACGTAGCCCCACGACACCGCCGACAGCAGCGGCGAGCCGGACACACGGGCCAACGCCAGCAAGGTACCCAATGCGAAACCAAGTCCGGTGCCAAGCGCGGTCAGCAGCAGCGTGCGGCCCAGGCCCTCGAGCACTGGGCGTGCGAAGAACCATTCGGCAAAGGTGCCCCAGCCCCAGCGCGGATTGCCCAGCACGGACTGCAGCCCGATCAGGATCAGCGCCAGTGCCAGCACCGTGCCGAAGACCTGCAGCGGATGCCGGGCCGGCACGATCTTCAGTGCCGGTCCGGGCGCCGGACGAGCGGCGATGCCCTCCAGCGCGGTCGACGGTGTGCTCATGCGTGGGCTCCGTGCAGCAGTGCCTGTGCAGCGGTAACGACAGGCGTCGTCGCCCGCAGGTGCTTCTCGAACGGCAGATGCGCAACCGTTTCCGGGTCGGCCTCCAGATCGAACAACGCGGTGTAGCCATGACTGAGGTACAGGCCAACGGCTTCAGGCTGACGGAAGCCGGTGGTCAGGAACACTCGTCGGTACCCTTGCCGTGCCGCCTGGTCTTCCAGCTCCTGCAGCACGCGTCGCGCGATGCCCTGGCGGCGCAGTCCGGGCAGCGTCCAGATGCGTTTGAATTCGGCGGTATCCGGATCGCGGTGCGGCATGAACGCACCGCCGGAAATCGCCACCCCGTCGCGCAGCAGCAGCACGAAGGCGCCCACCGGGGCCGCAAAGGCCTGCGCCGGGTAGCGCTGCAGCTCCTCGCGAGCGCTGCCGCCGATGCGTCGACGCACGTCAGCGTAGCGGCTGTCGTACTCCTGCTCCAGGCCATCGAACAACGGCCGCGCCAGCGGGTCATCGACCGAGGTATAGAGGAAGCGTTCGTCGTGGCTCATGTCGCGTCCTTCACCAGGTAATCTTCGGCCAGCCGCGCCCACAGGCTGGCGGCGGGGGCAATGGCCGCGTCGTTGAACACATAGTGCGGGCTGTGCAGCGGCGCGCTGTCGCCGTTGCCGACGAACACGAAGCTGCCGGGACGCGCCTGCAGCAGGAAGGCGAAATCCTCGCTGGCGGTGCGTGGCGCGAATTCGGGCACCACCTGTTCGGCACCGAAGCCCTGCACCGCCACCTCGCGGATGTAGGCGGTCTGCTGCGGGTGATTGATCACGCTGGGGAAGCCGCGCGGGAATTCGATCTCGGCGCGCGCACCAAACGCGGCGGCGGTCTGCTCGGCAATCTCGGTGACCCGGCGCCGCAGGGTATCGCGCACCTCCGGTAGATAGGCGCGCACGGTCAGCTTCAGCTCGACCACGTCTGGAATCACATTGGCGGCCTGCCCGCCGTGGATCGAACCGACGGTGACCACGCCCATCTGCCGCGGATCGACATTGCGCGACACCACGCTCTGCAGCGCGGTGATGATGTGCGCCGCCACCAGGATCGGATCGACGCTGCCCTGTGGCTCGGCGCCATGGCCACCCTTGCCGATCACCTTCAGCCGTGCCCAATCCACCGACGCCATCGCCGGGCCATCGACGAAACCGAAGTGGCCCACCGGCACGCCCGGCCAGTTGTGCAGGCCATAGATCGCATCCACCGGGAAGCGCTCGAACAGGCCGTCGGCAATCATCTTCGATGCACCCGAGCCGGTTTCCTCGGCCGGCTGGAATACCAGCTGCAGGGTCCCATCGATCCGTCCGTGGTGGGCCAGGTAATGCGCGGCAGACAGCAGGATGGCGGTGTGGCCATCATGACCGCAGGCATGCATCAGGCCCTCGGTCTGGCTGGCATAGGCCAGGCCGGAGTCCTCATGGATCGGCAGTGCGTCGATGTCGGCGCGCAGGCCGAGGCGACGGCTGCCCTGCCCGCGCTGCAGCGTGCCGACCACGCCGGTGCCACCGAGCCCGGTGGTCACCTCATAACCCCACTGCTGCAGCAGTTCGGCCACGCGGGCGCTGGTGCGATGCTCCTCGAAGGCCAGCTCAGGGTGCCGATGCAGGTCATGGCGGATCGCGATGGCGGCCTCGGCGCGTGCTGCGATCTCAGGCAGCACGCCGGTTGTTGGGGAAGTCCGCCGGGCGTGGCCCGGCGCTACCGCGCTTTCTCCGCTCATCGCCCTACCCTACCTTCCGCGCCGGTTCGGCATCGGTCGAATAGCGGCTGGCCTTGTACGGCAGCCCCAGATGCTCGCGCAGGGTCTGTCCTTCCAGCTCGCGCTGGTGGTAACCGCGCGCCTGCAGGATCGGCAGCACCTGGGTCACGAAATCGTCCAGGCCTTCGCGCTGTGCGGCGAAGCCGAGAATGAAGCCATCGCTGGCACCCGCATCGAACCAGCGGATCAGCTCATCGGCCACATGCTCCGGTGTGCCGATGAAGTTTGGCCGTGGGCTGACCGCTTCCAGCGCCACCTGGCGCAGGCTCAGTCCCTTCTCGCGCGCGTCCTGCTTGATGCGGTCGGTGGTGGAGCGGAACGAATTGCTGCCGATGTCGCCAAGCGCCGGGAACGGTGCATCCGGGTCGTACTGGCTGAAATCATGGTGATCGAAGAAGCGCCCGAGGTAGGCCAGCGCATCTTCCAGCGTCGCCAACGCGGCAATCGCCTGGTATTTGGCTTCGGCCTCCTCGGCAGTACGGCCGACGATGGGACCGATGCCCGGGAAGATCTTCACGTCGTTGCCGCTGCGGCCGTGCGCGATCGCCGAGTTCTTCACCTTCTGGGTGAACGCGCGGGTTTCTTCCAGCGACGGCGAATGGGTGAACACCGCATCGGCGTACTTGCCGGCCAGCGCGATACCATCATCAGACGAACCGGCCTGGAAGATCACCGGCTGGCCCTGTGGCGAACGCTGGATGTTGAGCGGCCCTTCCACCTGGAAGAAGCGGCCCTTGTGATCGAGGCGGCGGAACTTCTCCGGTGCGAAGAACGTGCCACTGTCACGCTCGCGCACGAAGGCATCGTCATCCCACGAATCCCACAGCCCCTGCACGACGTCCAGATACTCATCGGCGATCTGGTAGCGCAGAGCGTGCTCCGGATGCGGGCGGCCGTAGTTGCGGCCGGAGCCTTCCAGCGGTGAGGTCACCACGTTCCAACCGGCGCGGCCGCCGCTGAGAAGATCCAGCGAGGCAAACTGCCGGGCCACGGTGAACGGGTCGCTGTAGGAGGTCGACAGCGTGCCGGCCAGGCCAATCTTCTTCGTTGCCGTGGCCAGTGCCGACAGCAGCGAGATCGGCTCAAAGCGGTTGAGGAAATGCGGGATCGACTTCTCGTTGATGTACAGCCCATCGGCCACGAAGCCAAAGGCGATTCCGTTGTTCTCGGCGGTGCGCGCGATGTCGATGTAGAACTGCAGGTTGACGCTGGCATCGGCCGGATTGGATGGATGCTTCCAGGCATGCATGTGGCTGCCAGGGCCCTGCAGCATGATGCCGAACGGAATGTGGCGCGGGGTGGTGCTCATGGGGATCGCTCCTGCAGGTCAGGCCACCGCCGCGCGTGGCGCGGGCGACAGCAGTTCAAGGGATGTCAGGCGTGCGTCGAGGTCGGCCACCGGCGCATCGAGAATGAACTCACCCACGCCGAAGCGCCGGTGCAGCGCGTCCAGTTCGTCACGCACATGCTGCGCATCGCCGGACAGCACGCTGGGGCGCGTTTCCTCGATGCGGAAGTCCGCCACGCCCACCTGGCGTGCGTACTCGGCAGCCGCCTCGGGGCTGGGCAGGTTCACCGCCTGCCCGGGACCAAGGTGCAGCTTGTAGACGCGTAGCGCACCGATGTGCCGCGCAGCCGCTTCGGCCGTAGGTGCGGCGAAGGCCACCGTCGCCAACAGAGGGGGCTGCGAGGAGACGCTGCGGTAGGCATCGAACGCGGCCTCGATGTGCTTCGGGTCGCCATCGAAGTGCGCGGCGTAGACGAAGCGCCAGCCCAGCTCGGCCGCCTGCTGCGCACTCTGCGGGCTCGCACCGAGCAGGAAGCGCTCCGGCGCCTGCTGCGGAACCGGACGCGCCAGCACATCGGCTTCAGCGCCGGACAGATAGCCCTCAAGGTCGCGCAGCTGCTGGTCGAAGTCGGCGAACGCCGGGCGCCCGGCCGCCAGCGCGGCAGTCGACGCTGGCAGGCCGCCCGGCGCCTTGCCCACGCCCAGATCCACGCGCCCTGGCGCCAACGCTGCCAGCAGGTTGAAGTTCTCCGCCACCTTGTACGGCGCGTAGTGGCGCAGCATCACCCCGCCGCTGCCGATACGGATGCGCCGGGTCTGCGCCAGCACCCACGCCGCAATCACCTCCGGTGCGGGACTCGCCAACGTCGGCGTGGCATGGTGCTCGGCAAACCAGTACCGGTGATAGCCCAGCTGTTCGGCGCGCTGGGCCAACTGCAGGCTGTTGCGCAGCGCCTGCTCTGGCGAGGCACCTTCGGCCACCGGGCTCTTGTCCAGTACGCTGATCTGATAGCTCATGGTCGCGTCCTCGCTCAGGGGTGGGCCACGGGAATGCCGAGCAACCCGTTCAGCGCAGCCAGGATCGGCTCGGCACCGGAGATGTACTGGCGGTCCTGGTGTGCGCCGCTGGCCAGGTCGCTGCGCACGCCCTGCGGCAGCACCAGCTTCGGCAACGATTGGTCCTGCTCGCCGATCTCGGCAATCACCTCGCGGCGTGGCCGCGCGAAACCGATGCGACGTACGTCCAGCTGCGCGTCCAGGCCGTCGATGCTCGACAGCGCCCCTTCCAACAGCAGGCTGTGCCGGCAGAAGAAGCGCTGGCCGGGAATCTGTCCGTCCTCGAACTCACGATCGAGCAGGAACAGGATGGGCTTGTCGGTTGCGTCCAGACTCACGGGGTTGTCCTCAGCGGGGGCGGCAATGCGATGCCGCTTCGATATCGATGCTAGAGATGGCTGCGACCGCAGCAGCGATGCGAAGCGACAATCGACGGTCAGATCCGGCCATGCAGATGCGCCTTGGCCATAAGCAGAGCGCCGCCGGTTATGCCGTCAGGCGATGCGTCGCAGCGGAGCCGGTACCGCCAGCGTCTGTGCGGTCAGATGCCCGGCCGCACGCTCGGTCGCCAGCGCAATCCGCGCCTGCAGGGCCGCACTGTTGATGTGCTCGCCATCGAAGTCGGCCGGCGTGGCGTACACCCCGACTGGCAGTGTGTGCGCCTGCAGGAAACTGAACAACGGCCGCAGCTGGTGGTCGATCACCAGCGCATGGCGCTCGCTGCCACCGGTTGCCGCCAGCAGTACCGGCGTGTCCACCAACGCTTCCAGCCCGATGAAGTCGACCAGATGCTTGAACAGCCCCGGAAACGATCCCCGATAGACCGGCGCAGCCACTACCAGCAGCCCGGCCGCCTCGATCGTCTGCAGCGCCTGCTCCACGGCGGGCTCCACTTCGTCGCGCGACAACGACTGCCCCAGCGAGCGCGCGATCGGCGCCAGCTCCACCAGATCCACACTGGCGTGCACCCGCTGCTGCAACGACTCCAGCAGATACCGCACCAGCAGCAACGTGCGCGACGTCGCCGAACTGGTCGGCGACCCCACTAATGCAACCACCTTCAATGCAGAAGACATGAACTGCTCCTCGATGATGCCGGACTACGTCCGGCCGCCTTTCGCCTTTTGTAGAGCCGAGCCATGCTCGGCTGCTTCCCGCCCTTGTAGAGTCGAGCCATGCTCGACTGCTCCAGGTTAGAACCGGTAACTGACCCGCCCATACCAGTACGCCCCAACGTTGCCCAGCACATCACCGTTGTCCCAGGTCGTCTCGATGCTGGCCACGTCGGTGGCACTGCGCGCGTACTCCGGCACCTTGCGCGTGCGCTTGTCGAACACGTTGTTGATGCCCAGGGCTGCACTCCAGCCCGCACCCAGCTCCACGGCACCAGAAAGATTGGTCACCAGCACCGGCGGCTGCTTGTACTCCACGCCGTTGTTCAGGCGCTTGATCGGGCCGTAATACGTGAAGTCCACATTCGAGCGCCAGCGCCCGTTCTGCCACCCCAGCCCGGCCACCTGCGTGTAGCTCGGCGTACGGAAGCGCAGCGCGTACTCGCTGCTCTTTGTCAGCAGGTTGATGTTCGGCAGCCCCTGCAGCGCCACCGGAATGTCGCTGACCTTCTCGATGGTGGTGCGGCCCACGTTGGCCGCGTAGCTCCAGCGCAGCTTGCCCCACGCAGTCTCCTGGTTCGCTTCCAGGGTCAATTCGACGCCGCGTGTGCGGGTGTTGCCCACGTTGGTGAAGTAGCTCGCGTAGAACGCATCACCCGGCAGGATGCTGATGCCGGCCGAACCCAGCAGTGCATCGATGGTGTTCTTCTGCACCGCGCTCAGCACCGTGCCGCTGTTGTCGCTGATGCGCGCCGGATCCTGTGCGTTGTAGCCGATCTGGCTGGACTGCCCGAGCTGGCCACGGATATCGATCTGGTACGCATCCACGGCCAGGTGGAAGGCCGGGCTCGGGTCCCAGGTCACGCCGAGGCTGTAATTGGTAGCCTTCTCAGGCTTCAGCGGCGTGGCACCCAGTGCGACCGCCGCCGGCGAAGACACCTGTGCCACCAGCGTGGTGCCGCACGGGCAGCTGCCGGTTGCCTGGTAGTACTGCGCGCCCAGGCTGGGCGCATGGAAACCGTTGCTGACCGTGGCCCGCACACCCAGCGCATCGGTGAAGTCGAAGCGCGTGGTCAGGCGGCCCGTGGAAACGCTGCCGAAGTCGGAATGGTCTTCCCAGCGCGCGGCGGCATCCAGGTACCAGCGCGAGGTGATGTTGGTGGCTGCACCCACGTACACCGCCTTGCTGTTGCGGGTGGCCTTCACCGCATCGGCGGTGGAGTAGCCGACGAAGGCAGCCGCACCGAAGCCAGTGTACGACTCCCACTGCCCTGCCCCGCGTTCGTATTTTTCGTGCTGGTACTCCGCGCCCGCGCTCACTTCCAGGGGCGAGGCGAACGCCGCCACCTCGAACCCGCGCCGCAGGTCCAGGTTGGCGATGCCCTGCTGGTAGTCCAGCTTGCCGTCGTAGAAGTCGGTGGGCGAACCGGGGTACGGCAGCGAGTAGTTCACCGAATTGCGGGTGTAGGTACGCACCGTGCTGCGGTTGCCGGTCAGGCTGGCGTCGTAGTCCCATCCCGCAATCTGTCCCTTCACGCCCGCGGTACCCGTGTACTGCTTCTCCTTGGTTTCCAGCACCGGCAGGAAGCCATCGGGAAACACGCTCAGTACGCCGGGGGCCTTGTAGGTGGTGAAGATGGTCGCCGGCAGGCGGAAGTTCTGGATCGCCTGCGCGGTGCGATCGCTGGCGGTGGCATTGGCATAGAACTGTGCGCTCTCGCCCAGCCCATGGCCCACGTTCACCGCAAACGCCTTCAGCGCGTACGACGGGGAACTGAGGATCGTGTTGGCCTCGGCATTGCGGCCGGCTTCTGCCGGGTTCGGCGATGCGCCGGTCGGCAACCGGTTGTTCGGTCGCAGCGCGACCAGATTGCCGTTGGCATCTACCGCCGGATAGCTCAGATAGCCATCGATGTAGCGGCGGGTACGGATCGCGTGGTGCTGCCGCGTGGTCTCGCCGGACAGGTTGACGAAGCCATCGGCGCCCCACGGCAGGCCCACGTTGGCACGCACGCTGGTGCGCGATCCATCCCCGTCGGTGCTCTGCCCGCTTTCCACAGCCAGTTCGCCACCCTGTGCCTGCGACTTGAGGATCACGTTGACCACACCGGTGATCGCGTCCGAACCATAGATGGCCGATGCACCGTCGCGCAGCACTTCCACATGGTCGATGGCCGAAACCGGAATCAGCGCCAGGTCGGCCCAGGCATGGCCGGGGAAGCCGCCGCCGTTGGCACCGCTCACATAGGCGCTGGCATTGCGACGCTTGCCGTTCACCAGCACCAGCGTGTAGCCCGGCGACAGGTTGCGCAGCTGGTAGCCACGGATCAGGCTTTCCTGGTCGCTCTGGTAACCACCGATCTGGCTGAGCGACGGCAGCGCGCGTTGCAGTGCTTCCAGCAGGTTGGCCTGGCCGGTGGCGGTGAGGTCTTCGGCGGAGATCACATCGATCGGCGTGGAGCTGTTCTTCACCGTGCGCGTACTGGTGCGCGAACCGGTAACGACCACGGCATCCAGCGTGGATGCCGCGACATTGGCGGATGCGGCCGTGGTGGCAGGATCCGCATCGGCTTCAGCGGCATGGCTGGGCGACGTGGCGAGGGTGGCCGCGATCAGGACGGCAAGAGAGCTCAGGACAGGGGCGTGGGCGGCAGGCATGGGGGCTCGTGGGGGTAGGCCGGAAACACGCTTCCATTCAAGGGCCTGTTCACCCACTGCGACAGGCACGAACGCGTCACCCAGCCGTAACATCCGGCCACCCACATGACCGCTGGTAATGACGTTAGGCGGCATTGCCGGTGCACTGCTGTCTGTAGAGCCGAGCCCACGCTCGGCTGCTCTTCGTGACGGCGTCAGATGCATCCCCCCTGCCGGTATTGAGCCGAGCGTGGGCTCGGCTCTACAAGAGGGGAACGACCGCGCCATATGCCTGCCCGGCATCACCTCATGCCCGTACACCACTCCGCACCGCGCATCACCGCCCGTAGCATCAGGCCATGCCCAGCCCACCTGCCGATCCCGCCGCACCGCTCGTCGCCATCGTTGCCTGCCACGGCCAGGGGCTGTTCGAGTTCGGCTGCGCGGTCGGCCTGTTCGCACCCGTGCGGCCGGAACTCGGCGTGGCCTGGTACCGCACCCAGCTCTGCGCAGGCGAGCCCGGCGCATTGCGCATGCTCGGCGGCACGCAGGTGCAGCTTCCCTACGATCTGAGCACAGTTGATGACGCTGACATCATCGTCATTCCCGGCTGGCGTGAGCCCAGCGAGCGTCCACCACAGGCGTTGCTCGAAGCCCTCATCCGTGCCCACGCACGTGGCGCGCGCATCGCCTCGATCTGCTCCGGTGCCTTCGTGCTGGCCTGGGCCGGGCTGCTCGACGGCCGCCAGGCCACCACCCACTGGCGCCTCACCGAAGCGCTGGCGCGTGACTTCCCGCGCATCGACGTACGCGAGGATGTGTTGTACGTGGACACCGGCAGCATCATCACCTCCGCAGGTTCGGCCACCGGCATGGACATGATGCTGCACATGGTGCGCAAGGATTACGGCGCACGGGTAGCCAACCTGGTGGCCGAGCGGCTGGTGCTGGCACCGTGGCGTGATGCCGGCCGCAGCCAGCGCGTCAGCCGGGCCATTCCCAATGGCGAGCCCTCGCGTCTGGCAAAACTGATGGAATGGATGCGCCGCAACCTGCGCGAGCCGCACTCGCTGGGCAGTCTTGCCGAGCAGGCCGCGCTCAGCCAGCGCACACTGCAGCGGCAGTTCCTGGAAGCCACCGGCCTGTCACCCATCGACTGGCTGATCCGCGAACGCGTGGCCTTTGCCCGCGAGCTGCTGGAGACCACCGACCGGCCGCTGCAGTGGATCGCCGAGCAGGCCGGCTTTGGTTCACAGGAATCGTTCCGTCGCCACTTCCGTGGCCAGGTCGACGCGAGCCCCACCGAGTACCGCAGCCAGCATCGCAGCGGTATTGGCGCGGATCGGTTGGTGGGCTGCTGATCCAACTCAGCGCTCCCCAGCGCTACGTGAGAAAAGGCTCACGGCGGACGGTAGAGACCCACGTATAGTGATGGGCGTCACACGAAGCCCCTTCCATGCTCCACGCATTTGCTTACTCCAGCCACATATCGGCTGGGCTTTCCGATGAAACCCTCCGCCAGATCGTCTCGGGCTCTGCCGCGTTCAATCGCCGGGTGGACGTCACCGGAGCACTGCTCGTCGACGGGCAGCGGTTTTTCCAGTACGTCGAAGGCCCGCCCGACGGCCTGGAGGCGGTCAAGCGCCGCATCCATGACAGTCGCTCGCATGCTGCCGTCGTACCGGTACTGGACATGGCCATCAGCGCGCGTGCTGTTCCCTATTGGGCCATGACCCGCATCGACACCGGGCAGATCATGGTGTCCGGCCTGGTCAATGCGCGATGGGACGAATTTGGCCATGCCGTTCCGGGCATGGATCAGCTCGTCGGCCTGCTGCGTCCGCACTTTCCGCGCATCGGCCCGCTCAGTGCGCACCATGCGTCCGTCGGATCCAGATGAACCGCCGCCTTGCGCGCGTACTCCCACGCGGCCGCGTGCTCCCAGCACACGTCATCATTCAAGCCGCGTTACCCATCGTTCCTGCCAGATCCACAGCATGCCTGTACCCGCTCAACCTTCAACGGAAACACGTGCCTCGCCCGCCGAGTTGTTCGAGGTCGTCGTCCTGCGTGCAGGCACGGCCCTGTTCGCGATCGACGTACAGGTGGCCGTGGAAATACGCGGCCCCGAGACCTTCGGCCCTGCAGACCCACATGGCAGGCGGAACCTGGAGGTACGAGGGCAGCCGTTGCCGGTGGCCGACCTGCGCAGGCTCTGCGGGCAACCGGCATTCGATGGCGGCAGCCCAGCCATGCTGCTGATCACCGCCGGCACTGCAACCCTGGCGCTGGCGGTAGATGAAGTGCTCGAGATCGAAACACCGGACGCATCTCCAGACGCAGCCTCGCCGGCCCAGAGTCGACCGTTCAACTTCTGCAGCCGGCACGTTCGGGTGGATGCCACACGTTCGGCTTCGCTGATCGAACCGCAGTCGCTGCTGGCTGCGCTCGCGGTGCGGGACTGAGGCGCCTCTGCTCAAGGGCGCCTGCGAACCGTTTGAAACCGCATGCGCCAGCACTGCGCGGCAAAGCCGATCACAAACACCACCGCCAATCCCAGCAACGTGTGCAGCACCACCGGCGCCATCGGCGCAGCCGCAATGGGATGGTTCACCGGCAAACGTGTCAGCGTTTCATTCACGCCTGGCACCAGCGACAGCAGGAAGCTGAAAGACAGCGCAAATGTCGACACGTAGCGCGCTGCGCGACCCAGCCAGCGCAGCCGGGCGGCCTGCACGCCGCCGAACGCCACCAGCAGCACGATCACGCCGAACGCATGGCCTGGATTGAGCCCCCCCGTGCTGGAGACGGTCAATGACGTAGCGACCGACAGCACCAATCCCAAAAGGTACAGCTTGCCCGAGCGTGTGGCGGGGTCGATGGCGCGATGGCGAATGAGGGCATAAAGGCCGGCGATAGCCGGTACCAGACTGACGGCCGTGTGGATCAAGCCCAGCGTGGACAGAGAGTGCGACATGGAACATCTCCAGGGAGTATTTGAACCTACTAGTAGGTAGGCCTTTGATTCAAAAAAAGGGCCTACGTTGCCGCAGGCCCACCACACACTCTCAGGCAGCCGCGCTCACCCGCGCAATGGCCAGCCGTGCCAGCGCAGCAAACGTCGCCGCGTCACCGAAGCCGCGCGCCGCCAACATTGCGCCATGCACCGATGACATGAACGCCCTGGCCTCATCGGCCGCCGAGCCCTGCAATTGCAGTTGGCCCACGGCAACGCCCTTTTCCAGCGTAAGCGCCAACCACCCGCTCAAGTCCTCGAAATGCCCGCGTACTTCTTCGGCAATCTCCGCAGGGATCATCGGTGCCTCTGCCGCCAGCATCGCGCAGATGCAGAACGAGGACGTGCCACCGGCGATACAGCTCGACCAGTAGTCCACATAAGCGTTGAGCTCCTGCAGCGGATCGCCCAGCTGCCGGTCCAGCAACGCCAGGCCCTCACGCGCCTCGGCCCGGTACAGCTCAACCACCGTGCGCACCAGATCCGCCTTGCTGGGAAAGTGGTGATGGATGCTGGCCTTGCTGATGTTCACCCGCGCCGAGACGTCGGCGTAGCTGAAGCCGTTGTAGCCGCCGGCCTCCAGCAGCGAACGGGCGTGGGCCAGGATCTCTTGGGCCTTGGGCGAGAGCGACTCTTTCATGTCACCAACCTACTAGTAGGTTGACATGATGTCAACTCCCTGCTGCTGGACTCGCCGGGCACGACCCGGCGCTACCCACACCCCGCTCAGTCCTCCTGCACCAGCTTGAACTCGCGAAGCAGCCCGCCGATCTGGGTCTTGTCCAGCTTGTTCATCAGCAGGTTGCGCAGGAACGCCGGTCCCGGAATATCCAGTTCCTTGCCATCGCGCAGCCGTCCGGTCGCGGCCAGCAGCGAACGCACATCGTAGGTGGAATTGAACACCTCCGGCACACCGCGTTCGATGTCCAGCAACGTGTACACCGCCTCCATCGGCGTGCGCACCGAGTACTCGGTGGTGAAGATGCAGTCGCGCTGCTTCGATTCGGCGAACTGGCCGATGAAGGCGAAGTTCACCGCACCCTCCGGCACCACGTCCGGGCGGTCACCGGCCTGGCGCGGCATGAAGAACGCCGTGATGTACGGCATCATCACCGGCACGGTCTTCGCGCCAGTCGCGGCCAGCGCATCAATCTCTTCCACCGGCACGCCCAGGTGGTACAGCCACTCGCGGGTGATCTCCTCGCCGGTACAGTCCTGCATCGGCTTCTTCACGTAGTCACCGGGCGTATCCACGAACAGCGAATACACCCAGACCACGATCTGGTCCTTGGGCTGGTTCTTGAAATGCGGCTGACGGTTCACCGTCCAGCTCATCAGCCAGCGCGAGTCGCGCACGCTGACGATGCCGCCGGTCACCACCTTGCCGCTGAAGGGGTCGCGCTTGGCAATCTTCTGGATGTAAGCCGGAATGCGCGCATCCAGCGTGGTTACCGTCGCCGATTCCCACTTGGTTTCCGGGATATGCGCGCCGAACACGTCCGGGCGCCCGAACGCCGTATCCTTCGCGGCAATGCGTCGCCACAGGTCCCAGGCCGGCGCCGGGCCTTCGTTCAAGCGTGCCGCCGTGTGGTGGTCGCCATTGTCCGAGTTCTCGGTCAGCGAACCGATGGTCATGAACAGCAGATCGTCCGTGCCCAGGTCTACGCCACCAGCCACCCCGTCACGGACCCAGTGGATGCGCGTGGCCTGCTTGCGGCCCGGCTGCAGATCGAAGTCGACGTCGGTCACCTCGGTGCCGTACTGGAACACCACGCCATGGTCCTGCAGCCACTTCACCAGCGGCAGCACCAGCGATTCGTACTGGTTGTACTTGGTGAACTTCAGTGCCGAAAAGTCCGGCAGGCCGCCAATGTGATGGATGAAGCGATGCAGGTACAGCTTCATCTCCAGCGCCGAATGCCACTCCTCGAATGCGAACATGGTGCGCCAGTACAGCCAGAAGTTGCTGTCCAGGAAATCACGGCCCAGCACTTCGTTGATGCGCTTGTTCTCCATCTCCTGCCGGGTAGCCAGGAACAGCGCGATGATGTCCTTCTGCGCCTGCTCGGTCAGCGTGAACAGGCCGTCGGTGTGCGCATCCTCGCCGCGGTTGATGGTGGCGCGCTGCAACGAATAGTTCGGGTCGTCCTTGTTCAACCAGTAGAACTCGTCCAGCACGCTGGCGTCGTCGATCTCCAGCGAGGGGATCGAGCGGAACAGGTCCCACAGGCACTCGAAATGATCTTCCATCTCGCGGCCACCACGGATCACGAAACCCTTTTCCGGCACCTTCAGGCCATCCAGCGCACCGCCAGGAATCTGCTGCTGTTCAAGAATGGTGATGCGTTCACCGGCCATGCGCCCATCGCGCACCAGGAACGCGGCGCCGGCCAGCGAGGCCAGGCCCGAGCCCACAAACCAGGCGCGTTTGCCATCCACACCGGCCGGCTTGCGCGGGCGCGCGAAAGCTTCGTAGTTGCCACTGCTGTAGTACATGCGCTGCTCCTTCCTGGGCTGGTCCACCCCACTCTAGCGCCGAACCGATGTACCGCATGCTTCAACCCGCCTGCGACCCAGTGACGCAGGTGCATGCAGACTCGATGCTTCGAGCGGTCATCAACCGCGTGGAGCATCCCCTCCGGTAATGAACCAGCGCTGGAACCCCTCGATCGCATCCGGCATCAGCGCGCGGGCGCGTTCACGCACCAGCACTTCGGCGTCGCGCATCGCGCTGATCGCATCCGGCCGCGCGCACAACGCCATCGCCACATCCGACGCGTCCAGCATCGCCAGGTTCACGCCCACGCCCACCGGCGGCATCAGATGCGCCGCATCGCCGATCAAGGTCACGCCATCGCGCGGGGTCCAGAAAAAATCCGCTGGCAGGCTGTAGATCGGCCGCCGCACGAAGTCCGTGCAGGCCTCCAGCAGGCGCCGAAGGTTCGTGGCCCACCCGGTATAGCAGCCTGTCACCAGCGTCCGTATGCCGTGCTGCGCGATCTGCGCATCAAGCCATTCGGAAGATCGCTTCAGCGCCGCATACACGCAGAGCCGATCGCGGCTGTTGCGTTGCACGAACAGGGCCTCCTCGCCGCCAAAGCAGAACAGGCTGCCCTGCCCGACCATCGCTGCGATGTCCGCAGCAGGCTGTGCGATCCAACCTTCGAAGAAGGTAATGCCGGTGGGCACCGGCTGGCACGTACTCAAGGCCGCGCGCACTTTCGACCACGCACCATCGGCACCGATCACGATGTCCGCCTCGCGCTGCACGCCGTTGGCGAATCGCAGGCCGTGGCCGTTCGCCTGTGCAGATACCAGCGCGGTCAGGCTGTGGCCCCACTGCACCGTGTCCGCCGGCAGCGCGTCCAGCAGCAGCTGGCGAAGGTCGCCGCGGTCGATCTCTGGCTTGTCCTTGCTCCCTTCCGGCCCGAACCCGCCGGTGGTGATCTCCCCGGACCACGGGTCGCCCATCCGCGCCTCCTGCCCCTCATGCCGTGCGACCGCACGGAAGGCCTCCAGCAGGCCCGCGCGCTGCAGCGCCACCTGCCCGGAATCGTCGTGCAGATCCAGCGTGCCACCTTGCTCGCGCTGCTGCCCGGATGCTTCGCCCTCGTACACGCTCACGCGGTGACCGCCGCGATGCAGGATGAGCGCAGCGGTCAGACCAGCGGGGCCTGCGCCAATGACGGCGATGCGGGGAGGGTGCTCCATGGCGCAATTCACATGAGTTGATACGTCAACCGTATGTTGGAAAGGTTGACATGTCAACCTTCAGCCGGCAACGTGGTGCCATGACCTCCCCCAGCATCACACCCGACGAATGGGCCGCCTGGCGCGGCTTCCGGCGCATGGCCGAGATCACCTCAGGCCGCATCGTGCAGGACATCACCCGCAGCACAGGCCTATCCAGAGCGGACTTCATCGTGCTGATGGAGCTGAGCCAGTCCAAGGATCACTGCCGCCGCCAGCGCGAACTGCTGGACTACCTGGAATGGGACAAGACGCGCCTCTCGCACCAGCTGACCCGCATGGCCGGCCGTGGTCTGATCGAGCGCGATACCGACGCCGACAAGGTCGTAGTGATCCGCATGACCGCGGAAGGTCGCGCACAGTTGCGCGCCGCACGCCCGGTGCACGTCGCCGGCGTCCGCCAGTATTTTCTCGACCATCTCTCCGCCGATGATCTGGCCGCCTTGCAGCAGATCACCGACAAACTGCATGCAGCACTGCAGGACGAGGAGAACTGAAGCATCGCCCCCGGTAGTGCCGGCCGCTGGCCGGCAAGTGCACGCACCCAACTCCACCGGGATGCCGGCCAGCGGCCGGCACTACCAAACGCGGGCATTCGTGGCGGGATTTGACATGCAGGCATTTGCCTGCATATAGTCCATCCCAAGGGCGGCGCCTGCCTGCCCACGCGAGGAACCTGCAATGGTGGATATCGCACACAGGGTCGGCATCAAGGCCCCCGCAAGCCAGGTGTACCAGGCCCTGGCCACCCCCGAAGGCGTGGCCGCCTGGTGGGCTGAAGACACCCATGGCGAGCGCGAGGTCGGCGGCACGGTCAAGGCGCGTTTCACGAACAACGGCCAGGAGATCGGCGCCATGGAAATGAAGCTGGAACAGCTCATTCCCGGCGAGCTGGTGCTCTGGAAGTTCCTCGCCGGCCCCGCCGAATGGATCGGTACCCACGTGCGCTTCGCGCTGAAACAGGAAGGCGATTACTGCATCGTGCTGTTCACCCATGAAGGCTGGAAAGAGCGCGTCGAGTTCACCTTCCACTGCAGCACCAAGTGGGCGGTGTTCCTGATGAGCCTGAAGGCGCTGCTGGAGACCGGCAAGGCCCAGCCCAACCCACACGACGTCAGGATCGACAACTGGAATTGAAGACATCCCCATGGCGGTAGACCACGTGCGCGACGCAGACAAAGTTTTCAAGGCACTGGCCGATCCCACGCGCCGCACGCTGCTGGATCTGCTCTGCGAAGACAACGGCCAGACCCTGGGCCAGCTGTGCGAGCACCTGGACATGGCCCGGCAATCGGTCACCCAGCACCTGGGCCTGCTGAAAGACGCCAACCTCATCAGCACTGTGCGCCGTGGCCGCGAGAAGCTGCACTTCATCAACCCGGTGCCGCTGCATGAAGTCTACGAGCGCTGGGTACGCAAGTTCGAGCAGCAGCGCCTGAGCCTGCTGCATGACCTGAAACGCGAACTGGAAGGAGAATGACGATGTCCGCAGAGACTACCCGCTTCATCCACGTGATCTATATCGCCTCCACGCCACAGAAGGTGTTCGAGGCCATCACCCGCCCCGAGATCGCCAGTCGCTACTGGGGGCATGAGAACGTCTCGGACTGGAAGCCCGGCTCGCGCTGGCAGCACGTGCGCGCCAACGAAACGCGCTCGGTCGAGCTGGTCGGCGAAGTGGTGGAAAGCACCCCGCCCTCGCGGCTGGTCATCACCTGGGCCGCCGCCTCGCAGGCCGACGACCCGGACGCCTACAGCCGGGTCACCTTCGACATCGTGCCCTACCAGGACATGGTGCGGCTGACGGTGACCCATGAGGAGCTGGAACCGGGCAGCGGCATGGATACCGGCATCCGCCAGGGCTGGCCGATCGTGCTGTCCAGCCTGAAGTCGCTGCTGGAAACCGGCAAGGGATTGGATGTGTTTGCGAAGCCGCAAGGGTAGTGGTGGTGCCAGCTGTGCACTAGCACCACCTTGGGAAAGCTCTATACAAGGTGGCATGCTGCAGACGAGCCAGTATGCCAAGCAATCAGATTGACCTTTGCGATCACCCACCGCTTCGACGCATGCTGCAGCCACATAGGAAAACCCCTACGCGTAAGTGAGAACCAATGCGCAGCCGCTCACCCTCGAATTATCGATACTGATTGCGCACATGCAGTGCACATCCGAATCAGTTATCGAGCGCGGAGGCGACATGAAGTCGGCAGCTTTTCTTGTAGTTGTCATTCTAGGAATGTGTTCCCAAGAAGCTAGATCCCAGGTGCCACCAGTCAATACGGGCCTAGGCGACTGCATAGATTTCATCATCTACGCATCTCCCACATTGACGGGACAGGTCAACTCAACAACCTATTCCTTTGCATATTCCCCGAGCTCCTACCTCGACAAGGAAAACGGAGTGGTGTACGTACAGAACTTCACTTGCAACCCGCAAAGCCCGGATCTCCCTGGTATCTATTCGCGCGTTTCTCAAGTTAGCCATGAGATGGGGCATGTAAACTTCGACGCCAGCTTCCCCCTAGGAACGCGAGAAGACTATATTGAAAAGGCATGCACCAACGAAGGCCGAGCCGTCCTCAATAACGCCACCGCACGAAGCGAGATACTAAACACAAGCGAAGGATATTCAGACATCGGCTTGGCAGCAGCGAATTCAGGCGCACTACTTACACTTATCAACGCAGGCGGACAGAACCTAGACAAGCGCGTTGGTGATTTGTTTTGCGACACAAATGTCACCTCTACAACCGGTGTCAACTACAAAGTCCACTGGGGAAATGTGTATGATGAGCTGTACGGACCCGAAGATGAAGAGGAGCAGTAATCGATGAAATTTCTCACGAGTGCTCTAGTACTTTCATTCGTAACGCTCTCCTCAGGCGTCTCGGCCTCCGAACCCAAGGCAAGCCCAGACGCGCAGCAGAAGTTCTGGGCATTAACAGAAAGAATTGCCGTTGCACTTCCGGGTGATGGGCGAGATCTGCAGAAGCTTATTCCCCCTTCCGTTGCACGCATGGATGTCTCCGGATCAAAGACCGGACAAGAACAGCGCGCCGTAATTGGCCCGTCACTGTTTGCCGATGACCTCGCAGTTGTTATGGGCAAGGACAATCGTGCCGATTCTGTTTCATTCGATCTCTCAGGCAGCTGCATACCCTTCTCCTCGGTCCGCAAGCGGTACCCCAGTATTCTGGTGATAAATCACGCTGCGAGTGATCTCGAATGGAATACGCTCGGAACCCAAGTTGGAGATTCAGTTATTGCTTTCTGGTTCAAGGGCACGAAGTTTGGCTGCATGCGCAGAGTTGAAATCACCCCTGCTGCTGCCACATTGTCACGACTCAACGTGGACTAAGAGCGGGCCTCAGGATCGCTTGCGATCCTGATGCTTGTCCCTTCCCGCGGCGAACAACCATGACTTGGCCGATGTACCAGCGCCGGCTGAACGCCGCCCCCACGCTCACCCTCACCGAACCCGGTTCCGACTGCACCCCGACGCCGCCCAACACAGCATCAACGGCAGGCTCCCCGGTCGACGTTCGATGCGTGCTTCAGACACCGACTCCCTGCACAGCAAAGTGGCGGCGGTCACCCTCGGCTTCTGGGTGATGAAGATCGCCGCCACCACCCTCGGCGAGACCGCGGGCGACCTACTGTCGATGACGCTCAACCTGGGCTACGTGGCCAGCTCGGCCATCCTGCTGGCGATCTTCGCTGGCCTGCTGGGCATGCAGTTGTCGGCACGGCGCTTCCACCCGGTGCTGTTCTGGTCGGTGGTGCTGGCGACCAGCACCGCCGGCACCACCCTGTCGGACCTGATCGACCGCACGCTCGGCCTGGGCTACGCCACCGGCGCCAGCCTGCTGGCCGGCTGCCTGGCGCTGGTGCTGCTGGCCTGGCGGATATCGGAAAAATCGATCTCGGTCAGCAACATCGCATCGCGCCGCGCTGAAGGCTTCTACTGGACCGCCGTGCTGTTCTCCAACACGCTCGGCACCGCACTGGGCGACTTCCTCGCCGACGATTCCGGGCTGGGCTTCACCGGCGGCGCACTGCTGATCGGCAGCCTCATCGCGCTCACCGCACTGGCCAGCCGCATCAAGGGCATCGACCGGGTCATCCTGTTCTGGATCGCCTTCGTACTCACCCGCCCGTTTGGCGCCACCTTCGGCGACCTGCTCACCAAGCCGCTGGAAAAGGGCGGCCTGGGCTTCGGCACGGTAGGCTCGTCGCTGGTGCTGTTCACCATTCTCGCCACGCTGGTGGCATTGCCCATGCTGCAGCGTAAAGCACAGCCAGCCAGCTAGCGCGCCGTCCAGCCCCCATCCACCGGCAGCGCCGTGCCGGTGATCTGTGCCGCCGCGTCCGAAGCCAGGAACACCACCATCCCGCCCAGTTGCTCGGGCGTCACGAACTGCAGCGAAGGCTGCTTCTCGGCCAGCAGCGCGCGCGCGGCGGACTCCTGATCCGTGCCCTCGCGCTCGGCCAACGCGGTGATCTGCTGCTCGACCAGCGCCGTTCGCACCCAACCCGGGCAGATGGCATTGGCGGTGATGCCGGTGCCCGCGTTCTCCAGCGCGGTCACCTTGGTAAAGCCGACCACGCCATGCTTGGCCGCCACATAGGCCGACTTGTTCACCGAGCCCACCAACCCGTGCACCGACGCGATGTTGATGATGCGGCCGGCTCCCTGCTGCTTCATGTGCGGCAAGGCCGCCGCCGTGGCATGGAACACCGCCGACAGGTTCAGCGCCAGGATCGCATCCCACTTCTCGACCGGGAATTCCTCGATCGATGCGGTGTGCTGGATGCCCGCGTTGTTCACCAGGATGTCGATGCGCCCCATCTTCGCAACGGCGTGGTCGATCATGCCTCGCACTGCCTCGCCCCGCGACAGGTCAGCACTGTCATGCGCCACGCGCACGCCGAACTCAGCTTCCAACCTGGAACGGATGCGTTCGATCTCCGCCGCGTCGCCGAAGCCATTCAGCACGATGTCGGCGCCCGTCCGCGCCAGCGCCGTGGCAATGCCGAGACCGATACCACTGGTGGAGCCGGTGACCACCGCAACCTTTCCAGAGAACATGGGCGAGCTTCCATTGGGCGTAGGCCGCCAGTGTACCTACACGGGCCAACCGCCTTTAACTAGCGCCCGATGTCGGCCCACCATTAGAAGCGGATGCCCGCCCGATCAACGGGCGCCAGCGGATTGGCCTTCCGCACCGCCTCCAGGAACAGCAGGAAATCGCGGTTGAACAGCGTCAGGTTGTTGGTGAACGTCACGCACTTTCTGCCCGACGCTTTGCTGAAGCACACCCGCCAGACATAGCGCCCGTAGATCTTGTCGGACGTTCGTGTGACTGAGGTGATCTGCGAGAGCGGAACCGCCGTGGGCACTGGCCCACGCCGCAGGTAAAAGGACGCCGCATCAAAGAAGTAGTGCTCCCGATCTTCTTTCCCATCCACCATCACCAAGGTCATGGACCTGCCGGAAATCCGGCGCGGAGCATGCAAACGCAGCCCCGTCTCTACGGACGAGCGGGCAGTCGCTGCCATTCGCCGAAGCGTGAACCAGAGGATCGCCAACGGAAGCGCCGCAAGGACAATGAAACCTACGGTCTTCAAAACAGTTTCCAGCGTGCTGGGCACACAGATCTCCAGGATGAACGTTCAGGCGATGCCCAAGTAGATCCACGCCATGCGTGGATGCTCTCCCTCAGCGCCCCATCACTTCCAATGATCCGGCCCCAGGAACGGCAGGCTCAACACAAACACCGGAACCGCCACAGGGATCAACGCCGCGCCCAGCACCTTGCCCGCCGCCGAACCCACACCCGGCTTGTCCTCCCTCTCCGGCAGGATCCGCTGCGCCCGCGCATTGATCGGCTGTGCCAGCTTCCCCTTCTCCGCCAGCGCCGCAGCATCGGGCAACGTCACCCGCTCGCCGTCGCCCTCGAACAGAGCGCTGTAATAGGTGCCGCCCTTCCTTGAAAGATTGCAGGCGCGGTCAAACGCCAGCGCGTAACGGGTCCGGTCCATCGGCAGGTAGTAGCGCGCACGCTCCTCCACGGCCTTGGCCTCACGCGGGGGGACCTCAATCCGCTCCAGCCTGAACTGTGCGGCCTGCTCTGCCGTTACCTGCTCCGGCCGCAGCAGCAGCGCATAGCTGCCGTGCACCCTGGCCTTGTTGGCCGGGTCGCGCCAGTCTTCATGGAAGTACATCTGCGCGCAGGCCACCGCCTCGCGCAGCGGGCTGTCCATCAGCGCCCGATACTCGCGGAACGGCGCGGCATTGAAGCGCATCGGCTCGTCATAGCGCGGCAACAGGTACAGCTGGCCGTCGTCGGCCACGAACGCACTGGTGATCTCGCGGCTTGAGGCGTGCTCCTCCGGGCCACTGGCACAGCCGGACAGCAGACCAAGGCACAGGGCGGAGAAGATGAAGAGGATGGACGTTCGCATGTCGTGTTGGTGGGCTTCCCTGGGAAAACGGCCCCGGTCGGAAGGACGAGGCCAGCCCATCATGGTGCCATGCCAGCCTTGCCCTGCCCAATCAAACTGCTGGAGATCGAGCGGGTTCAAGCCGCTAGCGCTGGTCGGCGTGATACATTGAGTGCGCCTGGACATGCATGTTCAGTGACGTTCCTGGATCAGTCTGGAACGAGCGCCACAGGCATATCCCCGTTCGGCCTTTCCGTAGCGCGTTGGGATTATCCAATCACCAGCGCGCCAGATTGCTCCTTGGTTGGCGAAATGAGCCAGTGGCTGGGGCCATGCGTCTTGGGCAACGGCCAGAGCAGCCACTCGGCACGCCTTTGAAGAATCGCCGCGATATATACCGCATTTCAAGCGTGCCGATTACGGCATCTGCCGGGCGGCATCGCCGTGAGGCGATGCCCATCTCAGTTTCAATTCTGGTTGGTGGTGCCCGTATTGTGTTGTTACGGCACGGTGCACCGTCCCGCTGCAGCAGCGCCTGATGGACTCAAAAGGCACTCTGGCGTTCCGCATTGGCGGGGTTGCAGGCCATCACTCTTTCGCCCTGGACCGACGCCAGCGGCATCGCGATTGCTGCCATATCTGTCGCAATCACCAAGCACTTTGCCCCGCTACTGGGGAACCGATGAAGAAGAAAGCCCACTCTTGAAAGGAGAACGCGCAAATGAACGCTGACGATGTGAAGACCATGCCGGTGATGGACCCGCTCGCCAACCAACGCACAGGTGGATCGAGTGCATCCCGACGCACCATCTACGTAGATCTTGATGGCGTGATGGCCGACTTCGACGCGGCATTTCCCGCCCTGTTTGGCCTGGACCACCGCGTGCTTGCCGACGATGAAATGTGGGGGCACATCAACAACCACCCGTCATTTTTCCGCGACCTTCCGCCGATGCACGGTGCAGTAGAGTTCTTCCACAGCATCCACCACTTGAACCCGGTGATTCTCACGGCCTGCCCGAAATCGAACTATCCACTCGCTGCCATGCAGAAGCGGCAGTGGGTCCGCGAACACCTGTCAGCAACCTGCCTGGTCTTGCCTGTGCTCGGCGGCAGGCACAAGCCTCTTTTCATGCACCAGCCAGGCGATGTTCTGATCGACGATTTCGAAGCGAACTGTGATGCCTGGACAGCAGCGGGCGGCGTGGCAATCAGGCACGCCGGCGATTGGGCTGCGACGCGTCACGCGCTTTCCCAGATTGAAGATCTGTCAGGGGCAGCGCTCGCGAAGGGCTGATGCCCGCTCTGCCGACCACGCTGGCACTTCCACAGACAGGCCGAGGCGCTGGCCCCTCGGCCCACAAGGCCGGCACCCTGCTTCGTAGCCCCCCTACTTCAACCGCTCCACCAACCGCTGCCCCACCTCCATCGCCGAAGCCGGGTTCTGCCCGGTAATCAGCTCGCGGTCCACCACCACATGCCCGGTCCACGGCGTGGTGTTGCTGCTGAACTTCGCCCCCGCCCGCTGCAGCGCGGTCTGCGGGTAGAACTTCATCTCACCGCCGCCCAGCAACGGTTTGGCCTGCGCTTCTTCCTGGTTGCTGATCACCGTCATCTGGTAGCCGCTGTAGATCCACTTCGGCGTGGCCGGCATCGCACCCGCCTCCAGCTTTGCTACGAAACCCGCAGCATCCGGCAGCGTGGACAGCAGCGCGATCGGCCCGTGACAAACCAGCGCGGTGGTCTTGTTGCGCTGGTGGAAGTCGGCCAGCAAGCGGCCCAGCGCTGGGCTCTTCAGCAGGTCCTGCATCGGCGCGTGGCCACCGGGAATGTAGACCGCATCGAAACGCGCGTAGCCCTGCTGCTCAATGCGCGCCAGGCTGACCACCGGCGAGGCCGTCGGGGAGGTCAGCGCCAGCTTCTCCATCAGGTCCTTGTGCAGCGTCAGCTGCGCGGCATCGTTGCCGAAGTACGCCGCCGTCACCGAGGACGCATCCACCGTGGGCGCCCGCCCCTGCGGCGTGGCGAAGGTCACCTCGTGGCCCGCGTCCAGCAGCAGCTTGACCGGCTGCATCAGTTCGTTGAGATAGAAGCCGGTGGACAGCACCTTGCCGTCCTTCAGGTCCAGGTGGTTCTCGTCGGACAGCACCACCAGCACGTTGGCGGCATGCGCGCCGGTCGCGGCCAGGGTCAGGGCCAGCGCTGCGGCCAGCCGGGTCATCAGGTTCATGGGGAGCTCCTATCGGGGAATGGCGGCCACTTTATTCATCGCCCCACCGGCGATAAATTGGCCCCATCGCAAAACATCTGTTCCCCGGAGAGCCAAATGAGCCGCAAGTTCGACTACCTGGGCGATGTGGAGGTGTTCCTTGCGGTGGTCGAGCACGGCTCGTTCACGGCCGGCGCGGTGGCGCTGTCCACCACGCCCTCGGTGCTGAGCCGCGCGGTCACCCGCCTGGAAGCGCGGCTGGGCCGGCAACTGCTGCAGCGGACCACCCGGCGCGTGGGTCTGACCGACGCCGGGCGGCTCTATCTGGAACAGGTGCGCACCGCCTTCGGCCTGCTGGACGACGCCGAGCGCGACGTACTGGCCCAGGATGGTGCGCTGGCCGGCCGCGTGCGCCTGAGCGTGCCCACCACCTATGGCCACTACCGGCTGCCGCCCGTGCTGGCGCGCTTTGCGCAGCAGTACCCGCAGGTGCAGGTGGAACTGAACATCACCAACCGCAACGTGGACCTGGTGGCCGAAGGCTTCGACCTGGCCATCCGCCTGGGCCAGCTGCCGGACAGCGGGCTGGTGGCGCGCAAGTTGGAGGACGCCCCACTGCTGCTGGTGGCCGCGCCGGACTATCTGCAGCGCCACGGCACGCCGCAGACCCTGGACGACCTGCAGCAGCACCTGTGCCTGCCGTTTGTGATGCCGCGTACGGGACGGCTGGCGCCGTGGGTGTTCCGCGATGGCGGGCGCGACGTGGACTGGCTGCCGCGCTCGTCCATCGAAACCTCCGACGACGTGCTTGGCGTGGTGTCGCTGGCCGAACAGGGCATCGGCATCTGCCAGAGCTATGAGTTCATCGTGCGCGAGCGGTTGATGCGTGGGCAGCTGGTGGAAGTGCTGCCGCAGCTGCGGGGAAGATCGCGGCCGTTCTCGATGATCTATGCGCCGCATCGGCGGCAGTCTGCGGCGGCGCGGGCGATGATTGAGTTGTTGGTGGGGAATGCGGGTGAGGCTGGCGTTGGTTGAAGCCGCGAGGCTTGCTATCGGTGTCGGTTTTGAACCGATCTTCGACCGCTGAGGCTGATCTGACGCCGCTGCCTGCCCAGGCAGACTAAGAACTGTTGCAAAGAAGGCTGTCGCGCTAATCGCTTGTGGCGTGGGCGATTGCGCCACTTTGATTCGCCATCAGCAGAGTAGCTGCGCGAATGCGTCTGCTCGCGTCGCGTGCTGCACGAATGGTGCGTGCAACAATAGTTCTTCGCTCTCGGATTCAGCGATTCCTTCGCGAATTTCTATTGGCATTCGGAGCGGCGGCGTAAACACCATGACGTGCCACCGACAACGGGTGGCTCCGGGTCTGCAAACCCGCGACGATTGCTGTGCCTGTTGTTTACGCTTGCCCGTCGGCACCGTCCTTAACCGGTGCCGGCGGGCAATCCGTCGGCCTATCTGGCGGGCGGTGCGTGGGGGCCTTCGGGCCCACCGGTCATGGCACTACTTCGTCCCGGTTTGCAGCCACGCATCGCCCGCCACCCCGCAACGCGGTGGCGCTGTTAAGCACAGCCACGGAAGCCGACGCCATGAACGAATCCGATACCTTCTCTTCGTACACCTTTGTTGAACCCATCAACGACGACACTCCCCAGCCCGACCTGAACTCCCTGCTCGGCATCCTCAAGCGCATGCGCGGCTGTGAGGGCGCTGATGGGCATCCTTGGCCGGAAACCGATGTGTCACCCGGCCGGCGTGTGAGCCTGGCCAGGAGCGAGCGTGCGATGGTCGGCGCGCTGACGGTGCTGGAGCTACTGCACGCGGCAGACCGCTGCCGGGTGGCAGCGGAGCCAGAACGGCATTTGGATGAGGGAATTGTTGATGGACTGTTCTTGGCATGCAGAGGGCTGGCTGAGTGGGCGTGCCACGAGGTGAGGCCGGAGTGATACTCTTGACAATAGCCGCGGGACCAAGACGGCTTTGTACAGCTTCGTTAGGCCCTGCGCTCCTGGCGTTCATCCATGCCGGCGGCCTGGGAACATCACTCGTTTAAACCGCGCTTCGTTCTCCTCCATCAATACGCCATGGCTCGAACGAGACCGCTGACCTCAACCACGGCGCTTGTTGATAGCTTTCACCCAGCTGTCGAGCGCGTCGATGTCGGCCTTCAATTCGTCCGGTCCTGGGACCGGGGCACGAGCAGCAGCAGCCTGATCGTGACCGCGCAGCCATCGGGAGCATTTGCTCATGGCGGCATCAACCTGCCGGCAGTCTTCTTCGGTGACATCCGCAAGCTTTGCGATCTGCTGTGTTTGGACGCCGGGCCGATACCGTTCAACGATCTTGCACAAGAGCACTTCTTCAAGAGCGCGCTCCCACGCTTCGCGCAAGAGGCCATAGATGTTTTTGGCCTCTTTCTCGTAAGCATCCTGATGCCCGTCACGGGACAGCTTGGCAGCGGCTTGATGCTCGCTATTGAGGTATCCAATCTTCTTCCTGATTGGCATCGCAACCCACGGCAGTTCCTCGGTGCAGACCCCCGCGCCCGCCGAAAGCTGTCTAATATGTTGGTCAAGTTGCTCGACCTGCTGTTCCTCCGCAAACTGCTTTAGCCAGAGAAGAAAGACGACATCATGCGTGAAGACGATGACTTGCCTTGTCTTGGCGGCTTCGACGAGACGGAGGGCAACGCCTTCGCGCCAGCGGTAGTCGAGCGAGGACACGGGATCGTCGAAGACGATTCCCGATGGATCGTCAGCAGTGCTCAGTTCGGCGAAAAACGCAGCAATGGATAGGCAACGCTGCTCGCCTTCGCTAACGACCTTCGGAAGTTGAACGCCCGGCGCGCGCGTTAGCGCCAGCTTGTGATAAAGAACACCCTCCGCACCGCCGGCTTCCTGCAACTCGACTTCGATGTGCCGGAACGCGAGGCCCTGCAACTCCTCTTGGAAGGTGTCCTTGAGCTTCTGCGTGACGACAGCACGCGTCACTTCACTACTCTTCCTTGTGATGGCCTGCGTGGCGGTGTCGCTCTTGGACTGTTCATAGGCAGCGAGCCGCTTCTTACGGTCGATCTCCTGCAACACGGTATTCTCATGCTTGGCGAGTAGGACGCGCGCGCGCAGCTCTGCCGCCTCGGCATTGAGTTGCCTTCGCTTCTCGGCGGTAGCGTCTCCGCTCAACGCCTTCACGCGCTCGTCAAGCTGCGCCGAGAGTGTCGTGATGTCAGGGAGGACGGATGCGACTGCCGGATTGTCCTGCGGAAACTCGGAATCTGTCTCCAATGCCGCCATCACCGCTTGGCGACGCGCGTCAGCGGCGGCAAGCGCCGCGTCGATTCGGCCAGCGAGGGCTTCATTCTCTATGCTGAGGTCATTGATGGTGTCTTGGACAGCTTCGGGGCGCACGACGAGCGCGGCAATAGCCTTTCGCTGCCGATCATGTAGTTCGCGCGCGTCGCGCAGTTCGCGCTCCGTCGTGGAGGCGATGAAGGCGGCGAATCGCCCCAGCCTATGACTGGCATCGTGGTCTAGGCCCTGCTGGCACAGGACACACTGCGCGGCCTCACCAACAACCGGGAACGGTTGACCGGGATATGCCGCTTCCTGCGAGAAGATGCTTGCCGCTTGCCAAAAGCCCTTCCAAGCATCGGAGCCGGTGCCCGGCAGAAGCCCGGCAGGAAACGTCGCTGTACGCAGGCGATCAGCCTCTTCCTTCCTGCGCCGCCACTCCGCCCGCGCGTCGAAGATGGCGGACACGGACTCGTTAGAAAGCGCGGCGTCGACATGCTGGACGTGCTGGCAGAGGGCTTGGACGCGCGCCCCGCGCAGCTTGAGCTGCTGGAGCAATTTTGCAGGGTCAGCCGCCTGCAAATCGAGAATGGACTTCTCCAGCAACGCGAGTTTGGCGGCCTCGTCGTCCGTCAGTGTTGCGAGAGTCTTGACGTGCTCCGTCTCTGTGAGAACGCTCAAGCCGTTGAGGAGCCTCGCTACGGCGGTTCCCTCCGGCACCAATGGCAACAGGTCGGATATGGCGCTCTCGCCAAGCGCCCGTTGCTCTGCTTCGAGTCGTGTGCGAACGGCTTTGGCCGCTTGAACCAACTTGTCGAAGAGGTCCAGGCCGAAGGGCCGGAAGGCAACATCTGTCTTTTCCTTGAGATAGACCGATGCGCTCTGCGTGTCGAAGACGCTCACGCGCGCAATGAAGTTGTCGTCTGCCTGACCGGCCCATTCCCTCGCCTCCGGTTCGCCTTGAACACGGTACTTTATGGCGACGACCTGACGGGGCGGCGCCGCGCCCGCCGCGACGTTGCCAAGAATCTGCTCCCTCCCGCGCGCCCGGCAAGCTGTCTTGAGAATACGGGTGTAACCGGTCTTGCCCGCCCCGTTGTCGCCATAGACGACGGTAAGGCGAGGGCCGAACTTTAGGGTCTGGTCTTGTGCGAGGGCATTGACGCCCTCGCGGTGAAAGATGGATTCAAGGGCTACAGCGCCTTGCGCTGCATTCCTGCTTGGGAGGTACGCTGCATCCAGCGGTACGCCGCCTTGCGCCTCGGCTAACCCATGAGCGGCCTTGCAAATTTCTGCCAAGGCGGCAATGTCGTCCTCGGTAAGCTCTCCCATCTCGACAAGCCGCCGCAGGGCGTCCCGCTGCCATGCAGGGCGATCCCGCGACCAATTCAGGATGTCATCAAGCACGGTCATGGCTGGGCCTCGTCGTCAAGATTCGTTCGTCAAGAACCATCGTGTCGTCCACTGCTGCATCCCTATCCTCTCCGACGGCAGCAAGAGGCTAGTAGATAGCTCCGCTGCTCATGCCCCCCCCCCCTCCGCCGCCTTCACTAGCTTCGCGGCCTTAGGGTCGTAGACGTAGCCGGTGATGCTGCCGTCCTTGATACGTGCAACGGCCTCGTCGATCACGAACAGCGGAACGAGAAACCATTCCTCGGGCTGCACAGGATGACCGAAGCGGTCGTTGATCGTGATGTTCAACCGCGCGGGCGCGAACAGTCTGTGGAACAGTTTTTCCATCCGGGTGCGATTGATGCCCGCAAGCTTGTAGGTCGCCACCACTTCGACCTTGGCCAGCAGGTAGGTGGAGTCGTGTTCGGCGTTGGCGATGCGCGTCTCCACCCTGCCACCTGTCACACCCATCTTGTGGATAATGTCGCGATGTTGCGCGACATAGGGATGATCGGAGAGGGAGCGTAGGACGTAGATCGTGCCACTTTCAACATCATCGGCCTCAAGCTCACCGCCGAAAGAGAGTTGCCCGCTCTCAGGCGAGGTCAGCCGCCGCGCCGCAGGGTCGTTGTAGAACGCTCGCTGGAGCGAGCGCAGCAGCAGATTGCTTTCTGTCCCGTTGGAGAAGACGAGGCGCAGACGGCGGTCCACTTCCCCGGCGGTGGTTTTCAACGGCTCGCCGACCTCGGCAACGTAGAGAGTAAGACCATCGAGAACGAAAAAGTCCCCGGCTTCAATCGCACGGCGGCCCGCTTCGATGAGCTGGGACTGACGCATACCGGTTTTGACTTCCGCTTGCACCCGCTCGAACAAGGGCCGGAAGGTCTCGAAGTCCTCGCAGGGCTTCCGATCCGCGATCTCGTCGGCGGCGCGCTTTTCGGCGCTGGTACGGACATGGCGCAAGACCGTGATGTCGTCCGCGCGGGCAACATCCCCGAGTTCGGCAGCCAGGTCGTCGACGTCGACAGTTTCGTCAGCCGAAGCGGCAACAGTCGCTGCACCAGCAAGCAAGCCCTGATGGTCTAGCGGCCCAAGCAAGGCGCGGCAATCCGCGAGCGCGCGTAGACGGTCGAGCCGCACGGCATATAGGCGCTCGAATATGTCGCGGTCTTCGCCATGCTGCGGCGCACACCCGTGCTGCTCTGTGAAGCGTTGGATTTCCTCGAAGCCAGCAATGACACGCTCCTCGCTGGCTGGGCGGCCACTTTTCTTCTCAAGCGGAGCGAACTCGACCAGCTCTGCCGCCAGGTCGTCAAGATCGGAGTTACTCATAACGTCCCTCCGCCTTGAAACGCATGAAGGCGGCAGCGCCTTCGGCCATGCGTCGCTCCCAGGCATCCTGGGAATCGAGCGCCGGAATGCGACCGCGCTCCTTCTTGAACTGAACAGCCCGAACGGCCATCTCTTTCGCCTCGTCCGGCGTCAGGCAAGTGCGCTTGGCCGAGATGGCCGCCGCGACCTGCTTCAAGCTGTCCTCGCTCATGGTCTTTGCAAGGATGGCGTAGGCTTCCCCAAAGGGGTTGATGCGGTCGACAAGGTCGATATCCAACTCGCGTACGTCCATCGCGAAGCGGCGCACGCCGTCGATCAGGGCAGTGTTTGGCGACCCATCGCTCTCGCCTTCGGTGACAAGCCGCTTGGCCTGCTGCGTGAGGTTGAGGGCGGCGATGGCGTGCTGGCGCACGGCCTCCTGATCTTCAGAATCCAGCTCGGGATACTTGTCCTTGATGATCTTGCCCATGCGAACCTGCGTCAGCTCCTCGGGCACCAGCTCCTCATCGAACAGGCCGCGCTCGATGGTGGGCTTGTTCTGCACGAAGGCCGCGATGACTTCGTTCAGGTCTTCCTGGCAGATTCGCGCTGCTTCCTTGCTCTTGGGCTCGGCGAGGCCCTTGATCTCGATTTGGTACGAGCCTGTCTGCTCATTGACACCGACATTACAGCGGTCAGAGTCGTAGCCGCCCTCGCCGTAGTTAAAACCCGGCGTCGGGCCACTGTCAGGATTCTTGGGCTTGAACTCGAAGCGCGGAGCGAGAACCTGCTCCATCAACAAGCTTGCCGCGATGGCCTTTAACGTATCGTTGACGGCCTCGGTGACAGCTTCCTCAGCAGCGTCCGGCTCGGCGATCAGGTTGGTGAACCTTGCGCGGGTCTTACCAGGCGCGTCGCGGGTTGCACGACCGATGATCTGAACGATCTCGGTCAGGCTGGCGCGGTAGCCCACGGTTAGGGCGTGTTCGCACCAAATCCAGTCGAAGCCCTCCTTCGCCATGCCCAGCGCGATGATGATGTCCACATGGTTCCGGTTGTTCTTCTGCGCCGGATCCTTGAGCGCAGCGGATACACGGTCACGCTTGGCAGCATCATCATCGACAAGATCGGCGATGCGTAGCACGCGGCCATCAGGGCGCTTGACGAGCTGGAAGCCGGTGGCAGCGTCGATGCCCTGCCACTCACCCAGCGCCTCGATGATGTGTTCCACCTCGCGCATCTTGTCCTTCGTGCTCTCGCGCGAATTGACGTTGGGAATGTGGATGATGGTCTTCTCGCCGGGGTCGATGACGTTGAGGATGTCATCGACATAAGGGCCGCTGTAAAAGAAGTAGCCGATATCGAGTTGCTTGAGGTATTCGTAGCCGTTGAGCTGCTCGTAGTATGTGTAGGTGACAGTATCGAACTTCGACTCGTCCTGCGGGGCCAGCACGGCCTCGGCGTCGCCCCGGAAATAGGAACCGGTCATGGCGACGATATGCGTCTTGCCACGCGCGAAGAATTGTCCCAGATGCAAGCCGAGCTTGTTGTCCGGGTTGGCTGAAACGTGGTGGAACTCATCCACCGCGATCAGTCGGTCATCGAACGCCTCCACGCCGTAGGCATCGACCGCGAAGCGGAAGGTCGCATGGGTGCAGACCAGCACCCTGTCGTCGCCTTCAAGGAATGCGCCCAGCGACTTGACCTTCCCGCCGTTGTCGTTGCCTGGCGCGTTGCACAGGTTCCACTTGGGTTGAACCTGCCAGTCGGACCAGAAGCCGTACTTCGACAGCGGCTCGTCATTGAAGCTGGCACCGATGGACTTCTCCGGCACGACGATGATCACCTGCTTCAAACCCTGATTCTCGAGCTTGTCGAGTGCCACGAACATCAGTGCGCGGCTCTTGCCCGAAGCGGGAGGCGACTTAATCAGCAGATATTGCTCTCCGCGCCTCTCATAGACCCGCTCTTGCATTGGGCGCATACCAAGAGCGTTGGCCTTGGTGGAACAGCCATTCTGTGCATACGAAACGGAAATGGACGGAACAGACGACATGATTAGATAAACCCCCCGAAACGCCTTCCCCCAACCATCTTCCTGACGTTTACTAATCTGTGCCCATAAAGCACATCAAACTCCTCAAGTTCGACTGCAGTTAACAGAAAATACTCACCTTCCGGCCTGAAGACCAAAACCTTTCCATCATAAACACCAAATCCATGATCTTCGGGCATTGGCAATGCCAACTTCTCCATTCCATTATCATTTTCACGATAGATCTTCGTAACCGAAGGGCCCACCTCTGTCCTGAAATTAATCGCGCCGATCTGCGTTGATTCAGCACCTAATTTCTTTAGCCCAAAATAGTCACGGAACCCATTGGGGGCGAAAATCTGATTTCCCGGCTTATCTTGTCCGCGATTCTTTGTGACGTATCCCGCCTCGATCCAAAATCCACTAACCGGACCAGCAACGTTTACCGATCGCTTCACATCGCGCGAATCAACAAGAGTCGCCAAACGATCTTCATAGCTATTTAAAATATCGGCCAGCGGGCAAGCTTGCGCCCACAGCTTCTCGAACACGGACCGAACTGGTTTGATGTGCTCATCAAAATAAGCTTTATCCGTAGAAATAATTGCCGAGCCAGCCTCGACGCTGCGTCGAAGACCATTATTCGAGAAGTTACCGGAGCCAAGCACAATCCCTTGCATGTTGGTGGTCGCGTTCTTCATCATCGCGACCTTGGGATGAAAGTCGCGACGAGGATCAAAGCCAGGTCGATCTACGACAAAGCGTCCGTCAAATATTCTGACCTCCGAATTGGCACAATCTGCAATAGCACGCAGCGCGCGCGGATCCGTCCGGCCATAGTCGATTCCGAACAGCCATCGAGAACTTGTTTTCAGCCAAAAATCCTTCCCGACGCTCAGCTCGAACACTCGAAAGCCCGACTGAGTTACATAAGCAAAACATCCGAAAAATTCATTTGCAGCAATAGCAAGCCTTACTCGCTCCATCTCTGAAATCGTCGTTTTGCCAAATTGGGGATCATGTGCGAAGCCACTCATCTCGCCACCACCTTACGGTATAGTGCAAACAAGCTTTCCAATCTGTCTGTATCATTTCTCATTCGGCGACCAAAGTAAATCCTCTCCACCAGTTCATCATTTTGGCGATGCGCCTCGCGCAGCTCTTCCGGAATACCAATCGCGCCGTAGAGTTCGGCAATGGTCTTGGGAAAGCATCTTTCACGTGCAATTAGAATATTTTCAGATGCCCGATTAAGGTCATCCTGATTCTTTTCGGTAAGGGCGGGAATCGGGAAAGTATTCCACCCCAAGGTATTTGAGTAGGAGAAGTCTGTACGCATGCGAACGCAAACCGTACCTATCCACACCCAATGCAGACGAGATGCAATCAGTGCTAAATTCCAAAGCGGCGCATCATAAAGAGCGAAGTTTCGATCACCAATGATGCAGTCGGCAGTCACAAGATCGACCGGAAGATACTCGCGATTCTCAGAAGATACTCTTGGCACAACAATTGCCGACCTCTTCGCAGTTCCCGCAATCTGGACAAAACGGTGAGGTGAGTCCGCGAATGCACGGGTAGATTCGGCAGGAGATCGCATCCTGTTATCAGCGACGAGGTCGAGGCGATCGGCGATGAATGAACTTCTCTTTGCGGCCTCAACCTCTTCGTCCTTGATCCAGAGACAAAAGCGGAGCTTTCCATTGATCAATTCGTCTGAGCCGAGGAATCTGCGCACATAAGAACGCGTATCAGGATTCAGACGAAGCTCGTGCGCCTCTCGTGGTGTGAGGAACAAGTGTCCTCCGTCACGAGGCATGTTTCCGAACAACATAGGGGACTGAAGTCCTAACGGCCTGTTCGCCTTTGTGATGGCATCGGGCATATTGGGCACAAGATATGGCCCAATGACATCACACTCGCGGACGAGACCATTATCTTCGAACAGACGCTTCGACGAAGATGATTCTGGACCCAGACCAATAATTATTACAGTGACGCCGGCGTTATGAACTGCGAGATTTTTCCAAGTAAAGGGAGCGTGCGCAAATCGAAGCTCCCTTCCTTGCTTAGTCACTACAGGCCAAATCTCGGATGCTTGCTGACCTTGACAGATACTATTAGTGGTAACAAAGGCCGCCACCGCGTCTGGCACCGCGCGAGCATATTTGAGATAAGCTGCAATCCAGCCCGAGACGAAGTCGGTGATCTTGGCAAGGTGCGGATGCTCAGCCCACGCAAACGCGAGATCAGCCTTCTGCTCTTGATCTTGCCACTTGCTACCCCTATACGGAGGGTTTCCACATATATATGTCTCCCCCCCCTCATTCTCAAAATCGATTAGCGCCTGATCCAGCGGCGCCTGGAACAGATCGTCGCCAGCAAGCTCTACTCCGTTCCCTGTTGGTGGACAGACGCTCAGCCAATCAAGGCGAAGCGCATTTCCACAAGTGATCCAATTCTCGTTGCGTAGCGGCAGAAATTCCGAGAGCGCGAGTTTTTGGCCTCGATACAGCACATCGCACTGATACTCCGCGATGACCAGAGCAAGGCGTGCGATCTCAGCCGGGAAGTCGCGCAGCTCGATTCCTCGAAAGTTCGTAAGTGGGATCTCTGACGCACGGTCCGGTTCGCCGCGCCGACGATTAATGTCAGCTTCGATGGCACGCATTTCCTTGTAGGCGATTACTAGAAAATTGCCGGAACCACAGGCTGGGTCAAAGACCCTGATCTTCGCCATGCGTTTGCGCAGGTTAAGCAGAATGCGGGGGTTCTCGCCCGCATCTGCCAGTCGCGCACGTAGTTCATCGAGGAATAGTGGATTCAGCACCTTAAGGATGTTGGGAACGCTGGTGTAATGCATGCCCAGCTCGCCGCGCTCCTCATCGTCGGCAACAGCCTGAATCATCGAGCCGAAGATATCGGGATTGATCCTGGTCCAATCCAAACCGCCAACGTGGAGCAGGTAGGACCGGGCAATCCTACTGAACCGAGGAACTGAATTGCTGCCGGCAAACAGCTGGCCATTTACGTAGGGGAAATCCTCCGCCCACCGCGGGATGCTGGCAGCCATCCGATCCTCGCGCTTGGTGTTCATGGCGCGGAACAGGGTAGCAATGACCTCGTGAGTATTCGCCGAGTCCTTGGCGCTCATCATTTCCACAACTTCGGTGAAGCCAACCCTACCGACGAAGATGTCGGTATCCTCAGCGAAGAAGCAGAAGATTAGCCGCGCCATGAAGTGATTCATGTCGTGGCGGCGTTCTGCCTCACCCCAATCAGGGTTGTCCTTCAATAGTTCGACGTACAGACGATTCAGGCGACTCGTGGCCCGGATATCGAAGGCATTCTCACTAATCTGGCGGACGGTGCTTATGCCCGCTAATGGCAAGAAGAAACCGAAGTGATCCGGAAAGTCCTTGAAAGCGCAGGCGACAGTCTCGCCACTGGTCAAGTCCTCGGCTTCGAAGCCTATACCGTCGGTGGCGAGAATGAACCTCGATTTTGCCTTGGCAGTCGCCGGACTTGCCTTGAGGGCGGCTAGCTTCTGCGTCACCTGCCCTGCATCGCAGATCAGGATGTGGATGTTGCTTGTCTGAAGAACACCACCCAAGTCAGACTTGTTCGAGGCCCCGGCGCGTAGGCGCTTGATGGTCGTCGCCTTGTTACCGAAAGCTTCAAGGAACAAATAGGGAAACTCTGCGGGGTCAAAGGGACGCCCCGCGAGATCTGTGATGGCCTGTTCGATTTCTACTGCATTCATGGGCGTGCAGCTCCATTTCGCGGCTTAGCCGCTAGGCTGCTGTCATTCTGTGGGGCGCTCATGTCTTGTCCTACGTTTTCTAGGCTATCGGCGGCTTCTCATGACATAGAAGCATTCAATTGCATCCATCATGCCATGAAGAAATGGTATTTAGGGATGCCAAATGATCGCCCGCCGTACGCCGAGCGAGATCATAAAAAAGCCCGCAGTGGCGCGGGCTTACGTGCACCTTCGCGCTACTGGTTGACAGCCAGCGCCAGACGCCTACTCACTCCCACTCAATAGTAGCCGGCGGCTTCCCAGAGATGTCATAAACAACCCGCGATACCCCCCGCAACTCATTGATGATCCGGTTGCTCACCGTCCCCAGGAACTCATACGGCAGATGCGCCCAGTGCGCGGTCATGAAGTCAATCGTCTCCACAGCCCGCAGCGCAATCACCCACTCATAAGCGCGCGCATCGCCCACCACGCCCACCGACTTCACCGGCAGGAACACGGCAAACGCTTGGCTGGTCTTGTCGTACAAGTCGGCCTTGCGCAGCTCATCAATGAAGATGGCATCGGCCTTGGCCAGCAGCTCGGCGTACTCCGGCTTCACCTCGCCCAGGATACGCACGCCCAGGCCCGGACCCGGGAACGGGTGGCGGTAGACCATGGTGCGCGGCAGGCCCAGCTCAACGCCCAGACGGCGCACTTCGTCCTTGAACAGCTCGCGCAGCGGCTCCACCAGGCCCAGCTTCATGTGCTCCGGCAGGCCGCCCACGTTGTGGTGGCTCTTGATCACATGCGCCTTGCCGGTCTTGCTGCCGGCCGACTCGATCACGTCCGGGTAGATGGTGCCCTGCGCCAGCCACTTGGCGTTGCTCAGCTTGTTCGACTCTTCGTCGAAGATCTCAACGAACAGGTTGCCGATGATCTTGCGCTTGGCTTCCGGGTCGCTCACGCCTTCCAGCGCGGCGAAGTAACGGTCGGCGGCATTCACGCGCACCACCTTTACGCCCATGTGCTCGGCGAACATTGCCATCACCTGGTCGCCTTCCTGCCAGCGCAACAGGCCGGTATCGACGAACACGCAGGTCAGCTTCTCGCCGATGGCCTTGTGCAGCAGCGCGGCCACAACGGACGAATCGACGCCGCCGGACAGGCCCAGGATCACTTCATCATCGCCCACCTGCTCGCGAACGCGGGCGATCTGGTCGTCGATGATGTTGGCGGCGGTCCACAGGGTCTGGCAGCCGCACACATCCACCACGAAGCGGCGCAGCAGCGCCTGGCCCTGCAAGGTGTGGGTCACTTCCGGGTGGAACTGCACGCCGTACCAGCGCTTTTCTTCGTTGGCCATGGCGGCCACCGGAATGCGGTCGGTGGTGGCGGTGATGGTGAAGCCCGGCGGTGCAACGGAGACATGGTCGCCGTGGCTCATCCAGACATTCAGCTTCGGCTCGCCGCCGTGGTCGCTCAGGCCCTTGAACAGCGCATCGGGGTTGATCACGTTCACTTCGGCGTGGCCGAACTCGCGCTGGTCAGCGGCTTCGGTCGCACCGCCCAGCTGCGCGGCCAAGGTCTGCATGCCATAGCAGATGCCGAAGATCGGCAGGCCGCTGTCGAACACTTCCTGCGGCGCGGCCGGGGCACCCGGCAGCGTGGTCGATTCCGGGCCACCGGACAGGATGATGCCCTTGGCGCCAAACGCCGCGATCTCGGCCGGGTTGTGGTCCCACGCCCAGATTTCGCAGTAGACGCCCAGCTCGCGGATGCGGCGGGCGATCAGCTGCGTGTACTGCGCGCCGAAATCGAGGATGAGGATCTTGTCGTTATGGATGTTGGTCATGGTGCCGTTCCAGTGGTGTTTTTCGCAGCGCCCGGCGCTTCAAGGCTCTGTGTCAGCGTGGCGATGAACGCCTCGCGTTGTTGAATATGTGAGGGGTCTTCCTCGTCCCAGCGCAGCATCAGCAGGCCATGCGGTGCGTTGGGGTTGGAGCGGTCAGCGCGCGGCAGCTCGGCGATTTCCTGCACTTCGGTGCCAGGCACGATGCGCCGTTGCAGCGCCGCCATCGAGACGCCCGACTCCGCAGCGCCCCAGGACGCCCAGCGCACGCTCATCCGTGCGGGTTCCAGCGCGCCCAGCACCGGCGTCAGCACCGGATCATCCGGCCCGTGCAGCAGCTCGGTGATGCATTGCAGCGTGACCTGCAGCGGGCGCTCGCCGGTGCCTTTCAGCAGCCAGCGCTGCTCGCCTGCGGCCTGCACCTGCCAGCCCTTCGGCAGCGAGAACGCGTTCTGGCACGCCTGCACGTCCCTCACTTGCGAAACCGCCGCGCCCGGAGACCCGGAGCGCGGCGGCGGTTCGGACAACGAACAGCCTGCCATCAGCAGGCTGCCCGTAATCGCAAGAGCAGTTCGCAAGCGCATCAGGCGCGGTAGTTCGGCGGCTCTTTGGTGATGGTCACGTCGTGGACGTGGCTCTCACGCTGGCCGGCGCCGCTGATCTTCACGAACTTCGGCTTGCTGCGCATGTCTTCGATGGTGGCGCAGCCCACGTAGCCCATGGTGGCGCGCAGGCCGCCCATCAGCTGGTGGATGATGCCGCCCACCGGGCCGCGGTACGGCACGCGGCCTTCGATGCCTTCCGGCACCAGCTTGTCGGCGGTGGCGGCGTCCTGGAAGTAGCGGTCCTTCGACCCCTTCTCCATGGCAGCCAGCGAACCCATGCCGCGGTAGCTCTTGTACGAACGGCCTTGGTACAGCTCGGTCTCGCCCGGCGATTCCTCGGTACCGGCCAGCAGGCCACCAACCATGATGGTCGAGGCACCGGCGGCCAGCGCCTTGCCGATGTCGCCCGAGTAGCGGATGCCACCGTCGGCGATCAGCGGGATGCGGTCCTGCAGCGCTTCGGCCACCAGGTCGATGGCGGTCACCTGCGGCACGCCGACGCCGGCAACGACGCGGGTGGTGCAGATCGAGCCCGGGCCGATGCCGACCTTGACCGCGTCCGCGCCGCTGTCCAGCAGCGCCAATGCGGCTTCGCCGGTGCAGATGTTGCCACCGATGACCTGCACGTTCGGGAAGTTCTTCTTGACCCAGCTGACGCGGTCCAGCACGCCCTGCGAGTGGCCGTGCGCGGTATCGACCACGATCACGTCCACGCCGGCGGCGACCAGCGCTTCCACGCGGCGATCGGTATCGCCACCCACGCCGACGGCAGCGCCGACCAGCAGGCGGGTCGACAGATCCTTGGCAGCGTTCGGGAAGTCGGTGTTCTTCTGGATGTCCTTGACGGTGATCAGGCCACGCAGTTCGAACGAGTCATTGACCACCAGCACCTTTTCGATGCGGTTGCGGTGCAGCAGCTGCAGCACTTCGTCGGACGCGGCGCCTTCCTTGACCGTGATCAGGCGATCCTTCTTGGTCATGATGTGGCGGACCGGATCGTCCAGCTCGGTCTCGAAGCGCATGTCGCGATGGGTCACGATGCCGGCCAGCTGGCCGTCGCTGCCCACCACCGGCACGCCGGAGATATTGTGCGCCTGGGTCAGGGCCAGCACGTCGCGGATGGTGGTTTCCGGGCCGACGGTGATCGGGTCGCGGATGACACCGGCCTCGAACTTCTTGACCTTGGCCACTTCCGCGGCCTGCTGTTCCAGGCTGAGATTCTTGTGGATGATGCCCATGCCGCCGAGCTGGGCCATGGCGATGGCCAGGCGGGCTTCGGTGACGGTATCCATGGCTGCAGACAGGATCGGAAGCTTCAGCTTCAGGTCGCGAGTCAACCGCGTTTCGAGGTTGACGTCCTTGGGCAGGATGGTCGAGTGGGCGGGGACGAGCGAGACGTCGTCGTAAGTGAGTGCTTCAGCCTGGATGCGCAGCATCGGCATACCCGAGATGTGGGGAAGCGCGACATTTTACCCCTTTTCAGGGGCCAAGAACAGCATTTTTGGTAGCCAGAATTGGAACTTCGCGCGACACAGTGTCGCACCCGCTCACCTGTAGAGCCGAGCCCACGCTCGGCTGCTTTCCGCCAGACCGCGATGAGCCGAGCATAGGCTCGGCTCTACAGGAGGCCCGAGGCCCGGCACCACCAAGCGGTGCCGCAGCGTCGCGCGGGGCGGTGATTCATTCAGGGGGGGACGGGTCAGCTCAGCGCTTCCGCCGCTTCCAGGGTGTTCTGCATCAGCGTGGCCACGGTCATCGGGCCGACGCCACCCGGCACCGGGGTGATCCAGCTGGCCCGCTGGGCAGCGGCCTCAAACCCAACGTCGCCCACCAACCGGCCGTCGTCCAGCCGGTTGATGCCCACGTCGATCACCACCGCGCCCGGCTTCACCCACTCGCCCGGCACGATGCCCGGGCGGCCGACCGCCACCACCAGGATGTCGGCGTTGCGCACGGCCTGTTCCAGCACGTCCTTGGGGGTGAACTTGTGGCAGCTGGTCACGGTGCAGCCCGCAATCAGCAGCTCCAGGCCCATCGGGCGGCCGACGTGGTTGCTCACGCCCACGATGGTGGCGTTGCGGCCACGCACCGGCTGGTCGGTGTGGCCCAGCAGCGTGGTGATGCCGCGCGGGGTGCACGGGCGCAGGCCGAACTCGCGCAGGGCCAGGTGGCCGACGTTTTCCGGGTGGAAGCCGTCCACGTCCTTGCGCGGGTCGATGCGCTGGATCAGCCGGCGCGCGTCGGGAATGCCCGGCAGCGGCAGCTGGATCAGGATGCCGTTGATCTTCGGATCGGCGTTGAGCTGGTCGATCAGGTCGAGCAGCTCGGCTTCGGTGGTACCGGCCGGCAGGTCGTAGTCATGCGCCTCGATGCCGACCTTCTCGGCGGCACGGCGCTTGTTGCGCACGTACACGGTCGAGGCCGGGTCGCCACCGACCAGCACCACGGCCAGGCCTGGACGGCTGCCGCCGGCCGCCACGCGGGCGTCAACGCGCACCTTCAGGCTGTCGAGCAGGTCCTCGGCGATGCGGCGGCCATCAAGGATGCGGGCAGGATGCTGGGGGGCGGAATCGGTCATCGGGGGCAGGCGTGGGGCGGCGGGGACGCTATTGTCCCCGATTCAGGCCCCCTCGCCCACCGCCACGACGCCGGCCGACCCGCCCCTGTAGAGCCGAGCCTACGCTCGGCTCACGCGCATAGCGCGGCTCTATCGCAACCTGACCGAAGAGCAAGCCGAGCATGGGCTCGGCTCTACAGCCGACCGGCCCGCCCTTGTAGAGCCGAGCCTACGCTCGGCTCACGCGCGCAGCGCGGCTTTTTCGCAACCTGACCGAAGAGCAGCCGAGCATGGGCTCGGCTCTACAACCGTCCGCCCCACTCTTGTAGAGCCGAGCCTACGCTCGGCTCACGCGCATAGCGCGGCTTTATCGCAACCTGACCGAAGAGCAGCCGAGCATGGGCTCGGCTCTACAACCGTCCGCCCCACTCTTGTAGAGCCGAGCCTACGCTCGGCTCAAACGCGCAGCGCGGCTTTTTCGCAACCTGACCGAAGAGCAGCCGAGCATGGGCTCGGCTCTACAGCCGACCGGCCCGCCCTTGTAGAGCCGAGCCTACGCTCGGCTCACGCGCGCAGCGCGGCTTTTTCGCAACCTGACCGAAGAGCAGCCGAGCGTGGGCTCGGCTCTACAACCGTCCGCCCCACTCTTGTAGAGCCGAGCCTACGCTCGGCTCACGCGCAGCGCGGCTTTATCGCAACCTGACCGAAGAGCAAGCCGAGCATGGGCTCGGCTCTACAGCCGACCGGCCCGCCCTTGTAGAGCCGAGCCTACGCTCGGCTCACGCGCAGCGCAGCTTTTTCGCAACCTGACCGAAGAGCAAGCCGAGCACGGGCTCGGCTCTACTCTTCCTCTTCCGGCACGTCCTGCGGGTTCAACGTCTTGCTTGCCCGCTTCGGCGCGGTGAACGGCGTCGGCGTCGGTACGCCCTGCGGACTGTTGCCGTAGATCATCCGCGCACCTGCATTCAAACCACCACCGGCAATCTCCAGCTCAAAACGCTCGGCATCGCGGCGACGGATCTGCTCGGCAATCTCCACCGCGTCGTCCTCGTCCGCACCCAGCTCCACCAGCGCGGCCTGGCCGAACAGCACCGCCGACTCGAACGTCTCGCGGATCTGGAAATCGACGCCGGCATGGATCAACCGCAGCGAATGCTCGCGGTCGAACGAGCGCACCATCAGTTTGGCCTGCGGGAACTCGTGCGACACCAGTTCAACGATGCGATCAGCCGCCTCGGCCTTGTCCACGCACACCGCGATCGCCCGCGCGGTGGCCGCACCCGAAGCATGCAGCACATCCAACCGCGTGCCATCGCCGTAATAGATCTTGAAACCGAATCGCGCCGCGCTCTGGATCATCTCCACATCGTTGTCGATGATGGTCACGTCCACGTCGCGCGCCAGCAGCGACTGGCTGGCGACCTGGCCGAAGCGGCCAAAGCCGATCAGCAGCACGCTGCCGGACAGGCCATCGGCTTCGTCCACGCCGTCCATGTTCACCGTCGGCTTCGGTGCGATGCGCTTGTAGAGCAGCACCACCAGCGGGGTCAGCGCCATCGACAGCACCACCACGGCGGTGAAGTTGGCATTGATCTCCATGTTGATCACGCCGGCCGATGCCGCGGCGGAGAACAGCACGAAGGCGAACTCGCCGCCCTGTGCCATCAGCACGCCACGGTCCAGCGCCTGTGCGTGGTCGCTGCCCATGATGCGCGCGACCACGTAGATGCACAGCGCCTTGGCCGCCATCAACGCCAGCACCAGGCCGAGGATCAGCTGCCAGTTGCCCGCCACCACGCCCAGGTCCAGCGCCATGCCCACGCTGAGGAAGAACAGGCCCAGCAGGATGCCGCGGAACGGCTCGATGTCCGCTTCGATCTGGTGGCGGAAGGTCGACTCGCTCAGCAGCACGCCGGCCAGGAACGCGCCCATCGCCATCGACAGGCCGGACAGCTGCATCAGCAGCGCCGCACCCAGCACCACCAGCAGCGCGGCGGCGGTCATCACCTCGCGCGCCTTCGATTCGGCCAGCACGCGGAACAACGGGTTGAGCAGGAAGCGGCCGACCAGCACCAGGCCGACGATGGCACCGACGCCGATCGCCACCGACAGCCAGCGCGAGCCTTCGCCATCCACGCTGCCCGCGCCCGGTGCCATCCAGGCCACCAGTGCCAGCAACGGCACGATCAGCAGGTCTTCGAACAGCAGGATGGAGACGATCTTCTGCCCCGACGGCAGCGCGATGTCACCGCGCTCGGCCAGCAGCTGCATCACTACCGCGGTGGAGGTGAGCACGAAGCCGGTGGCGCCGATGAAGGCCACCTGCCACGGCAGGCCGAACAGCTTGGCGATGCTGGTCAGCACCAGCGCGCAGGTGACGATCTGCAGCGTGCCCAGCCCAAAGATTTCCTTGCGCAGGCTCCACAGGTGCGACGGCCGCATTTCCAAGCCGATCACGAACAGGAACATCACCACGCCGAGCTCGGCGGTATGCAGGATCGCCTGCGGGTCGGAGAACCAGCCCAGCCCGAACGGTCCGATCGCCAGGCCAGCGGCAAAGTAGCCCAGCACCGAGCCCAGGCCGGCCCGGCGGAACAGGGGCACCATCACCACCGCCGCGCCCAACAGGGCCACGACCTTGACCAGCTCGCTGGTCGCTGCTTCTACCGCCATGCGGTGTTTTCCCCAAGATCCAGAATCGGGTTCAACAATAGAGCAATGCCGATGACGGCAATAGCACGCATGTTGCGCCGGATTGTCTTGGAGGTGGAACGATGCAGGGATCGCCCCCCGACATCATCCCGAAATCGTTGCAAGTCGCTGTAGAGCCGAGCCCATGCTCGGCTGCTCTTCGTGCCGAGGCCAGAAGCAGCCGAGCATGGGCTCGGCTCTACAGTAGATCTACGCCATGCGTGGATGACGCACAGCCGCCGCGCCCCGGTAGATCCACGCCATGCGTGGATGACGCACAGCCGCCGCGCCCCGGTAGATCCACGCCATGCGTGGATGACTCCCCGGCCAGCCTCACCCGCCCCGGCAGAACGCGGCGTAATCGATATACCCCGGGAACGGCACGCCCGGCGCGCACACCGGGCAGTGCGGGTCCGGCCGGATGCCGGTCTCGCGGAAGCGCATGCCCAGCGCATCGAAACGCAACAGCCGCCCCACCAGCGGCTCGCCGATGCCCAGCAACAGCTTCAGCACCTCGGTGGCCTGCAGCACGCCGGCCAACCCAGGCAGCACCCCCAGCACCCCGGCCTCGGAACAGTTCGGCGCGAACTCCGGCGGCGGCGGCTCGGGGAACAGGCAGCGGTAGCACGGCGCCACGCCACGCTGGCGGCCTGCATCAAACACGCTGACCTGGCCGTCGAAGCGCTCGATGGCGGCATACACCAGCGGTTTTGCGTGCTTGATGCAGGCGTCGTTGAGCAGGTAGCGCAGCGGGAAGTTGTCCGAGCCGTCCAGCACCACGTCCACGCCCTCCAGCAGCGCATCCACGTTGTCGGAGGTGACCCGCTCGGGCACCGCTTCGACGTCGATGGACGGGTTCAGCGCCAGCAACCGCTCGCGCGCGGAATCGACCTTGAGCTGGCCGACACTGGCTTCGGTATGCACGATCTGCCGGTGCAGGTTGCTGCGCTCGACGCGGTCGTGGTCGGCGAAACGCAGGTGCCCCACCCCGGCCGCGGCCAGATAGAAGCCAGCCGGCGCGCCCAGCCCACCCGCGCCCAGCACCAGCACGCGCGACTGCTGCAACCGGCGCTGGCCGGCCTCCCCGACCTGCGGCAACAGCAAATGGCGCGAGTAACGATCAAAGAAATCGCGGTCGGCGGCGCTGGCCAGCGGCTGCACCAGCGGCAGCGACTGCTCGCGCCAGGCCACGGTGCCGCCGGTCACGGAAGCGACGTTGGTGTAGCCCGCCTCCAGCAGGAACTGCGCGGCATCGGCCGAGCGCTTGCCGCTCTGGCAGATCAGCAGGATTTCCTGGTCGTGACGCGGCAGATGCGCGGCCGGATCGGCCTGCAGCTCGCCCTTGGCCACGCCGCGTGCGCCTTCGGCCATGCCACCGGCACGCTCGTGCGCCTCGCGCACATCGATCAGCACGGCGCCATGGGCCAGGCGTTCACGCGCCTGCGTGGGGGAAAGCTCTTGGATGCTCATGGCCGCATTATCGCCCACGTCATGCCAGCCCGCCTCGGCCAGAGCCTGTAGAGCCGAGCCCGCGCTCGGCTGACGCGAGCAGCGCGGCGGTGGCACTACGCGAACAGCAGCCGAGCATGGGCTCGGCTCTACAGGGTTACCCCCGGCAACGAAAAAGGCGGCCCTGCGGCCGCCTTTTTCTGCGTCACTTGCCCTTGACGTGCTTCATCAAGCGCCGCTTGGCCTTGACCTGCCGCTCGGTGAGGACGTTCTTCTTGCCCTCGTACGGGTTGGTACCCTCGCGGAAGATGAAGCTCACCGGCGTGCCGATCAGCTTGAAGCGCTTGCGGAAGAAGTTCTCCAGGTAGCGCTTGTAGGATTCCTGCAGCTCCTTCAGGCGCGTGCCGTGCACGATGAAGGTCGGCGGATTCGCACCGGCCGGGTGCACGTAGCGCAACTTGGAGACGTGGCCGCGGATGGTTGGCGGCGGATTGGTCTCGTAGGCCACTTCCAGCGCCTTGTTCACTTCGCTGGTGGTGAAGGTCTTGTTCGCCGATTCGTGCGCGCGGTGCACGGCGCGGAACAGCTCGCGCAGGCCCGAGCCGTGCTTGGCCGAGATGCGCACCGATTCGGCCCACGGCACGAAGCCCAGCTTCAGCGACAGCATGGTTTCGGCCTGCTCGCGCTGGTATTCGGTCAGGCCATCCCACTTGTTGATGGCGATCACCAGCGCACGGCCGGCGTCGAGCACGGCACCGAGCACGGTGGCGTCCTGGTCGGTGACGCCTTCAGTGGCGTCGAGCATCAGCACGGCCACCTGGCACTGCTCGATCGACTGCATGGTCTTGACCACCGAGAACTTCTCGACGACCTCGTCCACGCGCGAACGGCGGCGCAGGCCGGCGGTGTCGATCAGGCGGTATTCGCGGCCATCGCGCTCCAGGTCCACCGCGATCGAATCGCGGGTGGTGCCCGGCACGTCGGAGGCAATCATGCGCTCCTCGCCGAGGATGCGGTTGACCAGCGTCGACTTGCCCACGTTCGGGCGGCCGACGAAGGCGATGCGGATGCGGTTCGGATCGTTGTCCAGCTCTTCGCCGCTGCCTTCTTCCGGCAGGCGCTGGATCACCTCGTCCAGCAGGTCGTCCAGGCCCTGGCGATGCGCGGCCGAGACGGTCAGCATTTCGCCGAAGCCGTAACGGGCGAACTCGGACCGCACGCTGTCCTCGTCGGTGCCGTCGATCTTGTTGATCAGCAGCAGCGTCGGGCGCGACAGCTTGCGCAGCCAGGCCAGGATCTCGTCGTCCAGCGCCGAGGTGCCCTCACGGGCATCGACGACGAACAGGATCAGATCGGCTTCGGCCGCGGCAGCCCGCGCCTGGCGCGTGGTGGCGCCGGCCAGGCCTTCGTCTTCGCCGGCGATACCGCCGGTATCCACGACGAGGAAATGGTTGTCCTCGTCGAGGCGGCAGACGCCGTAGTTGCGGTCACGGGTAACGCCGGGCTGGTCATGGACCAGCGCGTCACGGGTGCGCGTAAGCGCATTGAAAATAGTCGACTTGCCGACATTCGGCCGTCCAACCAGGGCGACCAAAGGCAGCATCGCGATTACTCCAATTTTTAATTTGCCAACCGGAAGGCGGTCAGCTTGCCATCCACGTTCTGCACCAGCAGCACCCCGTCGACGACGACCGGCTGGGCCAGCAGGGCGTCACCGCCGCTCTTCGCCCGTGCCGCCATCGCACCATCGGAGGTCTTCAACCAGTGCACGTATCCCTTGTAGTCGCCAACGACCACGTAATCACCGTGCAGCGCCGGGCCGGTCAGCGAACGACGCGCCAGCTCGGTCTGCGACCACATGGCAGCGCCGGTCGCCTTGTCCAGGCCGAACACGCCACCCTTGTTGTCGGTGACGAACACATTGCCCGACGACACCGCCACGCCACCTGCACCACCATGGTCACGCGCCCACAGCGGGCGACCGGTCGGACCTTCGATGGCCATGGTCTGGTTCTTGAAGCTGCTCACGAAGAGGGTGTTGCCCTCCAGCACCGGAGCACCGTCGACGTCGGCCATGCGGTCCAGCTCGGTACGGCCTTCGCCGTTGCCAAGGTTCTGTTCCCACAGGGTACGCCCATCCTGCATGGCCAGCGCGGCAACCGCGCCTTCGTCCTTGCCGATGAACAGCACGCCCGGACCGGTGACCACCGGGGCGTTGCCGCGCACGGTCAGCGCCGGCAGCTCGCTCGGGTTGAACCACTTCTGGGTGCCGTTGCCGGCATCGAAGGCGGTGACGCGGCCGTCGTTGCTGCGCACGAACACCAGGCCCTGGGCCACGGCCGGCGCGGCAATGACCTCACCCGGAACACGGGCGCGCCACTTCTCGCTGCCGTCATTGATGTCCAGCGCGATGACCTGGCCATCGAGCGTGCCGATCACGACCAGGTTCTCACCAACACCCGGACCGCCGGACAGGCGCAGCTTCGGCTTCTTCTTTTCCTTGGTCGGCTCCCAGGTCCAGACCTTCTTGCCGGTCTGCAGGTCGATGGCATGCACGCCACCGGTGATCGCCGCGGCGAACACATGGCCATTGGCCACGGCCGGGCCCTGGCGCACGCCGATGCGGCGCTCGCCCTTGCCGAGGTTGACCGACCAGGCCTTGTTGACCTTCACGCTCGGCTCGAACTTGACCAGCTCAGCCGGCTCCTGGGCCTTCTTCGCTGCCGCGTCCTTGCCGGCGAACCAGCCCTTCATGGTGCTGCAGCCGGTCAGGGCCATGCCCATCAGGAGCACGGTGGCGACGCGGGTGATCATGACCTTCTGACTCATCAAACCGACTCCGCAGGGGCGGCGACCGTGCCGCCGGCATCCATAACCTTGGTTTCCAGCAGGCGCCGCTGCGGCGCTGCCACGTCCAGCGACTTCAGCGCCTTCTCGTACTGTGCACGGGCGTCATCGCGCTTGCCCTGCGCCAGCAGCGCATCGCCATGGATTTCCAGGCTGCTGCTGTCGGTGGCGCTGCCCAGCAGCTTGATCGCCTCGTCGCTCTTGCCGGTGGCCACCAGCAGGCGGGCCACGCGCTGGTCGACCACGCGCTGCAGGTCGCCTTCGACCTTCACGGCGCGCAGGGTGGCCAGCGCTTCTTCGTTCTTGCCGGCGTCGACCTGGGCCTTGGCCAGCTGCAGCGCCGCGAGGTCGCCGTAGATGCTGGACGGGCCGGCTTCGAGCGCCTTGACCGCCTTGGCGGCGTCGTCGAGCTTGTTCTGCTGCAGGCCAACGAGCGCCTTCTGGTACTCGACATTGGCTGAGGCCAGCTTGCCGCCCTGATCCTTCTGGTACCACTGCCAGCCGGCAATGGCACCGATGGCGATGACCACGCCACCGAGGATGCTGGCGCCATTCTTCCGCAGCCAGCTGCGGACGCGTTCACTTTGTTCGTGCTCGTCGAGCAGATCGTCGATCGCCATGCGTACTCTCGCCCCGCCCATCGGGAGGGACCATTGGGTTTAATCGAAGGTGGTGAAACCGCGCCTCAGTGCGAAACCGGGACTACGGAGCCTTCAGAGGATACCTGAAAGCGTGCCACGTTGGCTCGCTGGTAGGGGGTCAGATCGACGATAGCGCCGTTCTGCTGAACCTGGACCGCCGAAGCATTGCCCAGGGTCACCCGGGTCACCTGGCCCGGGGTGAAGCTGCGGCTCTCGCCGGACTTGATCAGCGCCTTCTCGACGGTGGCGCCGTCCGGACCACCGATATCGACCCAGCTGTCGCCGCTGAACTGCATCTCCAGCGTATTGGCGGCCGCGGGCGCAGTGGGTGCCGGACGCGGCACCGGGGACAGCGAAGCGACATACGGCGTTGCGGCCGGCTTGCTGGCTGGGCCGCTTGCGACTTCAACCGGGGCCGAGGGCTCGACACCCGCAGCGGACGGGGCCACCGGCACAGCGGCCGGGATCGCGTCCAGCGAGGCGGTGTTCGGCGACGGCGTGGCGCTGCCATCGAAATGGCCGCGGGTGGCGAACCACACCGGCACGGCCAGCACGGCGGTGATGCCGACGTACAGCACGCGCCGGCCGAGGTTCTCGGCAATGCGGCGCGCACGCGGGGTATGGGTATGGCTGACCAGGGTGGGCGGCACCACCGGACCCACCTGGGCCTGCTCGAGCAGCTGGCCCACATCGACATCAAGCAGGCGCGCGTAGCTGCGCAGCTGGCCGCGCACGAAGACGGGTGCGCCCAGCTTCTGCCACTGCTCTTCTTCCAGCGACTTGACCACCTGGACCGGCATGCGCAGGCGCGAGCCGACATCCTCAAGGGTCAGTCCGGCCGCTTCACGGGCCTGGCGCAGGCGGGTGCCGCAGCCGGCCGCAGTCTCGAGAGCGCTCACAGTCTGGTCATCAATCACAATGCATCAACCCTGGAGTTAGGAGCCCGCTTCCTGCGGAAATTCCTGTCGAATCCGCTGGAGATAGCGGTCAGATGCCGCCCTATCCCCCAGCCGCGCTTCGATTTGAGACGCAAGTTGTAACACGGAACGCGTTGCGGGTGCAGCCGCAATCCTACGTTCGGCGAAGGCCCGGGCCTCCATGTAGCGGCCCTGGCGGAAGCTGAGCTGGGCCATGGCCTCCAATGCGACCGGGTTGCCGGGCAGCGTCGCCAGCGCCGCGCGCAGGTCGCGCTCGGCACGCTCGAACTGGCCTGCATCCAGCGCACAGCTGCCGGCATTGGCCTGTGCTTCGGCTACGGCGGGGTTGCCCGGCGCCCGCTGGGCACGATCGAACCAGATCAGCGATTCGGCCGCCTGGCCCTGCTGGCAGAGCCAGGCACCATAGTTGTTGAGCACGTCGCCGCGTTGCGGCGCCAGCTCGGCGGCCTTGCGGAAGTTCTCGCCGGCCTGCTGGCTGCGACCGCGACGCTCGTCGATGCCCGCCAGCAGGACCAGGCCGTCGGGGGCCGTGGGCACCAGCTTCTGGGCTTCGCGCGCCTTGCGCTCGGCAGCATCGAGATTACCGCCCTGGATGTCGCGGCCGGCCAGGGTCAGCAACTCCTGCCAGCGCACCTGCTGCCGCACCCCATCCGGATCACGGACGGAGTAGACCGGCGCCTCGCTCGGGCCGAGCTTGGCCTTGGGATGGGATTTGCAGCCGCCGACCGCGAGGGCCAGCGTGCCTGCGAGCAGAACCAGCCAGAGGCGGTCAGGCCGCGGCATCGCTCCCCTTCCCCGCCTGCAGCGTCTTGTTGAACTCCGCCTGGCGGCGGGTACGGTCCATGACTTGCCCCTTGAGCTGGCCACAGGCGGCGTCGATGTCGTCGCCACGGGTGCGGCGGACCATGGTCAGCACGTTGCTGTCGAGCAGGATCTTCTGGAAGGCACGGATGTGCGCCTCTTCCGAACGCTCGTAGCGGGTGCCCGGGAACGGGTTGAACGGGATCAGGTTGACCTTGCCCGAATCCTTGGCCTGCACCGCGTTGTCGAACTGGCGCATCAGGCGGGCCAGCTCACGGGCATGCTCGGGCTTGTCGTTGATGCCCTTCATCAGGGTGTATTCGAAGGTGACCGATTCGCGGCGCTTGTTGGCGCGCAGGTAGCGTGCGCACGAGGCCATCAGCTCGGCGATCGGGTACTTCTTGTTGAGCGGCACCAGGGTCTCGCGCAGCGCGTCGTTCGGCGCATGCAGCGACACCGCCAGCGACACGTCGCTTTCGGCAGACAGGCGATCGATCTGCGGCACCAGGCCGGAGGTCGACAGGGTCACGCGCTTGTTGGCCAGGCCGTAGCCCAGGTCGTCGCGCATCACGCTCATGGCGCGCACGACGTTGTCGAAATTCATCAGCGGCTCGCCCATGCCCATCATCACCACGTTGGTGAGGCGGCGCATCTGGTGCGGCACGTTGCCCAGGTGGCGTGCGGCAACCCACACCTGGCCGATGATCTCGGCGGTGGTCAGGTTGCGGTTGAAGCCCTGGGTGGCGGTGGAGCAGAACGTGCAGTTCAGGCCGCAACCGACCTGCGAGGACACGCACAGCGTGCCGCGGGTCTTGTCCGGGATGTACACGGTCTCGATGGCGTTCTTGCCATCAACGCCCATCGCCAGCAACCACTTGTGGGTGCCGTCGGCGGAGGGCTTGTCGAACACGATGTTCGGAACCAGCACCTCGGCATGGGCCTGCAGCTTGGCGCGCAGGACCTTGCCGAGGTCGGTCATTTCATCGAAGTCGGTGACGTAGCGATGGTGGATCCACTTCATCACCTGATGGGCACGGAACTTCTTTTCGCCAAGAACCTCGACGAAAAACTTCTCCAGGCCCGCGCGATCGAGGTCGAGCAGGTTCTGCTTGCCAGCCGTGGGTGCCGACTTCGGCAGCGGCTGGATGGCGGGGGACTGTACGACCTCGTTCACGGCATTACTCTCAGCGCGAAACGACTTCGGTGGCGGCGAAGAAGTAGGCGATTTCAATCGCGGCATTCTCTACCGAGTCCGAGCCGTGGGCGGCGTTGGCATCGATGGATTCGGCGAAGTCGGCGCGGATGGTACCGGCGGCGGCTTCCTTCGGGTTGGTGGCGCCCAGCAGGTCGCGGTGGGCCAGGACGGCGTTCTCGCCTTCCAGGGCCTGGATCATCACCGGGCCGGAGATCATGAACTCGACCAGCGCGTTGAAGAACGGACGCTCGCGGTGCACGGCGTAGAAGCCTTCGGCTTCACGGCGCGACAGCTGCTTGTACTTGGCGGCCACGACCTTCAGGCCGGCCTTCTCGAAGCGGGCGTAGATTTCGCCGATGACGTTCTTGGCAACGGCGTCCGGCTTGATGATCGAAAGGGTGCGCTCCAGCGCCATGGGATGTCTCCAATGGAATCGGGCCGCTGATGGCCCGAAGGGTAACATGAAAAAAACCCGCGTCGGGACGCGGGCTTAGCCTGATAAACGTAGGCGAATTGTAAAATCTACTGTCCGGCCGTGGTCGTGGGCGGCCAGCGCCCCGGTTAGACCCGAGCCCATGCTCGGCTGCTTTTGGCCAGAAAGGCAGCCGAGCATGGGCTCGGCTCTACAGAAGCCGCACAGCCTTCCAGGTCCCCCCATTCACCCACCTGAGCGGATTCTGACCACCCTGCGCATTTTTGCTGCACTGCAAAATGCCATACGGTACCGTCTGGTTCTAGTATCAAACAATCGTTTGATTAAGGTCTGCCCACCGATGGCCAAGCCCGCCCACTTCTCGACCAAGGACCGGATCCTCGGTGCCGCCGAGGAGCTGTTCGCCCAGCACGGCTTCGCCGGCACCTCGCTGCGCCAGGTCACCAGCCAGGCCGACGTCAACATCGCTGCGGTCAATTACCACTTCGGCTCCAAGGAAAACCTGGTCAACGAGGTGTTCCGTCGCCGCATGGACGAGATGACCGGCGCCCGCCTGTCGCAGCTGGAACGTGCCCGCGCCGAGCACCCCGGCGAACTGCGCCCGGTGCTGGCCGCCTTCGTCGAGCCCGCCCTGGCGCTGGCCCAGGACCGCCAGAACGGCGGCGCCTTCGTGCGCGTGATCGCCCGCGCCTACGCCGAGAAGAACGACAACCTGCGCAAGTTCCTGTCCGACCACTACGGCCACGTGCTGCGTGCGTTCGGCAAGGCCATCGGCGAGTGCGTGCCCGGCCTGAGCAAGGAAGAGCTGTACTGGCGCCTCGACTTCCTGGCCGGCTCGCTCACCTATGCCATGGCCGACTTCGGGCTGATCAAGCGTCCCGCCGGTGTCACCGAAGCGGCGCATCGTGCCCATGCCGCCCACGAACTGATCCATTTCGCCGAAGCCGGGTTCCGCGCCGCCGCACGCGCCAGCGCCCTGCCCGCTTCCCTTTGATTCCACCCAGTAACTGCTGACCAACAAAGGCCCTACACCATGTCCAATTCCCTGCTAGTCCGCCGCGCCGCCGTGCTGGGTGCCGGCGTCATGGGTGCCCAGATCGCCGCCCACCTCACCAACGCGGGCGTCGACACCGTGCTGTTCGACCTGCCTGCGAAGGAAGGTCCGGCCGACGGCATCGTGCTGAAGGCGATCGCCAACCTGGGCAAGCTGAGCCCGGCGCCGCTGGCCAGCAAGTCGCTGGCCGAAGCCATCACTCCGGCCAACTACGAGTCCGGCCTGGAACAGCTGAAGGACTGCGACCTGATCATCGAGGCCATCGCCGAGCGCATGGACTGGAAGCAGGACCTGTACAAGAAGATCGCCCCGTTCGTGGCCGACCACGCGGTGCTGGCGTCCAACACCTCGGGCCTGGGCATCAACAAGCTGGCCGACGTGCTGCCCGAGCAGCTGCGCCACCGCTTCTGCGGCGTGCACTTCTTCAACCCGCCGCGCTACATGCACCTGGCCGAGCTGATCCCGGCCACCACCACCGACGCCGCCGTGCTGGAAGGCCTGGAAGCATTCCTGGTCACCACCCTGGGCAAGGGCGTGGTGTACGCCAAGGACACCCCGAACTTCATCGGCAACCGCATCGGCGTGTTCTCGATCCTGTCGACCATCCACCACACCCAGCAGTTCGGCCTGGGCTTCGACGAAGTGGACGGCCTGACCGGCCCGCTGGTCGGCCGCCCGAAGTCGGCCACCTACCGCACCTCCGACGTGGTCGGCCTGGACACCATGGCCCACGTCATCAAGACCATGGGCGACACCCTGCCGAACGACCCGTGGCATGAATTCTTCAAGTCGCCGAAGTGGCTGGACGCGCTGATTTCCAAGGGCGCGCTGGGCCAGAAGACCGGCGCCGGCATCTTCCGCAAGGTCGGCAAGGACATCGTGGTGCTGGACCTGGAGAAGCAGGACTACCGTCCGGCCGACCGCACCGCCGCACCGGAAGTGGTCGAGATCCTGAAGATCAAGAACCCGGCCGAGAAGTTCGCCAAGCTGCACGAGAGCCAGCACCCGCAGGCGCAGTTCCTGTGGGCGACCTTCCGTGACCTGTTCCACTACAGCGCCTACCACCTGGCCGACATCGCCGAAACCGCGCGCGACGTCGACCTGGCCATCCGCTGGGGCTACGGCTGGTCGCTGGGCCCGTTCGAAACCTGGCAGGCCGCCGGCTGGAAGCAGGTCGCGCAGTGGATTGCCGATGACATCGTGGCCGGCAAGAGCATGAGCAACGCCCCGCTGCCGGACTGGGTGTTCGATGGCCGCGACGGCGTGCACGCCGCCGAGGGCAGCTACAGCCCGTCGCGCAACGCCAAGCTGCCGCGCTCGTCGCTGCCGGTGTACCAGCGCCAGCGCTTCCCGGATCCGCTGCTGGGCGAAACGTTCGCACCGGGCGAGACCGTGTTCGAGAACGACGGCCTGCGCATGTGGCACGACGGCGATGGCATCGCCGTGGTCAGCTTCAAGACCAAGATGAACACCGTCTCCGACCAGGTGCTTGATGGCCTGCAGGAATGCGTCAGCCGCGCCGAGAAGGACTTCCAGGGCCTGGTGATCTGGCAGCAGAAGGAACCCTTCTCCGCCGGTGCCGACCTGGCCGGTGCACTGGGCCTGCTGCAGGCCGGCAAGGTCGACCAGTTCGAGGAAATGGTCGCCAACTTCCAGCGCACCAGCCAGCGCATCAAGTACTCGCTGGTGCCGGTGGTGGCAGCGGTGCGTGGCCTGGCCCTGGGCGGCGGCTGCGAGTTCCAGATGCACAGCGCCAAGACCGTGGCCTTCCTGGAAAGCTACATCGGCCTGGTCGAGGCCGGTGTCGGCCTGCTGCCGGCCGGTGGCGGCCTGAAGGAACTGGCCGTGCGTGCCTCGCAGGCCGCAGGCCCGGGCGGTGACGTGTTCGCCGAACTGAAGAAGACCTTCGAGACCGTGGCGATGGCCAAGGTGTCCAACTCGGCGGTCAACGCCAAGGAACTGGGCCTGCTGCGCAGTACCGACAAGGTGGTGTTCAACAGCTACGAGGCCCTGCACATCGCCAAGGCCGAAGCCCGTGCACTGGCCGAAGCGGGCTACCGTCCGCCGCTGCCGGCACGCCGCATCCAGGTGGCCGGTGACGTGGGCATCGCCACCTTCAAGATGATGCTGGTCAACATGCTGGAAGGCCGTTTCATCAGCCCGTACGACTACGAGATCGCCGAGCGCATCGCCACCGTGCTGTGCGGCGGCAAGGTCGACCGCGGCACCCTGGTCGACGAAGAGTGGCTGCTGACCCTGGAGCGCAAGCACTTCGTCGAACTGGCCCAGCAGGAAAAGACCCAGGCCCGCATCGCGCACATGCTGAAGACCGGCAAGCCGCTGCGGAACTGATCGCCATCCCTGCTTTTGGTGGGTGCCCACCTTGGTGGGCACTCCTCCGCCTCTGGTAGGTGCCCACCTTGGTGGGCACACCGGCAAAAAACTTCGAGAGATCACTGCAATGACCAAGCAAATCCAGGACGCCTACATCGTCGCCGCCACCCGCACCCCGGTCGGCAAGGCGCCCAAGGGCATGTTCCGCAACACCCGCCCCGACGACATGCTTGCGCACGTGCTGCGCAGCGTCGTCGCCCAGGCCCCGGGCGTGGACGTCAACCGCATCGATGACGCCATCATCGGCTGCGCCATGCCGGAAGCCGAGCAGGGCATGAACGTGGCGCGCATCGGCGTGCTGCTGGCTGGCCTGCCGAACACCATCGCCGCGCAGACCGTGAACCGCTTCTGCTCCTCCGGCCTGCAGGCCGTGGCGCAGGCCGCCGACGCGATCCGCCTGGGCAACGCGGACCTGATGCTGGCCGGTGGTACCGAGTCGATGTCGATGGTGCCGATGATGGGCAACAAGATCGCGATGGCGCCGAGCGTGTTCGACAATGACCACGTCGCCATCGCCTACGGCATGGGCATCACCGCCGAGAAGGTGGCCGAAGAGTGGAAGGTCTCGCGCGAAGACCAGGACGCCTTCGCCCTCGCCTCGCACCAGAAGGCCATGGCCGCGATCCAGAACGGCGAGTTCAAGGACGAGATCAGCGCGTACGAAATCGTCTCGCACCTGCCGGACCTGGCCGATGGCCAGCGCATCATCACCCGCAACAAGATCGCCGACACCGACGAAGGCCCGCGCCCGGACTCGTCCGCTGAAGGCCTGGCCAAGCTGCGCCCGGTGTTCCGCAACGGCCAGTTCGGCGGCACCGTGACCGCCGGCAACTCCTCGCAGATGAGCGATGGCGCGGGCGCGGTGCTGTTGGCCTCGGAGCAGGCGATCAAGGATTACGGCCTGACCCCGCTGGCCCGTTTCGTCAGCTTCTCGGTGGCCGGCGTGCGTCCGGAAGTGATGGGCATCGGCCCGATCGCCGCGATTCCGAAGGCCCTGAAGCAGGCCGGCCTGACCCAGGACCAGCTGGACTGGATCGAACTCAATGAAGCCTTCGCTGCGCAGTCGCTGGCGGTGATCCGCGATTGCGGCCTGGACCCGAGCAAGGTCAACCCGCTGGGCGGCGCGATTGCCCTGGGCCACCCGCTGGGCGCGACCGGCGCGATCCGCACCGCGACCCTGCTGCACGGCCTGCGTCGTCGCCAGCAGAAGTACGGCATGGTGACGATGTGCATCGGCACCGGCATGGGCGCAGCGGGTATTTTCGAGGCGCTGTAAGGTTCAAAGCGTTGCCTCGTTGGGCTTCATGGCGTGGGCCGGGTGGGCCGGGCGGCCCGGGACACGCCGTGAACCCGTCCATGGGGGCTCGATGGCGCCATCCATGGCGCCAACGGTCCCGGGCAGCCCTGCCAACCCGTCCCTTCCAGCCTCCCCGCGGCGGAGGGATGAGCAAAGGCAAGAGCTGGGGTCAGAGCCCTCTGCTGCGCAAAGGATCTGACCCCGATCCACGAAAAAAGGCAGCCTATGGCTGCCTTTTTTGCTTTTGCCCTTGCCCCTGATTCCACCCTTCCCGTCCGCGCCCGCGGGAAACTGTCGAGAGGCGCGGGCGGTCCGCTGCAGGACCGTTGGCGCCATGGGCCCGAGGCATGCCACGGGCGGGTTGGGCAGGACGCCCAACCCCGGTCTTGCCGTGTGCGCAGGACAGCGCACACGAGCAAGGCGCCATCGAGCCCCCAAGGGTGAGGGCGCTTTGCTTGCGAAGCACTGCTTCGCAAGCGCCCGAACGCCCAGCCGCCAGCGGCTGGGCCGGACCGCGGAGCGGGGTTTACGGCGTGTCCTGCAGCGGACTGCCCACGCCTCCCCCCACTTTGGCAGGAAGGCGCTGACGGAACGCTTGATAAACCTTATTCCGCCAACATCGCCGTCAGCTTCTCCCGCGCCGGCCCTGCCAGCTTCGGGTTGTCCAGCGCGAAGCGAATCGTCGCCTCCACCAGCCCCAGGTGTGTACCGCAGTCGAAACGAGTGCCCTCGAAACGATAGGCATCGACCTCTTCGGTCTTCAGCAGCTGCGCGATCGCATCGGTCAGCTGGATCTCGCCGCCGGCACCGCTGCCGGTCTGCTCCAGAAGCTCGAAGATCTTCGGGCTCAGCACGTAGCGTCCGACCACCGCCAGGTCGCTTGGGGCGTCCTCCGGCTTCGGCTTCTCCACGATCTGCGAAATGCGCCCCTTGCGGCCATCAAAGGCCTCGGTGGCGACGATGCCATAGCTGGCGGTCTTGTCGTGCGGCACATCTTCAACCGCAATGACGCTGGCGCCACTGGCTTCGTTGAGATCGGCCATCTGCTTCAGCGCGCCATCACCACGGTTCCAGATCAGGTCGTCCGGCAGCAGCACCGCGAACGGTTCATCGCCGATCACGGCCTTGGCACACAGCACCGCATGGCCCAGGCCCAGCGCCTCGGCCTGGGTCACGAAGATCGCGCGCACGCCATTGGGCAGTACGTGACGGATCAGTTCCAGCTGCTCCTGCTTGCCAGCGCGCTCGAGCTTCTGCTCCAGCTCGTAGGCCTTGTCGAAATAGTCGGCGACTGCATGCTTGTAACGGTTGGTGATGAACACCAGCGTGTCACAGCCCGCCTCGATTGCTTCATCCACCGCGTACTGGATCAGCGGCCGATCAATGATCGGCAGCATCTCCTTCGGTACGGTCTTGGTTGCTGGCAAAAAACGCGTCCCCAGACCCGCCACGGGGAAAACTGCTTTGCGAATTCGCTTGCTCATTGGTGCCTGTTGGCCTCGCGTGCCGGAAAGGGCACGACTTTAGCGGATGAAATGTAAGCATCCTGTTCGATTGGCGAGAACTCGGGCATCGTCGCGAACAGGACTTCCTTGATGGTTCCGGTGTCGTAGCTGCCGACTGCTTCCCGCAGGCGCGGGACGTTGCCCAGCACCAGATCACGCGAGAACATGCGGACACCGGCCTCGAGAACCTTCGGATGCGCGGTGGCACGGTAGTCCTCGTCCGAATAGAACAGCGTCTCGTGCAGCTTCTCGCCCGGACGCAGGCCGGTATAGATGATCTGCACATCCTTGTACGGCTGCTTGCCCGCCAGACGGATCATCTGCTCGGCCAGCAGCCGGATCGGCACCGGTTCGCCCATGTCGAGCGTGTAGATCGCACCGTGCGAAGCCGAAGCCGCTGCCTGCAGAATCAACTGGCAGGCCTCGGGGATGGTCATGAAGTAACGGGTGACTTCCGGGTCGGTGACCGTGACCGGCCCACCACGCAGGATCTGCTCCCGGAACAGCGGCACCACGCTGCCGGCCGAGGCCAGCACATTGCCGAAACGCACCGTGACGAACCGGGTATGCGTGGACTTCTGGTCCAGGCTCTGACAGATCATCTCGGCATAGCGCTTGCTGGCACCCAGCGCATTGACCGGGTCCACCGCCTTGTCGGTGGAGATGAACACGAAATGCTCGACGCGGGCTTCCAGGCAGGCACGGGCGACGTTCTCGGTCGCCAGGATGTTGTTGCGCACGGCTTCGCGCAGCTGCCGTTCCAGCACCGGCACATGCTTGTAAGCGGCCGCATGGAACGCGGTGTCGACCGGATGCAGCGACAGCGCATGGCGGATCACCGCGGGATCACCACAATCGCCCAGCACCGCTTCGATCTCGATATCGGGGAAACTGCGGCGCAGCTCACCTTCAATGGTCAGCAGCAGCAGTTCGCTGATCTCCAGCAGGATGATGCGACCGGCACCGTGGCGCGCGCACTGGCGGCACAGCTCCGAGCCGATCGAGCCACCGGCACCGGTAACCATCACGGTGCGCCCACCCAACCAACCCCGGATCAGGTTCCAGTCCGGGGTGATCGGCTTGCGGCCGAGCAGGTCCTCGATCGCCACTTCCTTCAGCTGGCCGGGCAGCGACTGGCCCTGCAGGATGTCGCTCAGCTTGGGCACCGTGCGGAACGGCACGCCGGTGCTTTCGCAGATGGCGACCACCCGCTGCATGCCAGCGGCATCCAACGACGGCATCGCGATCACCAGCAACTTGGCCGCGGTCTCGCGAACCACCGACGGTGCGTCATCCAGGCTGCCCAGGATGGGCAGGCCCTGCAGCTTGGCGCCGCGCAGGTGCGGTGCGTCGTCCAGCAGGCCAACCGGCTCGAAGTTGCCGGAACGGCGCAGATCGCGGACCAGGGTCTCGGCTGCCTGCCCGGCGCCCAGGATCAGCACGCGGCGTGCGCTCGAATCGGACTGCAGTGCCTGGTAATCCTTCCAGGCACGGTACAGCAGGCGCGGCGCGCCCAGCAGCGCCGACAGCGCGAACGGATAGATCACCAGCACCGACATCGGTACACCGTCGAAACGCTTCCACATCAGCACCAGCACGATGCCGACCAGCCCGATGAAGCTGGCCTTGAAGATGTTCAGCAGGTCGCTGACGCTGGCGAAACGCCACAGCCCGCGATACAGGCCCACGCGCCAGAACACCAGGCCCTGCAGCAGCAGCACCAGCGTGGTATCGACGTTCCAGAGGGGCAGCGCGGGCGCGTTGGGCAGGATCGAGTACCGCCCCGCATGGAGCAGCTGCCAGCATGCCCAGACCATGAACAGGTCGTGGCAGACGATGGCCGAACGCGGCATCAGGCCAAGAATTCTGTCCCGCCAAGGTGAAGCCATAAGTCAGGTCGTTCCTTATCGGTGACGCAATCCATTGCGCAGGAGGAGCCAGAGGACGCTCAGCGCGAGAAACCACGCGATCGCCAGGACAGCCTCCCACCTCGGCTGCAGATTGGAGCAGACATTAAGCACTGTAATACTGAACAGGCCCAAAGCAAAGTACATCCCTGTCACCTGGGCGTGGCTGGCTCCTGCCTGCACCGCCCGCTGGTAGACGTGCTGGGTATGGGGTTCCATCCAGCGTTGTCCGGAAATGATGCGCGCCGCCAGTGTGAAGCCCGCGTCCACAAGGAATGCCGAAGCCGGCACCAGCAGCAGGATCCAGTGGATATCGGTACGCACCGCGGCGATGGCCAGGACGACGGCGACTGCATAGCCAAGCGCGCCACTTCCGACATCACCCATGAATATCCGCGCCCGCGGGAAATTGAACGGCAGGAAACCCAGGCAGGCCAGGCCCAGCGCCACCGCCGCCAGCGAGTACGGCCAGGGCAGTATCGGCGCCAGGCCCAGTGCAACGACAATGGCCTGGCTGGCAGCAATACCGTTGATGCCATCCATGAAGTTCCAGATGTTGATCAACGAGGCTGTGAATACCAGCACCAGCCCGGCCAGCAACCAGCTTCCACCGTGCACCTTGACCAGGGCGGCCAGCAACGCGGCGGCAATGAAGTGCACCAGCAGGCGGCGCATGGCCGGCAACGGCCGGTGGTCGTCCCACCAGCCGATGCCCGCCACCAGTACCAGGCCCAGGCTGGCCACCAGCAGGCTCGGTGTCGATTCCGGCCAGACCCACATCGCTGCACCGGCGGTGATCAGCAGGCTGACGACGATGGCGATACCACCACCGCGCGGCGTTGCCACGCTATGGCTGCGACGCTCGCCGGGCTGGTCCACCAGTTGCTGGCGCAGGGCATAACCCCGTGCCGCCCAGGTCAACCCCGCACTCAGCAGGGCCAGCCCCAGCAGCGCGCCCATCACGAGCCACGGCATGGATCAGAGCACCGCGTAGTTCAGCAGTGGCTTGACCGTGCCCCATTCCTTGCAGCTCGGGCACTGCCAATGGTGGGTGCGTGCACCGAATCCGCAACGGGTGCACCGGTAGGCGGGATTGCGCACCAGCAGCTGGTCGGTGATGTGCTTGAGGTCATGCAGGGTCGCAGTGGAATCGGCGCCCTCGGCCAGCGTCAGGTCGATCAGCGCGGATTCGCCGCGCACCGACGGACGATCCTTGAGCTGGCGGCCAAGGTAGGCACGGGCCGGAGCCACACCCTCCTGCTCTTCCATCAGCCGGGTCAGGGCCAGCACCGGGGCGATGCCACGGTAGTGTTCGGTCATTTCCGACAGGAACGCACGCGCGCCCCCCAGGTCGCCGACCTTGCGGTAGTTTTCCATCAACGCCGGCAGCAGCTCGGGCAGGTACTCCGGATCGTTGCGCGCGGCACGTTCGAATGCACGCACGGCGGCTTCAGCGTTGCCCGCATCCGTCTCAAGGCGACCTTCGATGATGCCGGCGCGCACCGACATGGCGTCGGCCTGGTAGGCGCGGGCGATCGCCGCCCTCGCCTCTTCCAGCTTGCCAGCACCGCGGAAGCGTTCGGCCAGTTCGCATTCGAACTGCCCGATCAGCTTGCCCATCGGCTCGCCGGTGACGTCTTCGAAGCGGGTGGCGTTGTCGATCGCCTTTTCCCAGTCACGCTCGGCCTGGTAGATGCCGATCAGGTGCTTGAGCGCCTGCGGGGCGCGCTGGTCCAGCTGCGCCAGCTCGGTGAACACAGTCTCTGCACGGTCCAGCAGGCCGGACTTCATGTAGTCCTCGCCCAGCGCCAGCAGGGCCTGCACGCGCTGCGCGTCACTCAGATCGTGGCGGTTGACCAGCCCCTGGTGCAGGCGGATGGCGCGGTCGACTTCACCGCGGCGGCGGAACAGGTGGCCCAGCGCGACCTGGGTCTCGAAGGTTTCCTTGTCCAGCTCGGCGATGTGCAGGAACAGTTCGATGGCCTTGTCCGGCTGCTCGTTGAGCAGGTAGTTCAGGCCACGGAAGTAGGTGCTGGACAGGCGGCTGACCTGGTTGTCACCGTGGCGCTGGCCACCACGCCGGCCAATCACCCACCCGGCCAGTGCGGCCAGCGGAACGAACAGGAAAAACCACAGCCACTCGGTGACGAAATCCATCTTCGATCAGCGTCCATCAAAAGATTGGGGGGAAACACCCGCGGCCGGCATGGCGGCGGACTTGTTGGCGCGGCGCAGCTGGCTGTAGAGCGGAATGACCACGCTCACCAGCACCAGGCCGGCACCGACGATGACACCGATCAGCAGGGCCGCAATGAGCGCCACGCCCACGGAGGTATTCAATTGGGTAAACAGCAGGTTGATCGACATCGCGGTCATGTTGACCGCACCAATGATCAGCCCAAGGATCAGGACCGCCAGCAGGACCAGCAGACGAAAGACCTTCATGCGACAGCTCCAGTGGCAGGAGTCCGTAGCTTATCCGACCCGCGGCTGGATTCGCACGCGGTGGCGCGACGGAGGCTCAGGCCGGATCGGCGTCCAGCGGCAGCACACTGCTGACCCGCTCGCGCAGTTCCTTGCCCGGCTTGAAATGGGGGACGTGCTTGCCCGGCAGGGCAACCGATTCGCCGGTCTTCGGGTTGCGACCCAGGCGCGGCGGACGATAGTGCAGCGAGAAGCTGCCAAAACCACGGATTTCGATGCGATCCCCGGCGGACAGCGATCCGCCCATCATTTCCAGCAACGACTTCACCGCCAGATCGACATCATCGGCCTTCAGGTGCGCCTGGCGGCGCGCAAGGATTTCGATCAGTTCGGATTTGGTCATTACCGGCTCACATCAGGGGCATCTCAGCCTGAAACGGCCCGGGCAGAAGCCCGGGCCGTCCAGGAAACAACAAACAGCGTAAGGCCGATTACTCGGACTTGTTGCCGTTCAGCTGTGCACGCAGCAGCGCGCCCAGCTGGGTGGTGCCGCTGGAAGCCGAAGAGGACTGGTATTCCTCCAGCACTTCGCGCATTTCCGCGTCATCCTTGGCCTTGATCGACAGCTGCAGGGTACGGCCCTTGCGGTCCATGCCCACGAACTTGGCTTCGATCTTGTCGCCAACCTTCAGGTGCTGGGTGGCGTCGTCAACGCGCTCGTTGGCGATGTCGCGGGCCGAAACGTAACCCTCGATGCCGTCAGCCAGCTCGATGATCGCGCCCTTGGCGTCGACTTCCTTCACCACGCCTTCAACCTTGGAGCCCTTCGGATTGGCAGCCATGTACTGGCCGAACGGATCCTGCTCCAGCTGCTTCACGCCCAGGGAGATGCGCTCGCGCTCCGGATCGACAGCCAGGACAACTGCGTCCAGGGTATCGCCCTTCTTGAAGTTGCGAACGACGTCTTCGCCGGTGGTGTTCCAGCTGATGTCGGACAGGTGGACCAGGCCGTCGATGCCGCCGTCCAGGCCGATGAAGATGCCGAAGTCGGTGATCGACTTGATCTGGCCCGACACCTTGTCACCCTTCTTGTGGGTGGCAGCGAAGGTTTCCCACGGATTGGCGGCAACCTGCTTCATGCCCAGCGAGATACGGCGACGCTCTTCATCGACGTCCAGCACCATCACTTCGACTTCATCACCAACCTGGACAACCTTGGACGGGTTGACGTTCTTGTTGGTCCAATCCATCTCGGAGACGTGCACCAGGCCTTCGACGCCCGGCTCGATCTCAACGAATGCACCGTAATCGGTGACGTTGGAGACCTTGCCGAAGACGCGGCTGTTGGCCGGGTAACGACGGCCGATGTTGTCCCACGGATCCTCGCCCAGCTGCTTCAGGCCCAGCGAAACGCGGTTGCGCTCGCGGTCGAACTTCAGCACGCGGACGTCCAGCTCGTCGCCGACGTTCACGACTTCCGACGGGTGACGCACGCGCTTCCACGCCATGTCGGTGATGTGCAGCAGGCCGTCGATACCGCCCAGGTCCACGAACGCGCCGTAATCGGTCAGGTTCTTGACGACACCCTTCAGGATCGCGCCTTCCTGCAGCTTGTCCATCAGCTGCTCGCGCTCTTCCGAGTGCTCGCTTTCGACGACAGCGCGGCGCGAGACCACGACGTTGTTACGCTTGCGGTCCAGCTTGATGAGCTTGAACTCGAGTTCCTTGCCTTCCAGGTAGGCCGGATCGCGCACCGGGCGCACATCGACCAGGGAACCCGGCAGGAAGGCGCGGACATCCTTGATGTCCACGGTGAAACCACCCTTGACCTTGCCGCTGATGCGGCCGGTGATGGTTTCGTTCTTTTCCAACGCTTCTTCCAGCTCGTCCCACACCATCGCGCGCTTGGCCTTCTCGCGCGACAGGACGGTTTCGCCGAAGCCGTTCTCGATCGAGTCGAGGGCGACCTTGACGATGTCGCCTTCGGCGACGTCGATTTCGCCAGCGTCGTTACGGAACTGTTCGATCGGCACGATGCCTTCGGACTTCAGGCCAGCGTTGATCACCACGACGTCGCCGCGGACTTCAACAACGGTACCGCTGACGATGGCGCCCGGCTTCAGCTTGGCCAGGTTGGCCTGGCTGGCTTCAAACAGTTCGGCAAATGATTCGGTCATTAGATTTACTCTGTTGGACACATGGGTCGGTGGCGTCCCCTTCAGGGGAATGGCGACCGCCCGCCTGTTGGTCGACCCCGGAAACGCAGGTCGTGTGTAGTAGGAAAACCGCCACGCATCATTGCGCGACGGAGCTGGTACAGCACTGCTTTGCGCGACCACCACCGATGCTGCTGGCAGTGCTCCTGCGCGAACGGATCAGGCAGCCGGAACCGGAAGCAGATCCATCACTCGGGCAACGACATCATCGATGCCGATGCCTGTGGTGTCGATGAGGACAGCATCGTCTGCCGGCTTCAGGGGCGCCACGGTACGCTGAGCATCACGGGCGTCGCGGGCCATGATCTCGCGCAGGAGGTCATCAAAGTTAACAGAAACCCCCTTGTCTTTCAACTGCTTATGCCGGCGCTCGGCGCGCTCCTCGGCACTGGCGGTCAGGAAGACCTTGTAGGGGGCGTCCTTGAAGATCACCGTGCCCATGTCACGGCCGTCGGCGACCAGGCCCGGCAGCTCCCTGAATGCGCGCTGGCGCTCCTTCAGGGCAGCCCGGACCTCGGGAATGGCGGCAATGGCGGAGGCCAGGGCGCCGGTGGTCTCCAGGCGCAGCTCGTCGGTGGCATCGGTGCCGTTGACCATGACCCGCATCGACTCGCCCTGTTCAACAAACTGAACATGGGTGTCGAAGGTGCACCGCACCAGCGCCGAGGCGTCAGAAGTGTCGATGTCGGCCCAGCTCGCGGCCACGCCCACCGCGCGGTACAGCGCGCCCGAATCCAGGTAGTGCCAGCCCATCCGGCGCGCGATGATGCGGCTGATGGTACCCTTGCCGGCCCCGGAAGGGCCGTCGATGGTCAGGACGGGAGCGAGTGGATTCATGGGGTTCCCAGAGCGTGTGAAGGGGTCATTCTAGCCCCTGCCCGGGGCCCCGCGCGGCGACTTTCGTGCAACCACTTGAAACATCGACAAAAAGCCCGGTAGAATGGCGGGCTTGAACGAGCGTCAACTGCCGATTGTCTTTCGCATATCGCGGCCACGCTCCACCCGAACAACTACTGTTTACGCCGAGGTATGCCATGAAAGTCCTGTCCTCCCTGAAGTCGGCGAAGGCCCGTCACCGCGACTGCAAGGTCGTCCGTCGTCGCGGCAAGATCTTCGTCATCTGCAAGTCGAACCCGCGTTTCAAGGCGCGTCAGCGCTAAGCCCAACAGCCCTCGCGGCTGCGGCTGGCCCTACGCGGGGCCGACCCGATGCAAGAAACCGCCTTCGGGCGGTTTTTTGTTTATGCGGCTTTTTCCTGCCGTTTTTGCTGTAATCGCCTTTCTTGACCACTGGGGAGTAGATCGAGATGAAGCGTTACCTGTCCGCCCTGGCCGTGATGGCCACCCTGGCTGCCGCCACGCCGGCGATGGCCGATACGCTGCTTGTCGACCGCGCCCGCGAGAAGCCGGCCGGCGCCCTGCCCGTTCGCGGCCAGAGCATGCAGCAGGTGCAGGCGCAGTTCGGCGCGCCGAGCGAACAACTGCAGCCGCGTGGCGGGCAGAAGCGGCAATGGCCAACCATCAACCGCTGGGTGTACCCGCAGTTCACCGTCTACTTCGAGAAGCAGAAGGTGATCGACGTGGTGGCCAACCAGGCGGACCCGAACGAAATCGGCCCGAAACCGCCGATCCGTTGATCCCTTTACCCGCCGTGGGCGGGCCTGTGTAGCGAGACCATGAACCAGACCCTTCGTTTTCCTGCCGAGTGGGAAGCCCAGAGCGGCGTCCTGATTGCCTGGCCCACCGCCGACACCGACTGGGCCGACCGCCTGGGCCAGGTGGAAGAGACCTACATCGCCCTGGTCGCGGCCATCACCCGCTTCCAGCCGGTGCTGATCTGCGTGGCCGACGACGATGTGGAGACCTATGCCGAAATGCGGCTGCGCTCCAACCGCATCGACATGGACAAGGTCCACTTCACCACGGCCGCCTACGACGATACCTGGCTGCGTGATTCGGGCCCGATCACCCTGCGCCGCGCCGATGGCAGCTTTCAGCTGCTGGACTTCCGCTTCACCGGCTGGGGCGGCAAGTTCGATGCCACCCTCGATGACCAGCTGGTGGGCGTGCTCGACAAGGCCGGGGTGTTCAACAACGCGGCGGTGCGCAGCATTCCGTTCGCGCTGGAAGGCGGCGGCATCGAGACCGATGGCGAAGGCACCCTGCTGACCACCTGGAAGTGCCTGCACGAGCGCCACCCGGACCGCGACCGGGCAAGCCTGAGCGCCGACCTGACCGACTGGCTGCAGCAGGACCGCGTGCTGTGGCTGGACCACGGCTACCTGGAAGGCGACGACACCGACGCGCACATCGACACCCTCGCCCGCTTCGCCTCGCCGGACAGCATCGTCTACCAGGCCTGCGACGACGAGAGCGACTCGCACTACGCCGAACTGCAGGCGATGGGCAATGAGCTGGCCGCGCTGCGCACCAAGGATGGCAAGCCGTACCGCCTGTTCCCGCTGCCGTGGGCACAGCCGGTGATCGACGAAGGCCGCCGCCTGGCCGCTTCGTACGCCAACTACCTGATCATCAATGGCGCGGTGCTGATGCCGGCCTATGGCGACCCGGCCGATGACCTGGCCCGCGACGTGCTGGCGCAGGCGCACCCGGGCCGCGAGATCGTGCAGGTGCCCTGCCGCTCGCTGATCTGGCAGAACGGCAGCCTGCACTGCATCACCATGCAGCTGCCGGCAGGGCTGTTGAAGGCGTAACGGTAGTGCCGGGCCTCGCCCGGCACCGCTTTTGTAGAGTCGAGCCATGCTCGACTGGCTTCTTGTAGAGCCGAGCCCACGCTCGGCTGGCCGCTCGCGCGATCGAAGCGGAACGCAGCCGAGCATGGGCTCGGCTCTACAACACCGGCCCATTCAGCGCACGACACGCCGTCGCCGCCCATCCGCGCTAACATGCAGGTTTTCCCCCGCAGGAACGCCCCGCATGAACTCGCGCAGCCCCCTTACCGTCGCCCTGATCCAGGAGCGCAACCACGGTGATGCCGCCGCCAACCTGGCGGTGATCGAAGCACGCGTGGCCGAGGCGGCTGCGCAGGGTGCCAAGCTGGTGCTGCTGCAGGAACTGCACAACGGCCCGTATTTCTGCCAGCACGAATCGGTGGACGAATTCGACCTGGCCGAGCCGATTCCGGGCCCGAGCACCGAGCGCCTGGGCGCACTGGCGAAGAAGCATGGCGTGGTGCTGGTCGGCTCGCTGTTCGAGCGCCGCGCTGCCGGCCTGTACCACAACACCGCCGTGGTGTTCGAGAAGGACGGTACCCTGCTCGGCAAGTACCGCAAGATGCATATCCCGGATGATCCGGGCTTCTACGAGAAGTTCTACTTCACCCCGGGCGACATCGGCTTCAAGCCGATCGATACCTCGGTGGGCCGCCTTGGCGTGCTGGTGTGCTGGGACCAGTGGTACCCGGAAGCGGCGCGCCTGATGGCGCTGGCCGGCGCCGAACTTCTGCTGTACCCGACCGCGATCGGCTGGGACCCGGACGATGTGCAGGACGAGAAAACCCGCCAGCGCGACGCCTGGGTGCTGAGCCACCGTGGCCACGCCGTGGCCAACGGCCTGCCGGTGCTGAGCTGCAACCGCGTCGGCCACGAGGCGTCGCCGCTGGGCGCGTCGGGCATCCAGTTCTGGGGCAACAGCCACGTGCTCGGCCCGCAGGGCGAGTTCCTGGCCGAAGCCGGCACCGATGCCACGGTTCTGCTGTGCGATGTCGACCTGCAGCGCAGCGAGCACGTGCGCCGCATCTGGCCGTTCCTGCGCGACCGTCGCATCGACGCGTACGGTGACCTGCTCAAGCGCTACATCGACTGAGCCGGAGCCGCGCATGGCCGTCCTCATCCGTGATGCCGGCCCGGCCGACATCGACGCGATCACCGCGATCTATGCGGTGGAAGTGACCGACTTCGTCAACACCTACGAGTACGACATCCCGGACGCGACCGAGATGCTGCGCCGCATGCGCGACATCATCGATCGTGGTTTCCCCTACCTGGTCGCCGAGATCGACGGCCAGGTGGCCGGCTATGCCTACGCCAACACCTACCGCACCCGCGTCGCCTACCAGTGGACCGTGGAAAACTCGGTCTACGTCGATGCCCGCTTCCAGGGCAAGGGCGTCGGCACCGGCCTGCTGCAGGCCCTGATCGACGCCTGCGTGGCGCGTGGCTACCGGCAGATGGTGGCGGTGATCGGCGAACCGACCAATACCGCTTCCATCAAGCTGCACGAACGCTTCGGCTTCGAACTGGTGGGCGTGTTCCGTGGCCTCGGCCGCAAGCACGGCCGCTGGCTGGATACCGTGCAGATGCAGCGCGCGCTGGGCGATGGCGCCGACACCGCACCTTCCAATGAATGAACCCATGACCGAAACCCTTCCCGAGACCGGCGACGATCTGTTCGCCGGCCAGCCGGTGCGCGTCGTCGAACGCGACGGCGTGCGCTACACCCTGCTGGGCACTGCCCACGTTTCGCGCGCCAGCGTTGAAGCCGTGGAGAAAGCCATCGACAGTGGCCGCTTCGATGCGGTGGCGGTCGAGCTGGACCCGCAGCGCCTGCAGGCGCTGAGCGACCCGGACACGCTGGCCAAGCTCGACCTGGTCGAGGTAATCCGCAAGGGTCGCGTCGCCCTGTTCGCCGCCAACCTGGCCCTGTCCGCCTACCAGCGCCGCCTGGCCGAACAGCTCGACATCGAACCGGGCGCCGAACTGAAGCGCGCAGTGGAACTGGCCCGCGAACGCGACCTGCCGGTGCACCTGATCGACCGCGAGGTCGGCCTGACCTTCCGCCGCGCCTCGCAGCGGCTGGGCTTCTTCGGCAAGCTGAAGCTGGTCGCCGGCCTCGGCGCCGGCCTGTTCTCGTCCGAGGAAGTGGGCGAGAACGAGATCGAGAAGCTCAAGCAGGGCGACATGCTGGAATCGAGCTTCGGCGAGTTCGCCAGCGAGAGCCCGGCGCTGTACGAGACCATCATCGGCGAACGCGACCGCTACATGGCCACGCGCCTGCGCGAGGAACACAACCCGCAACAGCGTGAAGTACTGGCGGTTGTCGGTGCGGGCCATCTTGCAGGCCTGGCGCGCTACCTGGAAACCGACACCGAAGCACCGGCACCGCTGCGTGCCGAGCTGGAAGCAGTACCGAAGAAGCGCAACATCCCGTGGTTCACGCTGGGCATCCTGGCGATCGTGGCGACCGGCATCGGCGTTGGCTTCTACCGCGGCGGCCTCGGCGTGGGTACCGAACTGCTGGCGACCTGGGCGATGTATACCGGCGGCCTGGCGGGCCTGGGCTGCCTGCTGGCCGGCGGGCATCCGCTGAGCATCCTCACCGCGATCGCGGTGGCCCCGTTCAAGCCGTTCCGCCTGAGCATTCCCACCGGCGCGTTCTCGGCGCTGGTGGAAGCGCGACTGCGCAAGCCGGCGTACGAGGACTTCCTCAAGCTGCGCGACGATGCGCAGAGCCTGAAGGGCTGGTACCGCAACCGCGTCACCCGCGTGGTGCTGACTTTCATGCTGACCAACATCGGCAGCATGCTCGGTCTGTGGCTCACCACGTTCAAGGTATGGGGCAAGGTCGCGGGGTAGGCCTCAACCGGCCACAGAATCTGTAGCGCCCGAGCCCATGCCCGGGCGACGCCGCGACGCGGCGAACAGCAGCCGAGCATCGGCTCGGCTCTACATGGGCACGGAATCCGTAGCGCCCGAGCCCATGCCCGGGCGACGCCGCGACGCGGCGAACAGCAGCCGAGCATCGGCTCGGCTCTACATGGGCGCGGAATCTGTAGCGCCCGAGCCCATGCCCGGGCGACGCCGCGACGCGGCGAACAGCAGCCGAGCATCGGCTCGGCTCTACATGGGCACGGAATCTGTAGCGCCCTTAGCCCACGCTCGGGCGACGCCGCGACGCGGCGAACAGCAGCCGAGCATCGGCTCGGCTCTACATGGGCACGGAATCTGTAGCGCCCGAGCCCATGCTCGGGCGGCGCCCGCGACGCGGCGAACAGCAGCCGAGCATGGGCTCGGCTCTACATGGGCACGGAATCTGTAGCGCCCGAGCCCATGCTCGGGCGGCGCCCGCGACGCGGCGAAGTGCAGCCGAGCATGGCTCGGCTCTACATGGGCACGGAATCTGTAGCGCCCGAGCCCATGCTCGGGCGACGCCGCAACGCGGTGACCAGCAGCCGAGCATGGCTCGGCTCTACATGGGCACGGAATCTGTAGCGCCCGAGCCCATGCTCGGGCGACGGCGCGACGCGGCGAACAGCAGCCGAGCATGGCTATGCCGGCCGTCCTGGCCGACACCCTCCGGGCCGTCGCAAGCGACGTTGGCAGCGGCTCCTGCCGCTGCCTTCGGCTCTACAGAGGCAAACAGACGCGGCGAGCAAAAAAAAGGGGGAGGCCGCCCCACTACGACCGGCCTCCCCCACACCACAACACGTTGATGTGCATTACGGTCGAGCAAGCTCGACCACTACACCGGGGTACCCGCCACGACCTCCAGGCCACGCGCGCGGCGGATCAGCCGCGTCACGGCATTGCGCAGGTCATCGAGCACCGCATAGATCGTCGGCAGGAACAGCAGGCTGACCACGGTCGAGAACGCCAGGCCGCCGGCAATCGCGCGCGCCATCGGTGCGTACTCCGGGCCGTTGCCGAACATCTGCGTGTTGGTCAGCGAGATCGGCACCATCGCCAGGATTGCCGTGCCCATGGTCATCATGATCGGGCGCAGGCGCTCGCGGGAGCCTTCCACCAGTGCCTGCGTCCGGCCCATGCCGCCGCGCCGCAGGTTGTTGATGTGCTCGATCATCACGATGCCGTTGTTCACCACCACGCCCATCAGCACCAGGATGCCGATGAAGGACATGATTCCGAACGAGGTGCCAGTGATCCAGAACAGCCAGAACACGCCGAAGATCGAGAACAGCACGCCGCTCATGATCGCCGCCGGGAACAGCAGCGACTCGAACACTGCCGCCATCACCACGTAGATCATCACCAGCGCGATCAGCAGGTTGAACACCATCTGCTGCATGGCCTCGTCATCGTTGCCGTAGTCGCCACCATCGAAGGTGAAGCCATAGCCTGCCGGGAAGTTCATCGGCTTGAGCACCGACTCCATCGCCTTGCGGCCATCCGGCGCGGTGACTTTCTCGGCCAGGTTGGCCTTGATGGTCAGCGTAGTCTGGCGGTTGGTTCGGCCGATCTGGGTGGCTGACGAACCGACGTCGACGGTGACCAGGCTCAGCAGCGGCACGCTGCGGCCATCGCCGGTACGCACGCTGAAACCGGCCAGGTCTTCCGGGCTGCTCTGCTCGGCACCCGCGAAACGCACCCACACCGGCACTTCGTTGTCGCCACGGCGGAACTCGCGCATCGGTGCACCGCGCAGCGCCAGGCCGACGAAGCTGGCGACCTGTTCGGCGTTGAAGCCGAACGCCGCCGCACGCTCGCGGTCGACACGCACCTTCAGTTCGCCGCCCTTCTCGCCATTGTCGATGCGCACGTCGCGCAGCTCGGCACGCTGGGCCAGCAGCGGCACCACTTCCTGGCCGATCTCCTGCAGCATCGAACTGGAATCGCCGACCAGCTGCACCTGCACGCCCTGGTTGCCGCCACCGCCGCCATCACCGCCCTGGTTGCCGACGAAGTAGTCGGTACGCGCCGACTTCGGCAGCCCCTTGCGCAGTTCTTCCTGCAGCGCCTTGATGTCCTTGGCGTACTTCTCGTCCAGGGTGACCACGGTCGAGCTGCCTTCCTGCTCGCTGTACCAGGAGTACACCTGCTTGACGTGCAGGCGCTCGCGGTTGGCGTCGATCCAGTTCTCCACCCGCGCCACTTCCTCTGACATCTGCCGGTAGGTGTAGGCGCCCTTCCACATGTAGCCGATGAAGATGTCCTTGCCGCCGTCACCACCGAACATGTCGATCTTGGTCAGCTTCATCGGCACCAGGCTGACCAGCACCACCAGCAGAATGCCAAGCAGGCTCCAGCCGCGATGGCGCAGCGACCAGTCCAGCAGCCTGGCGTAGCGGCGTTGCAGGCGCGCGATCAGGCCGGTCTGCGAGTGCACCAGCTTGGGCGTGGCCATGCGTGCGGACAACATCGGGATCAGGCTGACCGCGACCAGCCACGAGGCCAGCAGCGAGACCGAGATGGTGATCGCGATCTGCGCCATGAAGATGCTGATGTTGTTGGTCTCGCCGAACAGGTTCGGCACGAACACGATGCAGTGGCACAGCGTGCCGGCGCTGAGCGCGATGGCCACGTTGCGGGTGCCGATGATCGAGGCCAGCCGCGGCTGCCCCGGCAGGCGCTCGCGCTCCTGGTAGATGCTCTCCACCACCACCACGGCGTTGTCGACCAGCATGCCCACCGCCAGCAGCAGGCCCATCATGGTCAGGATGTTCAGCGTCACCCCGACGAAGTACATGAAGCCCAGGGTGATGGTGAAGCAGATTGGAATGGCCAGGGTCACCATCAGCGTCGATGGCCAGTGCCGCAGGAAGAAGAACAGCACCGTCACCGACAGGATCAGGCCGACCGCACCGGCCTCGGCCAACTCCAGCAGCGAGGAGGTCACCGCCTTGCCCTGGTTGTCGATCACCTTGATCTGGACGTCGCGCATCGACGCTTCGGCACGGATCGCTTCAACCTCCGCCAGCGCCGCGCGCGACACCTCCACCAGGTTGGCGCTACGCTCCTTGAAGATGTCCAGGCCAACCGCTGGGTTGCCGTCCAGGCGGCGCCCGTAGTTCATCCGCGCCGGCTTCAGGCGCACGTCGGCGATGTCGCCCAGGCGCAGGCCCTTGGCGTTGATCACCAGGTCGCGCATTTCCTGCAGGTCGGTGATCTCGCCCACCGGCTGCACGCGCACGCGCTGCCCGTTGTCATCGATCTGCCCGGCCGAGATCGAGAAGTTCAGCGTGCGCAGGCGCTCGCTGAGCTCATTGATGCTCAGGCCATGCGCGTTGAGCCGGTTCGGGTCGATGGCAATCTCGACTTCGTTCGGCGGCGCACCGGTGATGTCGACGCGGGCCACGCCGGGAATGCGCTCGATGCGCCGCTTGAATTCGCGGTCAAGCATGTCGTACGCGGTGGTCAGGTCGGTGGTGCTGGCCAGGCGCACCTTCAGAACCGGCTGGTCGCTGCTGGACCACTTGAACACGTTGTAGCGCTGCAGGTCATCGGGCAGGTCGCTGCGGATCGCATCGATGCGCTCGCGGGCATCGGACGCGGCGATGGCGATGTCGCGGTCCCAGTCGCTGAACTCGATGAAGATCAGCGCCGCTTCGGAGGTAGCCGACGAACGCATGCGCTTGATGCCGGTCATCGTCGCCAGCGATTCCTCCACCGGGCGGATGATGGTCCGCTCCACTTCTTCCGGGGTTGAACCGGTATACGGAATCTGTACGAACAGGAACGGCGCGGAGATGTCCGGCAGCGCTTCCAGCGGCAGCCGGAACGAGGCGATCAGGCCGATCACCACCAGTGACACGAAACACATGATGGTGGTGACCGGGCGGCGGATGGAGAACTCGGCAACACTCATGCCGGTTCCTCCGCGCCCGCCTCACTGCCCGCCGCACCCGGCTCGATCTCACCGGCGTGCTTGCGGCCACGCTCGCGGTAATAGGCATCACCGCGGCGATCCATCAGGTCGTACACCACCGGGATCACCAGCAGGGTCAGCAGGGTCGACACCAGCAGGCCACCGATCACGGTGATCGCCATCGGCGCGCGCACTTCGGCGCCCTCGCCCATCGCCACCGCCAGCGGCAGGAAGCCGAACAGCGTGCACAGCGTGGTCATGATGATCGGCCGCAAGCGCGAGCGCGCACCTTCCACCAGCGCTTCATGCTTGGCCACGCCGGCCTCGCGCAGCTGGTTGACCTTGTCGATCAGGATGATCGCGTTCTTGGTGACCAGGCCGACCAGCAGGATCAGGCCGATGAACACCACCACCGAGATGGGCTTGCCGGTCAGCATCAGCGCCAGGATCGCGCCGACCAGCGCCAGCGGGATGGTGAACAGGATCACGAACGGATGCAGCAGCGACTCGAACTGCGAGGCCATCACCAGATAGACCAGGAAAATCGCCAGGCCGAAGGCGAAGATCAGCGATTTCGCCGCCTGCGCCAGCTCCTCGCCCTGGCCGCCGATGTGCAGGCCAACGCCCGCACCCAGTGGCTGTTCGGCCACCATCTGCTGCACTTCGCGCATGGCAGCGCCCAGATCGATGTCACGCAGGTTGGCCGAGACCACGGCGACGCGGGTCTGGTCGGCGCGATGGATCTCGCTGGGGCCGGTGGTGGCGACCACGTCGGCTACTGCGTCCAATGTGACCGGACGGGTGCTGCCCGGATTGACGATCAGCCGGCGGATGCTCTCCACGCTGGCACGGTCGCGCTCCTGCGCACGCACCAGCACGTCGATCTTGCGATCGCGGAAGCTGTAGCGGGTGGCCACGTCGCCGCGCACCTTCTTCACCACCACATCGGCGATCTGTCGGGTGGTCAGGCCCAGTGCACCGGCACGCTCCTGGTCGAAGCGGATCTGGATTTCCGGGAAGCCCTCTTCCACCGTCGACTTCACGTCGGCGTAGTGTGCATTGCCACGCAGCATCGCCGCCAGACGCTGGCCAGCCACTTCCAGCGTCGCCATGTCCTGCCCGCGCAGCTCGATTTCCAGCGGCGTGGAGAAGCTGAACAGCGCCGGCCGCGCGAAGTCGACCTGTGCACCTGGATGCTGGCCCATGGTGTCACGCAGGCGCTCGGTGATCTCCGCTTCGGTTCGCGCGTTGCCACCGCCTTCCATCACCACGGTCAGCTTGCCGATGTTCTCGCCGCTCTCGGTCGGGCTGGCATCCAGGCGGGTGCCGCTGCCACTGACGCCGTACAGCGAGGCCACGCCCTCGCCGTTGCCGTGGGCCAGCTGCAGTTCGCGCACCAGCGCATCGGTCTGCTTCAGCGGCGTGCCGGCCGGCAGCTTCACCGTCATTTCGAAGCGGTCCTGAGCCAGCTGCGGGATCAGGTCGGCACCAAGCATCGGCACCAGCGCCATGGTCGCCACGAAGATGATCGTGGCCACGCCCAGCACCTTGCCCGGATGGGCCAGCGCGCTTGGCAGCAGCCGCAGGTAGCCGCGCTCGGCACCGGCATAGGGCTTCATCGCCAGGTCGCTGGCCTTGCGCATCACCGGGCCGACCACCGCCACCACGCCACGCCATGCACGCACCACCAGCCAGGCCAGCGCGTAGAAGCTCCAGCGCGCGGTTGCGACGGCGCCACGACGGCCCAGTGCGACCGGCTTCTGCCAGCGGTTCTGCGGCTGCCACGGCTCGTTCGGTGCTTCTTCCGGGAACGCCAGCGGTGGCCGTCCCTTCAGCGAGCTCAGCATCGGAATCAGGGTCATCGACACCAGCAGCGAGATCGCAATGGCGATCGCCACGGTCAGTGCCTGGTCGCGGAACAGCTGGCCGGCGATGCCGTCGACGAACACCAGCGGCAGGAATACCGCGATGGTGGTCAGGGTCGAGGCGACCACCGCCATGCTCACTTCGCGGGTACCGACGATGGCCGCCTGCAGGATGCCCAGGCCACGCTCGCGGGCCTTGGCGATGCTCTCCAGCACCACGATCGAGTCGTCCACCACCAGGCCGGTGGCCAGCGCGAGGCCGCCCAGCGACATCACGTTCAGGCTCAGGCCCATCTGGCCCATGAAGAAGAACGTGGCGATGATCGAGACCGGCAGCGACAGGCTGATCACGAACGTGCTCCAGCCATCACGCAGGAACAGGAAGATGATCAGGATCGCCAGCAGGCCGCCGATCACTGCATCCTTCTTGACGTCGGCGATGGCATGCTCGATGAAGCGCGACTGGTCCTCGATGGTGGTCATCTCGACATCGGAGGGGAACGTGCCCTTGATCTGCTCCAGACGCTTGCGCAGCGCTTCGGCGGTGGACACGGTGTTGGCATCGCCTTCCTTGTAGATGGCCAGCTCAACCGACTCCTTGCCGCCCAGGCGGATCACCGCTTCGCGTTCCTTGTAGCCCTGGCGCACGGTGGCCACATCCTTCAGCCGCACCGGCACACCATTGGCGACCACGCTGGAGCCACCGCCGGACGATGCGCTCTGCGCCGCCGAGGCCGCCGCGATGGCGGCCGCCGAACCGGTCGACGCGGCGATGTTGAACATCTGCTGCAGCGCCGAGTCGGCCGCGCTGCCGTTCGACGCCTGGGTGGTGACCAGCAGGTTGCGGATCTCCTCCAGGTCGGCGAACTGGTTGACGGTACGCACCAGGAAGCGCTGCGAGCCCTCCTCCAGGCGGCCACCGGAGATGTTGATGTTCTCGTCCTTCAGGCGCTTGATGACGGTGTCGATCGGCAGGTTCAGCTGCGCCAGCTTCTGCTGGTCGATGTCGACCTGGATCTCGTCTTCCAGGCCACCGCCCACCTTCACTGCTGCCACGCCGGTGACCGGCTCCAGCTTCTTCTTCAGGTCTTCATCGGCATAGCGGCGCAGGCCGGTCAGCTCGCGGATCGCATCGGCATCGGTGGCCGGCGCGGTCTTGCTGGACAGCACCAGGCGCATGATCGGCTCGGTGGACGGATTGAAGCGCAGCAGCACCGGAGCCTTGGCCTCCAGTGGCAGGTTCAGCGCTTCCATCTTGTCGCGCACCTCCAGGCTGGCCTGGTCCATGTTGGTGCCCCAGGCGAACTCCAGCACCACATCGCTCTGGCCGGTGCGCGAGACCGACTTCAGCTTGCGCAGGTTCTTGACCACGCCGACCGCTTCTTCGACCGGCTGGGTGATCAGGGTTTCGATTTCGGTCGGCGCCGCACCGGTGTACTCGGTGCGCACGGTCAGCGTCGGGTAGCTCAGGTCAGGCAGCAGGTTGACCTTGAGGTTGCCCAGCGCGATCAGCCCGAACAGCAGCAGGGTGACCGTGCACATGGCGATGGTCACGCGGCGGCGGGTGGCGAATTCCACCAGGCCGCCGCGCATGCCGGCGGCGGCGCCGTCGCTCGCCGGCGAGGCACCGTGGTCGTGGCCCGGGGCGGTCATTGCTTGCTCCCGGCCTTGTCTGCCGGCTTGGCGGCCGCTGCGACCGTCTTCGCCTTTGCCTTCGGATCGGCGATCACCTGCACCGCGGTACCGTCGCGCAGCGCGACCTTGCCGGCGGTGACCACCTGATCACCGGCCGCCAGGCCATCACGGATCTCCACCCACGGGCCCTCGGCGTAACCCAGCTTGACCGGAACGCGTGCGACCTTGCCTTCGCGCACCCGGAACACCGCCGGCTCACCGTCGTCGAGCAGCGCCAGGCGCGGCACCACAAGCGCATCGGCACGCTGGTCGTAATCGATGCGGATGCGCCCGAACATGCCGGGCTGCAGCGCATGGGCGGCGCCATCGAAGGCACTGACCACGCGAAACGTGCCGCTGCCCGAATCCACCACCGGCGCGATGCGGTCGACGGTGCCGGTGAAGCTCTGGCCCGGCAGCGCATCGGCAGCCAGCGTCACCGGCTGGCCGGCACGCAGCGTGGCCAGTTCGCGCTCGGGCACGTTGAGGGTGGCTTCCAGGCGCGAGTTGTCGACGATGCGGAAGATCGGCGTGTTGATCTGCACGAAATTGCCGGTCTTGATCGAGCGCGAGGCGATCACGCCGGAGATCGGCGCCACCACCGTGGTGTAGGACAGTTCCAGCGTCGCCAGGCGGTACTGCGCGCGGACGTTTTCCAGATCAAAGCGCAGCTGGTCGACATCGGCGGCACTGACCATCTGCTGGCCAACCAGTTTCTGGGCGCGCTGGTAGTTGTTTTCCAGCTTGCGCATCTGCGCTTCGCTCTGGGCAACGGCCAGGCGTGCGCGGTCCGGGTCCAGGCGCACCAGCGGCTGGCCAGCGGTCACCCGCTGGCCTTCCTCGACCAGCACCGCCAGCGCCACGCCGGAGGTCTTGGCGACCACCTGCGATTCGGCGCGCGGCTCCAGCGCAGCGGTTCCGGTGTAGCTGGCCGCGACCGCACGGTGGCTGGCCACTGCCACCTCGACCGGCACCGCGTCGACCTTCTTCTCCTCCTTGGTCTCGGCGGCCTTGGCTTCGGAATTGGGCCCTGCGGCGCAACCGCCCAGCAGCAGGGAGGTGGAGATCAGCAGTGCGGCGGCACAGATTCCGCTGCGACGGCCGGACAGGAAGGTTGGGTGCGACATCGTCAGGTCCCTGGAGGATGCGTGGACAGGTGTGGTAGCAAAGTAATGCACCACTTCACGGCCACACCATATCCCAAAGGTCATGGTGCCTTCACGCCACCGGTCGGACCGACCCCATTTCAGCTAGATGAAACCTGAGGCTATACTCGGGTCGTTCCGTACCCCACGCCGGAACGACCAGACCCGAATCCCCGGAAACGACACCATGCGCCCGCAGCCGCTCGCCGCTTGTCTCGCTCTGGCCGTCCTCCTGCCCCTTGGGGCCGCCGCACAGCCCGCTCCTGCTCCTGCCACACCCGCTCCGGCCCCGGCTCCTGCCGCCGCGCCGGCGCCTGCCGCGCCCACCGGCAACTTCGACAATGGCCGCGTGCTGGCCTACACCTGCCAGGGATGCCACGGCATCACCGGCTACAAGAACGCCTATCCCAGCTACCGGGTGCCGAAGATCGGCGGCCAGACCCAGCAGTACCTGGCCCAGGCCCTGACCGAGTACCGCCAGGGCAAGCGCCGGCATCCAACGATGCAGGCGCAGTCGATGAGCTTCAGCGAACAGGAGATCGCCGATCTCTCTGTTTACCTGTCCACCGTCAAGTAAGGCCCGCCCATGTCGAAAGCCGCGCATCCGATGCGTCATGCCATCGCCCTGTCCGTTGCCCTGCTGCTGGCCGCCTGTTCGCAGTCGCAGGTGGAAAACAGCGAGAAATCCGCCGCCGACCCGGGCCATGCCAGCGGCGAACACGGCTCTTCTTCTTCGGCCGGCCTGCCCGCAGGCCGCGAGGCCGCCGGTGAAGCCCGCGCCAGGGTGAAGGGCAAGGCCACCAACCAGAGCTGCATCGACTGCCACGGGGCTGACGGTAACGCGCCGATCGACCCGACCTATCCGAAGCTCGGTGGGCAGTACGGCGACTACCTGGCGCATGCCCTGCAGGCCTACCGCGCCGGTGACCGCCAGCACATGCTGATGACGCCGCAGGCGAAGGACCTGAGCGATCAGGACATCGCCGATCTGGCCGCGTATTTCGGCAGCCGGCCGAGCCAGCTGCGGGATCTGCACGGGGTCAAATGACCGCCCCCGGCGGGTGCGGAATCCGCTTTGGTGGGTGCGGACCTTGGTCCGCACTGATGCAGGCATCCACGGACCTACCAGCCGAGCATGGGCTCGGCTCTACAGCGCCTGCTGGCATGCCTCGGTAGAGCCGAGCCTACGCTCGGCTGCACTGGGGCCAGATCGCGATGAGCCGAGCATGGGCTCGGCTCTACATCAATAGCCTCGCCGCTGGCGCCGACCGGCGCTCAGCCTTCCAGTTCTTCCCAGCGCGCGTACGCGGCATCCAGCTCGGCCTGCACCCTGGCCAGCTGCTGGGTATGCGCGGTCACTTCGGCGCTGCTGCGGGTGTAGAACGACGGGTCGTTCATCGCCGAGGTCAGCCCTTCGACATCGCCTTCCAGCTTTTCGATGGTCTTCGGCAGCTGCTCCAGTTCGCGTGCTTCCTTGTAGGCCAGCTTGCGCTTGGGCGCGGCCGGAGCCGCGGCAGCCGGGGTAGCCGGTGCGGCGGCCGCCGGCTTGGCGGCGGGGGCTGCGGCAGGCGCCGCGATGCTGGCCGCATAACGCTGCCAGTCGCTGTAACCGCCCACGTACTCGCCGATCACGCCGTCGCCTTCCATCACCAGCGTGGAGGTCACCACGTTGTCGATGAAGTCACGGTCGTGGCTGACCAGCAGCAGCGTACCGGTGTACTCGCCCAGCAGCTCTTCCAGCAGCTCCAGGGTTTCCACGTCCAGGTCGTTGGTCGGTTCGTCCATCACCAGCAGGTTGGACGGCTGCGCGAACAGCTTGGCCAGCAGCAGGCGGTTGCGCTCGCCACCGGACAGGCGGGTGATCGGCGCACGCGCACGTTCCGGGGTGAACATGAAGTCCTGCAGGTAGGCATGCACGTGCTTGCGCTTGCCGTTGAACTCGAGGAAATCGCGGCCTTCGGCCACGTTCTCGATCGCGCTCCAGTCTTCGCGCAGCACTGCACGGTACTGGTCGAAGTAGGCGATCTGCAGGTTGGTGCCGGCGTTGACTTCGCCCTTGGCCGGCTGCAGTTCACCCAGCAGCAGCTTCAGCAGCGTGGTCTTGCCACTGCCGTTGGGGCCGATCAGGCCGATGCGGTCGCCACGCAGGATGGTGGTGGTGAAGTCGCGGACCATGGTGCGCTCGCCGAAGGCGAACGAAATGTCCTTGACGTCGATGACCTTCTTGCCGGAGCTGACGCCCTGCGCGGCTTCCATCTTGACGTTGCCACTGAGATCGCGGCGCTGCGAACGCTCGGTACGCATCGCCTTCAGGCGGCGCACGCGGCCTTCATCGCGGGTACGACGCGCCTTGATGCCCTGGCGGATCCACACTTCTTCCTGCGCCAGCAGCTTGTCAAAGCGCGCGTTTTCCTGCGCCTGCGCGTTGAGGCGTTCCTCACGGCGGCGCTCGTAGTTGGCCCAGTCGCCCGGCCAGCTGGTGACCTGGCCGCGGTCGATCTCGACGATGCGGGTGGCCAGTGCGCGCAGGAAGCGACGGTCATGGGTGACGAACACCACGCTGCCGCTCCAGCCCTTCAGGAACGCTTCGAGCCAATCGATGGCTTCGATGTCCAGATGGTTGGTCGGTTCGTCCAGCAGCAGCACATCCGGGCTGGAGACCAGTGCACGGGCGAGCAGCACGCGGCGCTTCATGCCGCCGGACAGGCGGCCGAACTCGGCCTCGCCGTCCAGGTCGAGCTTGGTCAGGGTTTCGCTGACGCGCTGGTCCAGGCCCCAGCCGTTGGCGGCATCGATCTTGGCCTGCACGTTGCCGAGGGCTTCGCCATCGAACACCTCGGCATGGCTGAGGTGGTGGAATTCGGCCAGCCACTGGCCCAGCTCGCCCAGGCCATCGGCGACGACGTCGAACACCGAGCCGGCGGCGCCATGAGGCACCTCCTGCTCCAGGCGTGTGACGCGCACGCCCTGCTGCACGCGGACTTCGCCGTCATCGGGCTTGTGGTCGCCGGACAGCAGCTTGAGCAGGGTGGATTTGCCGGCGCCGTTGCGGCCGATCAGGGCGATGCGTTCGCCCGGCTCGATCGACAGTTCGGCCTTTTCCAGCAACAACGGGCCGCCGACGCTGAAGTCGACGTTCTGCAGAGTAATCAGAGGCATCCGGATATTGTACGGGTTGGGGGCGTCGGCCGGGTTGCACCCAGCACCCGCAGAGGCAACGTCAACCGCCGAAGCAACAGCTGAAGCGGGTTTCCTGTGGGATGGCGGGGCGGTGTGGGTATGCAGGACACGCCGTAAACCCATCCATGGGGGCTCGATGGCGCCATCCATGGCGCCAACGGTCCTGCATACCCACACCGCCCCGCCTTCGACAGATTTCCGCAATCTGTCGGAACTGCATTCTGCTCCGGTGGGTGTCGACCTTGTCTGTCGGAACGGCATTCCGCTCAGGTGGGTGTCGACCTTGTCTGTCGGAACGGCATTCCGCTCAGGTGGGTGTCGACCTTGGTCGACACGGTAGATCCACGCCATGCGTGGATGAACGCTGCAGGGACTGTCGACGGATGGAATCGACTTGGAATCTGATGGCTTACCCCACCTCCCCCAACAACGCCTGCAACCCTGGCAGCCATTGTTTGCCCGGGTGGCGCACCAGCCACAGGGTGCGCTGCAGGGCGGGCAGCGGCGTCTCGAGTACGCGCAGGCGGCCGAGGGCCAAGGGTTCTTCCAGCGCGTGGCGCGAGAGGCAGGCCAGGCCGAGGCCGGCGATGGCGGCCTGCTTGATCGCTTCGGTATTGCCCAGCTGCAGGGTCTGGGCGAAGCCACGCAGGTGCGGGAGCAGCGCCTGTTCGACGGCTTCGCGGGTGCCGGAGCCGGGCTCGCGCAGCAGCCAGCGGGCAGCGCGCAGTTCGTCCAGTGACCAGCTGGCGGGGGCATCGGCGGCAGCCACGATCACCAGCGGGTCCTGCTGCCAGGCGGTCACCTGCAGGCCGCGCTCGTGGCACGGGCCTTCGATCAGGCCGGCGTCCACGTCCAGGCGCTGCACGGCAGCGACCACGCCGGCACTGTTGTCGATGCGCAGGTCGACCTCGGCCTGCGGCGCCTGGCGCAGCAGGTCGGCGATGCGCGGCGGCAACAGGTAGTTGCCGATGGTGGTACTGGCGGCCAGCACCAGCCGCAGCGGTGCGCCCTGCCCCGGGTCGCCGCCGGCGGCCAGCTGCCGCTCCAGATCGGCGGCGTTGACCAGCAGCGTGCGGGCAGGCTCCAGCAGTGCGCGGCCGTGCCCGTTCAGCGCCAGGCGGCGGCCGATGCGGTCGAACAGCGGGGTGCCGAAGTGTGCCTCCAGCTCCTGCAGGGCGGCGCTGCTGGCCGACTGAGAGAGCGCGATGGCCTGGCCAGCGGCGGTGGTGCTGCCGTGATCGGCGATGGCGACGAAGACCTGCAGCTGGCGCAGGGTCAGGCGCATGGAAATTACCCGCTGGATAGGTAGGTTTCACCCATATTATTCGTTTTACAGGTCATCGTCTCAGGCGCACGCTTGCCCCATCTCTCCAGCGCTGCCGTGCCATGAACGTCCCTGCCCTCTCCCCCTGGACCCTGCCCGCCCTGCGCCAACGCTGGCAGCCGCGCCTGCCCGGCCTGCTGCTGGTCGGCCTGATCGCAGCGGCGTCGCTGTACCTGGCCGAGCTGCCGTGGCTGCAGGCACACGGCCTGAGTGCGCTGACCGTGGCCATCGTCGCCGGCATCGTGATCGGCAACACCTTCTATCCGCGGCTGGCACCGAGCAGCGCGGCCGGTGTTGGTTTCTCCAAGCACTGGCTGCTGCGCGCCGGCATCGTGCTGTACGGGCTGCGCCTGACCTTCCAGGACATCGGCCATGTCGGTGTCAGCGGCGTGCTGATGGACGTACTGGTGGTTGCCAGCACCTTCGGCCTGGCCTGCTGGCTGGGCGTGCGCGTGTTCAAGATGGAACGCGAGGCGGCCATGCTGATCGGCGCCGGCAGCGCGATCTGCGGCGCCGCGGCGGTGATGGCTGCAGAACCGGTGGTGCGCGGGCGCGCAGCACAGGTCACGGTGGCTGTGTCGACGGTGGTGGTGTTCGGCACGCTGGCGATGTTCCTGTACCCGGCGCTGTATGCACTGGTGCAGTCGCACGGCTGGCTGGCGATGGACGCACGGCAGTACGGCCTGTTCACCGGTGCGACGGTGCATGAAGTAGCACAGGTGGTGGCGGCCGGCCGTGCGGTCAACGAAGCGGCGGCTGATACCGCGGTGATCACCAAGATGGTGCGGGTGATGCTGCTGGCGCCGTTCCTGATCGCGCTGTCGCTATGGCTGGCACGTGGGGGCAAGGCCAGCGCCGACGGCAGCAAGGCGCGCATCGTGGTGCCGTGGTTCGCGTTCGGTTTCGTGGCGGTGGCCGGTTTCAACTCGCTGCACCTGCTACCGGCTGGCCTGCAGGCGGGGCTGGTGCAGCTGGATACCGTGCTGCTGGCGATGGCGATGGCTGCGCTGGGTCTGACCACCCACGTCTCGGCGCTGCGCCAGGCGGGCCTGAAGCCGCTGCTGCTGGCGCTGATCCTGTTCGCCTGGCTGCTGTTCGGTGGCCTGGTGATTCATCAGGGCGTGCTGGCGGTGCTGGGCTGAGTCTACCCCCGATGTAGAGCCGAGCCGACGCTCGGCTTCAGAGGTGAAGCAGCCGAGCATCGGCTCGGCTCTACAAAGGGCAGCCGCGCGCGACCAGACGGGTACAATGCGCCATGACTGACTTCTCGACCCTGCCGCTGAGCCCGGCCCTGCAGCCCGGCCTGGATGCCCTCGGCTACACCACCCTCACCCCCGTGCAGGCGCAGAGCCTGCCGGCCATCCTGGATGGCCGCGATGTGATCGCACAGGCGCCGACCGGCAGCGGCAAGACCGCCGCCTTCGGCCTGGGCCTGCTGCAGTCCATCGACCCCAGCCTCATCCGCGTGCAGGCGCTGGTGCTGTGCCCGACCCGCGAACTGGCCGACCAGGTCGGCAAGCAGATCCGCAAGCTGGCCACCGGCATTCCCAACCTGAAGCTGTTGCTGCTGGTCGGTGGCGTGCCGCTGGGCCCGCAGCTGGCATCGCTGGAAGGCCATGACCCGCACGTGGTGGTCGGTACGCCCGGCCGCGTGCAGGAGCTGGCACGCAAGCGCGCGCTGAATCTTGGCGCGGTGCGCACGCTGGTGCTGGACGAGGCCGACCGCATGCTCGACATGGGCTTCGAGGAGCCGATCCGCGAGATCGCCGGCCGCACCCACAAGGACCGCCAGAGCCTGCTGTTCTCGGCCACCTTCCCCGACAGCATCCGCGCCATGGCGCGTGACCTGCTGCGCGAGGCGGTGGAAGTGACCGTGGAAGGCGCCGACCAGGCACCCGCGATCCGCCACATGTTCTGCGAGGTGGAACCGGCACACCGGCAGAAGGCATTGGCCGGCCTGCTGCTGAAGTACACGCCGGAATCGGCGGTGGTGTTCTGCAACACCCGCAAGGACGTGGACGAAGTAGCCAACTCGCTGCAGCAGTTCGGCTTCTCCGCGCTCGCCCTGCATGGCGACATGGAGCAGCGCGATCGCGAGGAGGTGCTGCTGTTGCTGGCCAACCGCAGCTGCAACGTGCTGGTCGCCAGCGACGTGGCCGCGCGCGGCCTGGACGTGGAAGAGCTGGCCGCGGTGATCAACTACGAGCTGCCGACCGACGTGGAGAGCTACCAGCACCGCGTGGGCCGTACCGGCCGTGCCGGTGCCAGCGGCCTTGCGATCAGCCTGGTGGCCGGCCGCGAAAAGACCCGCGCCGAAGCCATCGAAGCGCAGATGGGGCAACCGCTGGATTGGCAGAAGACGCCGCTGGCGACCGCGCGCCCGGCCGAGCTGCCGCAGGCCGCGATGCGCACGCTGCGCATCGACGGTGGCAAGACCGACAAGCTGCGCCCGGGCGACATTCTCGGTGCACTGACCGGCGACGCCGGCCTGTCGAGCAAGTTCATCGGCAAGATCGCGATCTTCCCGACCCGTTCCTACGTCGCGATCGCCCGTGAGCAGGTCAACAAGGCCGTGGCCAAGCTGGAAGCCGGCAAGATCAAGGGCCGTCGTTTCCGCGTGCGGATGATGTGATTGGCAAGGTGGTCGCCGGGCATGGCCCGGCGCTACCTGCATGCCGTGTGTAGCGCCGGGCCACGCCCGGCGACAGACTCAGAACACCAGTTCGGTGTGCAGCGGCAGGTCCGCTTCCCAGCGCGCACGGCCGCCAAGGCCGTCGAGTTCGACCAGTACACCGGCGCCGACCACGTCAACGCCCAGGCGGCGCACCAGCGACAAGGCAGCGACCAGCGTGCCGCCGGTGGCCAGCACGTCATCGATGATCGCCACGCGCGCGCCGGCCGGCAGCGCATCGGCATGCACTTCGATGCAGTCGCTGCGGTATTCCAGCGTGTACTCCTCGCGCAGCACCTGGCCGGGCAACTTGCCCGGCTTGCGCACTGGCACGAAGCCTACGCCCAGCTCCAGCGCCATCGCGGCACCGAGGATGAAACCACGCGATTCGATGCCCACCACCGCGTCCAGCTTCTGGTCGCGCCAACGGTCGGCCATCGCGGTGATGGCACCGCGGAAGTCCTCGCCGTGGGCGAGCAGCGGCATGATGTCCTTGAAGAGGATGCCGGGCTTGGGGAAGTCGGCGATGTCGCGCAGGCGGGAGGCCCACTGCGGAGCGACGAGGGCGTCGGTCATGTCACGTTGGCTATCTGATGGCGGCATAGGGTACCTGTTCCAGGCGCCGGCTGCCTGTTGGGGGTGTACGGCCGGGCTGCGCCCGGCACCTGCAGAGGCCACCGCACAAGCAAAAGCGAAAGCAAAAGCCGTATTCCGAGGGATGGCGGGGTGGGCCCGCCTTCGATAGTTTCCTGCGATCTGTCGGAACGGCTCGTGGGGTCAGATCCGTTTTCCGCAGGAAAACGGATCTGACCCCATTCTCGTATAACGATATCTGACAGATGTGTCGACCAAGGTCGACACCTACCCACAGCAGCGGGAATCTGTCGGAGGCGGGGCGGTGTCGGAGTGCGGGGTGTCAGCCGCATGGATGCGGCTGCCAAGCCCCCAGGGATGGGTTTACGGCGTCCCCGCACTCCGACACTGCCCCGCCAAACCACGGAATCCAGCCTTTGCTCTGGCTGTTGACCTGGCCTCTGCGGGTGCAGGGCGCAGCCCTGCCGAACCCCACCCTCAGGAACTGCAGGAAAGCATCGAGCAGCCGGCGCGGTTGTCGGCCCACGCCGGGCGTTTGCCGGCGAAGTGTTCAAGCCCCGGGCGTTCGGTGTACGGGTCGCGCAGCACATCCTGCAACGCATGAACACCGCCGAGGTCGCCCTGTTCGGCGCGATCGATGGCCTCCTGCGCCAGCCAGTTGCGCAGCACGTACAGCGGATTGGCCGCGGCCATCTTCGCCGTGCGTTCGCTGGCCGACAGCGTATCCATGCGCAGCCGCGCCGCGTAGTCCTGGAGCCACTGCTGCAACGGTGCCTGCACCGACTGCTGGCGCGCCTCGTCGTAGTACACCGCGTCCAGCAGGCCCACATCGGGCGACGCTGGATCAACGCGCATCAGCGCGCGCCAGGCCAGCGTCATGTCCATGCTGCCGTCCTGCATCAACTGCTGCCAGCGCAGGTAGAGCTGCAGGTCCTCATCATCGGCCGCAGCCAGGCCGAGCTTGGCCGCTGCATCGCGACGGGTGCAGGCAACGAACGTGGACTGGTACGCCGCCAATCCTGCCTGCAGCGGTTCGACATCGGCAAACAATGACGACAACGCCTGCGCCAATCGGCTCAGGTTCCAGTACGCCACCTGCGGCTGGGTACCGAAACGATAGCGCCGGCCTTGGGCATCGGTGGTGTTCGGCGTCCAGTCCGGATCGAAGTCCTCGACCCATCCATAGGGACCGTAATCCAGCGTGAGGCCGAGCACGGACAGGTTGTCGGTGTTCATCACGCCATGGACGAAGCCCACGCGCATCCAGTGCGCGATCATCTCGGCGGTGCGCACCGCGATCTGCGCGAACCAATCGCCATACAGCGCCTCGCCCTGCCCTTCCAGCTCGGGGAAATCGCGGGCGATGCAGGCATCGACCAGCTGCTGCAGCAAGGCGGTTTCACCACGCGAGGCCGGCAGTTCGAAGGAACCGAAACGCAGGAACGAAGGCGATACCCGGCACACGATGGCGCCGGGCTCGGCACGCGGGTGGCCGTCGTAGAACATGTCGCGCACCACGTCTTCGCCGGTGCCGACCAGCGACAGCGCGCGCGTGGTCGGCACGCCCAGGTGATGCATCGCTTCGCTGCACAGGAACTCGCGGATGGACGAGCGCAGCACCGCGCGACCATCGGCGCCCCGCGAATACGGGGTCGGGCCGGCACCCTTCAGCTGCAGCTCCCAATGACCGCCATCCGGTGCGACCACTTCGCCCAGCGAGATCGCGCGGCCATCACCCAGCTGCCCCGCCCAGTGACCGAACTGATGGCCGCCATAGTTGGCCGCCCACGGCTGCATGCCGGGGTATAGCGCATTGCCGCCGAATACGCGCGCGAAGCCTTCGCTCTCGACCTCAGCGGTATCGAAGCCGAGCATCGTGGCAACGTCCGGCGACCAGGCCAGCAGCGTGGGGACTGCCACGGGCGTCGGCATCACCGGCGACCAGGCGGCGCCCAGTACTTCGCGGCGACGCGGGCCGGATTCGGGGTCACCCGGCAGGGCATTCAGCAGGCGATTGTCGAAACGGGGGCTGTCGGTATCCATGGGGTTGAAGATGGGGGCGACCGCCGCCCGCCTCAATTGCCGCTGAGCGCCTGCAGATGCCCGCCATGTGCTTCGGCGCGCTGATAGGCCGGGCGCTCGCTGATGCGCTTGAGGAAATCGCGTAGCGCCGGCTTGTCATCCAGGCCACCACCACGGGCGGCGGCAGCCTGGATCGGGAAGCTCATCTGGATGTCGGCCGCGCTGAACCGCTCACCCGCGAACCAAGGGCTTTCGGCCAGGCGGCGCTCCATCCAGTCCAGGTGCAGGCGCCTTTGCGGGCCAATGAAGCCACGCTCGGCCTTGTCCGCGATGCTGCGCGCGATCGGGCGCGCAAAGAACGGCATCGGCGCGTTGCGGATGCGGCCCATCACCAGGGTCAGCAGTAGCGGCGGCATCGCCGAGCCTTCGGCGTAGTGCAGCCAATAGCGGTAGGCGATGCGCTCGGCGCCATCGGCCGGCGTCGGTGACGGCGACAGCTGGCGCTGGGTGTCGTAACGGTCGGCGAGGTAATCCAGGATTGCGCCGGACTCGGCCAGCACCAGTTCGCCATCCTGCAGCACCGGCGACTTGCCGAGCGGATGCACGTTGCGAAGCTCCGGCGGTGCCAGCAGCGTCTTCGGATCGCGCGGATAGCGGCGCAGCTCGTAGTCCAGCCCGAGCTCCTCCAGCATCCACAGCACGCGCAGGGAACGGGAGTTTTCCAGGTGGTGGACGATGCGCATGGGGACGATCCTTGGGGAGGTCCACATCGTACCGTGATGGCTGCATGCCCCATGTAGAGTCGAGCCATGCTCGACTGTCTTTGGAAAGCAGTCGATCAAAGCTCGACGCTACAGAACAACGGGCAATAAAAAACGCCGGAAGCTTTCGCTTCCGGCGTTCTGGCTACCAAACGGTAGCAGACGGATTAGACCGCCTGCACCTGGTCAGCCTGCATACCCTTCTGACCCTGGACGGCGATGAAGGTAACCTTCTGGCCTTCCTGCAGGGTCTTGAAGCCGGTGCCCTGGATGGCACGGAAGTGCACGAACAGGTCCGGGCCGCTTTCCGGGGTGATGAAGCCGAAGCCCTTGGCGTCGTTGAACCACTTGACGGTGCCGGTCTGACGATCAGACATTTGACTAACTCCTGAAACACATGTTGAAAAAAATCGCAGCCACCGGGTATCGGGGCCGAGACTGAGTTGCAGGCGTTGGTAAAGCGGATCGATGAGCGGATCGTGAGATCAACTGCACCAGGCCACGATTCACGGTGACCCTAGCAAACACAGTGGGTCGAACGATACGCGTGTTTTCTGCAAAAAGCGATAGCCCGGACGTTCATGGGCAAACCCTGCCCGCTAGGCGTGACAAGGCTTGGCAGCCGATCAAGCCTAACTCCGAGTCCCCATTCAGGTTTTTCCTACCCTACACTGGGTAAATGACTGAAGCTGAAACCCAAGCTGAACCCGCCCTCCCACGCATCTGGGTGGACGCGGACGCCTGCCCCACCGTCATTCGCGACATCCTGTTCCGGGCCGCTGAACGGGTCGGGATCGAGCTGACCCTGGTCGCCAACCAGTGGATCCGCACCCCGCCCTCGCGCTGGCTGCGCTCGATCCAGGTGCCGCAGGGCCTGGACGTTGCCGACAGTGCCATCGTCGAACGGGTGGCCGCCGGTGACCTGGTGGTCACCCAGGACATCCCGCTGGCCGCACTGGTGCTGGAAAAGAAGGCCGTGGCGCTGAACCCGCGCGGCCAGCTGTACACGCCGAACAACATGGCCGAACGGCTGTCGATGCGCAATTTCATGGAGGAGCTGCGCGGCGCCGGGGTACAGACCGGGGGACCGCCCCCGCTGGGGCCGCGCGACCGGCAGCTGTTCGCCGCCGAGCTGGACCGCTGGCTGGCGCGGCGCCCGGCTCGCTGAACAGAGCTAGTCGCCGTTGCCGGGCAGGCACAGGCGCCGCTGGCTGCTGAACCGCCGCGGCTCCCCGGTGAGTGGATCATCGAAGGCCAGCCCCTGTGCCAGCAACTGGAGCGGTGGCTCGGCACTGCTCTCAGGCCGCGACTGCAGCTGCGGGTAAAGGTCATCACCCTCGATCGGCGCGCCCAGCGCGGCCATGTGCACACGCAACTGGTGCTTGCGGCCGGTTTCCGGCTTCAGCCGGTAGCGCCAGATCGGTCCCTCCGCCTCGATCGGCTCGATCAGGCTGCGCGCATTGGGCTCACCTGGCACTTCGGCCATGCGGAAGAACGGCTCGTCCGGCGCCAGCCGGCTGTGCCGTCGCAGCGGGAACGCCAGCCCGGGCAGCGCCGGTGCCAGCGCCTCATAGGTCTTTTCAATGCGGCGCTCGCGGAACAACCGCTGGTAGGCATCGCGCGTGGCCGCCTGCGTCGAGAACAGCACCAGGCCAGCGGTCAGCCTGTCCAGCCGATGCAGCGGCGCCAGCCCGGTATTGCCCGTGCGTGCGATCAGGCGTGCCAGCAGGGTTTCGCGTACGTAGCTGCCGGCCGGCGTCACTGGCAGGAAGTGCGGCTTGTCGGCCACCAGCAGGTGCTCATCCAGATGCAGGATGGTCTCGGCGAAGGGAATCACCGGTTCGTCGGCCACCTCGCGGAAGTACTGGATCTCCAGTCCCACCTGCCAGGGCATGTCCGGCGACAGCGCCCTGCCCTGCATGTCCTGCACGCGGCCACGGGCGAAGCGATCCTGCCACTGCGCACGGTCGATGCGCGGGAAACGTGCGCACAGGCCATCAAGCAGGCTGGGCCAGAGGCCGGGCGGCAGCTGCAGGCGGCTGGGCAGGGTCATCGTATCCACTTCTGCGGCGGGAAAGCGTGCAAGGGTGCCACGTTGACGTCCCGCAGACAGTCTGGCAACGGACACCCCGGAAGCAAACCTCTATCATTGTCGTCTTTAGTCCACGGATCCCCCATGGCTCTTACCGCCACCATCCGCAAGGCCGAACTGCAGATCAGCGACATGGATCGCGGCTACTACGCGACCCACAACCTGACCCTGGCCCAGCACCCGTCCGAGACCGACGAACGCCTGATGGTGCGCCTGCTCGCCTTCGCCCTCAATGCCGGTGACCGCCTGGAGTTCGGCCGTGGCCTGAGCACCGACGATGAGCCGGACCTGTGGGAACACGACTACACCGGCGACATCCTGCAGTGGATCGACCTGGGCCATCCGGACGAATCGCGCATCCGCAAGGCCAGCAACCGCAGCCGCCAGGTGCAGGTGATCAATTACGGCGGCAACGCCTCGGACATCTGGTGGGGCAAGCAGGGCAAGGGCCTGGCGCGCTTCGACAACCTGTCGGTGGTCGACCTCGATGGTGCCTTCGTAGAACTGTGGGGCCAGCAGATCCAGCGCGCGATGCGCTGGAGCGTGCTGATCCAGGACGGTGAAGTGCAGCTGCTCAACGATCAGATGCAGCTCGACGTGATCCCGAACTGGCGCAAGCGCGCCAAGGCATGAGCACGATCCGCTGCGACGTGGTGGTCATCGGCGCCGGCGCGGCCGGACTGATGACCGCGATCACGGCTGGCCAACGCGGCCGCCAGGTGCAGGTGATCGACCATGCCAACAAGGTCGGCAAGAAGATCCTGATGTCCGGCGGTGGCCGCTGCAACTTCACCAACACCGGCACCACCCCAGCCAATTTCCTGTCAGCCAACCCGCACTTCTGCAAGTCGGCGCTGGCGCGCTACACGCCCTGGCACTTCATCGAGCTGCTCAGCAAGCACGGCATCGCCTATCACGAAAAGGAGCTGGGCCAGCTGTTCTGCGACATCTCCTCCAAGCAGATCGTGAAGATGCTGGTGGACGAATGCCAGGCGGCCGGCGCGCAGATCCGCACCGAGTGCAGCGTGCAGCGCATCGAGCACGGCAGCGACGGTTTCCGCGTGCACACCACGCACGGCCTGTTCCACTGCGCTTCGCTGGTGGTGGCCACCGGCGGCCTGTCGATTCCGAGCATGGGCGCCACCGGCTTCGGCTACGAGATTGCCCGCCAGTTCGGCCACCAGGTGCTGCCGACCCGCGCAGGCCTGGTACCGCTGACGCTCAGCGGCAAGCACCAGGAGCGGCTGGCCGATCTGAGTGGTGTCGCCCTGCCGATCGAGGCGCGCTGCAACGGCAAGCGCTTCCAGAACTTCATGCTGCTGACCCATCGCGGCGTCAGCGGCCCGGCGATCCTGCAGATCTCCTCGTTCTGGCAACCCGGCGATGCACTGGAGCTGGACCTGCTGCCCGGCCAGGATGCCGGCGAGTGGCTGCGCCAGATGAAACGCGAGCGCCCGGCCGCCGAGCTGCGCACCGTGCTGGGCGAGGTACTGCCGAAGCGGCTGGCGCAGCGCCTGTGCGAGCACTGGCTGCCCGACCGGCCCGTGCGCCAGCTGGACGAGCCGGTGCTGCGCCAGGCCGCGCAGCTGCTGGGCGCGTTCCCGCTGGTGGCCAGTGGCACCGAGGGCTACCGCACCGCCGAGGTCACCCTGGGCGGCGTGGATACGGCCGAGGTGTCGTCCTCTACGATGGAATCCAAGCGGGTGCCCGGCCTGCATTTCGTTGGCGAGGTGCTGGACGTGACCGGCTGGCTGGGCGGCTACAACTTCCAGTGGGCCTGGGCCAGCGGCCACGCCGCCGGTGGCGTGGTGTGAAGCAGATCGCCGTTCGATGCGTGCAAGGGGTGCACGCATGGACGGTTCGCCGCGCATCGTGTATCTAGATTCGCAGATTGGGGAGCAGTGCATGCAGAACGCGAACGACATCACCATCCGCCTGCTGATCGTCGATGACAGCGGCGAAAACGCCGAAGCCATTGTCAGCACCCTGCGCAACAGCGGCATCGCGGTGCGCCCCTGGCGGCCGCAGGATGCGGCCGAGCTGTCCCAGGTGCTGTCCGGCCAGGCCATCGACCTGGTGCTGGCATCGCCCTCGCAGGGCATCCCGCTGCCACTGGTGGCCCAGCACATCGCCGCCAGTGGCAAGGACATCCCGCTGGTGCTGCTGGCCGAGCGCATCGACGAGGACGAGCTGGTGCAGGCCAGCAGCCACGGCATCCGTGCCCTCGCCCTGCGCCAGCGCCCAGAGCACCTGCTCGCCGTGGTCCGCGACCAGTGGGTGGACCTGCAGGCGCGGCGTGGCCTGCGCCGCATCGAGGCGCAGATGCGCGAGACCGAGCGCCGCTGCGATGCGCTGATCGCCTCCTCACGCGACCCCATCGCCTACGTGCATGAAGGCATGCACATCCGTGCCAACGACGCCTACCTGGAAATGTTCGGTTACGAGCATTTCGACGATATCGAAGGCATCTCGCTGCTGGACATGGTCGCCGCCCAGCATGTGGAGGGCTTCAAGCAGCTGCTGAAGGGCCTGAGCCGTGGTGAAGCGCCACCGCCGCAGTACCAGCTCGATGCCCGTCACGAAGATGGCAGCGCGTTCCCGGCAACGATGGAATTCACTGCCGCCACCTACGAGGGCGAATCCTGCCTGCAGGTGGTGCTCCGCCGCCGCATGGAGTTCGACCCGGAACTGGCGCGCGAGGTCGAGGACCTGCGCCAGCGCGACCAGGTCACCGGCCTGCTCAACCGCCCGACCTTCATGCTGCAGCTGGAAAGCGCGGTGGCCCAGGCCGGGCGCAGCGAGGGCCAGTTCGGCCTGCTGCTGATCGAGCCGGACCACTACGCGCGCCTGCTGCCGGACATCGGCCTGGCGTCGGCCGACACCCTGATCGGCGCCCTGGCCGGCCTGCTGGCCGAGGTGGTCGGCGAGGACGCGCAGCTGGCCCGCTTCGGCGAACACAATTTCGCCGTGCTGCAGGCCGGGCCCTACGCGCAGACCGTGGCGCTGGCCGAGCGCATCCGCGAAGCCTACGCCGCACACGTCTTCAGCATCGGCGCGCGTTCGGCCACGGTGACGGTCAGCATCGGCGGCGTACAGGTGGGCGAGAAGATCGCCAGCATCGGCCAGGTGCTCGCACGCGCCAGCGAGTGCACGCATGCCGCCGCCGAACTGGGCAATACCTGCCGCATCTTCGACCCGGCTGCGGCCGACCGCGTCGAGGAAGAGCGCGTGCTGCGCTGGGTCACCCGTATCCGTGAAGCATTGGCCGGCGACGGCTTCCAGCTGCACTACCAGCCGGTGCTGAACCTGCAGGGCGAGCCGCTGGAGCTGTACGAAGCCTACCTGCGCCTGGAGCACAACGGCGAGCTGTTGAGCCCCACCGCGTTCCTGGGCATCGCCGAGGAGCACGGCCTGCTGGCCGACATCAACCGCTGGGTGGTTTCGCAGGCCATCGCCGTACTGGGCCAGCGTGCGCGCCAGGGCCATGCCACCCAGGTACTGGTGAAGGTGACGCCGGAATCGTTCGACGACCCGCAGATGATCGCCACCCTGCGCCGCGAACTGCAGGCGCAGGGCGTACCCGGTGAGCGACTGTGGCTGCATGCACCGGAAGCGAAGGTGTTCACCCACCTGCGCAGTGCGCAGCAGTTCCTTGCCGAAGTGGCGCCGCTGGGCTGCCGCATCGGCCTGGAGCAGTTTGGTTCGGGATTGGACTCGTTCCAGCTGCTGGCCCACTTCCAGCCGCAGTTCCTCAAGCTGGACCGCGGTTTCACCAGCGATCTGGCGGCCACCCGCGAGAACATCGACCGCATCAGCCAGATCACCGCACGCGCGCAGGAAGCCGGTATCCATACCATCGCCGAGTTCGTCAGCGATGCCAATTCGATGACCCTGTTGTTCAGTGCCGGGGTGGACTACGTGCAGGGCGACTTCGTCGGCCCGGCGCTGCCGGAGATGGGGTTCGAGTTCGGGTGACGCGTCTCTGTAGAGCCGAGCCATGCTCGGCTGCAGGACTCAAGCGAAGAGCAGCCGAGCATGGCTCGGCTCTACACAAACGAGAAGGCCGGCTTTCGCCGGCCTTTTCATTGATCAGGTCATGTCGACCAGGTTGTCGATCTTCACGTCCGGGTTGACGTCGGCCTCGTAGTCGACACCCTCCACGCCAAAGCCGAACAAGCGCAGGAAGTCGGCCTTGTAGCCGGCCAGGTCGCTGATCTCGTACAGGTTCTCGTTGGTCACCTGCGGCCACAGCGCGACCACCTTGCCCTGCACGTCCGCCGCCATTTCCTTGTAGTCGGCACGCAGGCGGCCTTCCTCATCGACCAGCGCAACGGTGTGGCCCTCGCCATCGACCAGGTCGTGGCGCAGGCGATCGATCGCCACGCCGTCGGCCTTGCCGCCGTAGAGGATGTCGTACAGCACGTCGAGCTGCTCGATGCAGCCTTCGTGGGTGCCCTTTTCCTTCATCACCTTGAACAGCAGCGACAGGTACAGCGGCATGGTCGGAATGGCCGAGCTGGCCTGGGTGACCACGGCCTTCAGCACCGACACGCGCGCGTCGCCGCCGATTTTCGCCAGTTTTTCGCGCAGGCCCAGCACCTTGGTGTCCAGGTCCTTCTTGGCGGCACCGATGGAACCGTTCCAGTAGATCGCCTGGGTGATCTCTTCGCCCACGTAGGTGAAGGCCGTGGTGGTGCAGCCGTTGGCCAGCACGCCGGCGTCGGCCAGCGCATCGATCCACATCTGCCAGTCCTCACCGCCCATCACCGCAACGGTGCCGGCGATTTCTTCCGGCGTGGCCGGCTGCAGGTGGGTCTCGGTCAGCACTTCCTTGTCGGTATCCAGGCCACGCAGGGTGATCGGCTCGCCGATCGGCTTCAGCGTGGAGCTGATGATCTCGCCGGTCTTCGGATGCTTGCGGCGCGGCGCGGCCAGGCTGTAGACGACCTGGTCGACCTGGCCCAGATCGGCCTTGATCATCTCGATGGTCCTGGCCTTCACTTCATCGGAGAAGGCGTCGCCGTTGATGCTCTTGGCGTACAGGCCGGCTTCGTCGGCGTACTTGTGGAACGCGGCCGAGTTGTACCAGCCGGCCGTGCCCGGCTTGGATTCGGTGCCCGGTCGCTCGAAGAAGATGCCCAGGGTCGCGGCGCCGCTGCCAAAGGCAGCGGTGATGCGCGCCGCCAGGCCGTAACCGGTGGACGCGCCGATGACCAGCACGCGCTTGGGGCCGTTCTGGATCGGCGGGCGCGCGCGGATGTAGTCGATCTGCTGCTTGACCGCGGCCTCGCAGCCGGTCGGGTGGGTGGTGACGCAGATGAAGCCGCGGACACGCGGTTTGATGACCATGGATACCTCGGGTTGGCAGATGCGGCGCACGGGGCGCTCAGCAGGAATGCGGGCGCGCGCCTGCGCGCGCGAACCGCAGGATCGTAGTGCGCGGGGGCTGATTGCACAACCGACGCTGGCGTAGGGTGGGGTTTGTTTTGCAGGGTTGCACCCTGCACCCGCAGAGGCAACGTCAACGGCAGAAGCTCGGTTCCTGTGAGTTGGCGGGGTGGATCCGGTTGCGGGGGACGCCGTAAACCCATCCTTGAAGTGCCCCCCGAGACTTGGACGGGGTCAGGCGGCCGATTGGGCCTGCTCCCGGTACTTTACCGGGCTCAGACCTTTCAGTTTCAGTTTGATGCGCTCTTCGTTGTAGTACTGGATGTATTCCAC
>NZ_JAWIRW010000007.1:122216-227814 GCF_036319985.1 Stenotrophomonas sp. SMYL89 | reverse complement strand
GGTTGCGGGGGCGTGAGCGCCATGGATGGCGCGACCGAGCCTACAGGGACGTATTTACGGCGTCCCCCGCAACCGGACCCACCCCGCCAACTCCAAGGAACCCAGCTTCTGCTTCGGCTGTTGCTGTTGCTCCGACCCCGGCCTGAAGCGGGTGCCGGGTGCAACCCGGCCGATACCCTCCCAGTGCTAGGCTGTGGCCACCGACAACCACGGAGGCGGGATGGGGGCGATCGTGTTGTTGCCGCTGTGCGTGGACGATGCCGCGCTCGACCGCTGCCTGGCTGCACTGGATGCCGGCACCGCGCCGGGCACCGCGGTCTGGTTGGCCGACGATGCGCAGACCGGTCCGCGTGCGCAGGCGGTGGTGGAACACTGGTTGGCGCATACGCCACTGCAGGCCGAATACACCCGCCGCGCGCGGCCGCTGGGGGAAGTGGCGCATCTGGACGAGATGCTGCGCGCCTGCGATGGCATGGACGTGGTCGTGCTGGCCCCGGACAGTGTGCCGGCACCCGGTTGGCTGCAGCAGCTGCAGGATGCCTTTGCCCGCGACGCCGCGATCGCCACTGCAACCCCGTGGTGCAACGCGGGTGAAACTGCGGCCTGGCCGCGCTTGGGCGAGATCAATCCCGAGCCCGATGACGCAGAACTGCTGGCTCACGTCTGTAGCGGGCTGCCGACGCTGCACCCGGAACTGCCATCGGCGGTCACCCATGCGGTGCTGGTGCGTGGCAATGCACGCCGTCGCGCCGGTGGCCTGGATGTGGACAGCTACGCCGGCTGGAACGCGGCCCTGGTCGACCTCAGCCTGCGCATGGCCGGCCTGGGCTGGCGCAACGTGCTGTGCGAGACCGCCTTTGTCAGCCGGGCTGGCGAGGCGGTCAGCCGTGATGGCGACCTTGAGGCGCTGGCTGCGCGTTGGCCCGGCTGGGTGCCGCGCCTGGCAGATTTCCTGATGCACGATCCATTGCACGGGCTGCGCGCCGACCTGCAGCAGCGCATGCGGCAGGCGATAATGCCCAGGGAGCAGGGCGACCTGTTCGTTCCTTCCGCACCGGAGCCCCCCGTTTGAATGCTGCCATCGCCGCCATCGTCGTCACCTACCAGAGTGGCAGCACCATCGATGCCTGCCTCTCGCGCCTGCGCCAGGCGCAGGACGTGGCCGAGATCCGGGTGATCGACAACGGCTCGCTGGATGGCACGCTGGATATCGTGCAACGGCACGCCAGCCACGACCCCCGCGTGCGTTTTGTCGGCAATCCTGACAATCCCGGCTTCGCCGCTGCCAACAACCAGGGGGTGGCCGATTCGCACAGCCCGTGGCTGGCCTTCATCAACCCGGACCTGATGGTGGAGCCCGATACCTTGGCCGAGCTGCGCAGCCGTGCCGAAGGGTTGGGTGATTGCCTGCTGGGTGTCGAGCAGCTGGACGAGCATGGCCATGCCGACGAGGCGGTGCGCCGTCGTGATCCGGATTTTCTGTTGATGCTGCGTTCGCCGGGTAGAGGCTCGAAGCTGGCGGTTCCGCGCGACCCCCAGCAGCCGCTGCAGCGGGTGCCGGCACTGTCCGGTGCGCTGCTGATGATGCCGCGTGCGCTGTTCGACCGCATCGGTGGCTGGGACGCTGGCTACCGCCTGCACGCCGAAGACCTGGACCTGTGCCGGCGCGCACGTGAGGCTGGCGCGGTGGTGGCGATCGCCAACGACCTGCAGGTCACCCATGTGCGTGGTGTCTCCAGCCGCTCACGACCGTTCTTCGTTGAATGGCACAAGCACAAGGGCCTGTGGCGCTATTTCCAGAAGTTCGAAGCGAAGCAGCGTTCGCTGCCGGTGCGGGTGGCGGTGTGGTGCGCGATCTGGGCCCACGCTGTGATGCTGGTGCCGCGCCTGTTGCGCCGGTCCCTGTAGAGCCGAGCCCACGCTCGGCCACACGAGATCCGTCGGTAGATCCACGCCATGCGTGGATGGGGTGCCCGATCGGTAGCGCCGAGCCCGCGCTCGGCTGCATGGATAGGGGCATCCATGCAGGGTGTGGATCCACGGGCGGCGCCCCCGGTTCACCCGTCCGGGCGCATAATCCGCCCCATGCCTATCATCCAGTCCCTGCTCGACACCGACCTGTACAAGTTCACCATGATGCAGGCGGTGCTCCACCAGCACCCCGGCGCGCAGGTGCAGTACCGGTTCAAGTGCCGCACCCCCGGCATCGACCTGGCCCGTTACATCGACCAGATCGACGAAGAGATCAACCACCTGTGCAGCCTGCGCTTCAGTGACGCGGAACTGGACTACATGCGTGGCCTGCGCTTCGTGAAGCCGGACTTCGCCGATTTCCTCGGTCTGTTCCACCTGGACCGCAAGTACATCCAGTTGCGTGCCTCGAAAACCGTGCCCGGCGAGATCGAACTGGACATCACCGGCCCGTGGCTGCACACCATCCTGTTCGAAGTGCCGCTGCTGGCGATCATCAACGAAGTCTGGTTCCGCAATACCACCACGGCTGACTTCGCCGAAGGCGAGCGCCGCCTGCAGGCCAAGGCCGCGCTGCTGCGCGATACCCCCGGTTTCGAACAGTGTCGCATCGCCGACTACGGCAGCCGCCGGCGTTACTCGCGCGACTGGCATGCGCGCCTGCTGCCGCTGCTGCGCGATGCGCTGGGCCCGCAGCTGGTGGGCACCAGCAACGTGCACTTCGCCCGCCTCTACGGCATGACCCCGCACGGCACGATGGCGCACGAGTACCTGCAGGCGTTCCAGGCGCTGGGCCCGCGGCTGCGTGATTCGCAGGTGGCGGCACTCGAGTCGTGGGCGCGCGAGTACCGCGGCGACCTGGGGATCGCGCTGTCCGACGTGGTCGGCCTGGACGCGTTCCTGCGCGATTTCGACATGTACTTCTGCAAGCTGTTCGACGGTGTCCGCCATGACTCCGGCGATCCGTTCGACTGGGGCGACCGCATGCTGGCGCACTTCCAGCAGCGCCGGGTCGACCCGCGCAGCAAGGTACTGGTGTTCAGCGATGGGCTCGACATCGCCAAGGTCATGCGCCTGTACGACTACTTCCGTGGTCGCTGCCAGGTCGCGTTCGGCGTCGGCACCCACCTGACCAATGATCTGGGTCCGACGCCGCTCAACATCGTCATCAAGATGGTTCGCTGCAACGGCCAGCCGGTGGCCAAGCTCAGCGATTCGCCGGGCAAGAGCATGTGCGACGACCCGGGTTACCTGGCTTACCTGCGCCAGGTCTTCGAGCTGCCGCAGCCGGCGTAACCGCGCCGGCCTTCAGTGCTGCTTACAGGTAGTCGACAACGACCAGGTAGGCGCCCTGCAGCGGCTGCTGCTTCGAGGCCTGCACGCTGTAGCGCTCTGAGAAGGCGATATCGCCGGCGCGCATCGCGCTGGCCGACACCGACAGCTTCTGCCCCTGGCGCTTGCCATCGCGCAGCGTTGCGGCCTGGCCATCGGCCAGCGCCGTCACAGCCACCGTCGAGCCCTTGGCCGACGGCGGGCAGGCCGCCAGGCTCAGCTCGCCCTGGGACAGGTTGGTCGTGCAGCCCGGTTCGACGATGCGGCCGCTGAAGCGGATGCTGCCGCTGCTGGCCTGGGCCACGGCACTGATGGACATCAGGGCCACGCACAGCAGAAGGGAGGTTCTCATGACACGTTCTCTGGTTCGGTGTGTCCTAGTTAGCGACAGCTTCGATCAGCCTTTAATAGGACGATTCCGAATCTGCTAGGCCCATCACCAAGAAAGAGTGATGCGCATCAAAGAAGCCGATTTCCACCTGAAAAAGGCCTGTTTCCGTGCATGCCGAACGCGCCACCTGAAGCGTCATCCAAGGTCGTTTCCGACCTGATCCGGCGACCGTCAAATCCCCGCACCTTTGAGGTCATCATTTCGCCTAGCACGTCACATTTGCAGCGTCAATGAATTGACGTTCAGAAAAATAATGAGACTTTCATCACACTTGTGCATATACTTGCGTCACGGATTCAGGGGAACGTATGTCCGAATCCGGCCACAGGTGAGACGCAAGGATGGGTCTTGTTCGCCCGGCAGTGCTCCTTGCTTCCTCCTCTACTTCCATCTCTTCAGTAGGGTTAGGTAAAAGCGAATGCACAAGATCAACCTCATCGCCGCTCTGATGCTGGCCGCCGCTCCGCTGGCCGCCAACGCCGCCGACGGCACCATCACCTTCACCGGCAAGGTGACCGACAAGACCTGCACCATCTCGACCCCGGGCGGCAAGGACTTCGCCGTCAACCTGCCGACCGTGTCGAAGAACACGCTGGCCGCCGCCGGCAACGTTGCGGGCCGTACCCCGTTCGCGATCAACCTGACCAAGTGCAGCGCCGGCAACGTCGCTACCTACTTCGAGCCGGGTTCGACCGTTGACTTCAACACCGGCCGCCTGCTGAACCAGGCCTCGGCCAACGCTGCCACCAACGTGCAGCTGCAGCTGCTGGGCTCGAACAACCAGGTCCTGCCGATCAAGGCTGCAGGTGCTGGCCAGGCCCAGACCAACTCGCAGTGGGTCACCGTCGGCACCGACGGCTCGGCCGACCTGAACTACTACGCCGAGTACTACGCCACTGCCGCCGCCACCCCGGGCGACGTCACCAGCAGCGTCAAGTACACGATCATCTACAACTGATCGCAGCCGTACCCGCATTGGCCGGCGTACGCGCCGGCCAGTGCCTCGCGGCCTCTGGCCCCATACCTCGAGCGTAGTACTTCCGATGAAAGCATTCTTTCCCCGGGCGCTGCTGCTGGCAGCGTTCACGCTGCCCTTCTGCCAGGACGCACTGGCCGGCGTGGTGGTCAATGGCACGCGGGTGATCTATCCGGCGCAGGCGCGCGAAGTCACCGTGCAGGTCGACAACGTCGGCGACTCGCCCGCCCTGGTCCAGGCCTGGATCGACAGTGGCGACGCCAACCAGACCGCCGATACCAGCGACGCCCCGTTCGTACTGACGCCGCCGATCGCGCGCGTTGAACCGGGCCGCAGCCAAGCGCTGCGCGTGATCTTCTCCGGCGCGCAGCTGCCGACCGATCGCGAGTCTGTGTTCTGGCTCAACGTGCTGGACGTTCCGCCGTCGCCGGACAACGCCGACAGTGGCGACCAGAACTACCTGCAGGTTGCGTTCCGTTCGCGCCTGAAGCTTTTCTACCGGCCGCAGGGCCTGAAGGGCGTCGCCAACGACGCGCCGGCAGCGCTGCGCTGGACGCTCGCCGGCGATCGCCTGCGGGTGGAAAACCCGAGCCCCTTCCACGTCACCCTGGCTGAAGTGCACGCCGTGACCGGCGGCACCGAAAAGGCCGTCGAGGACAAGGGCGCAATGGTTGCACCGAAGCAGAGCCTGGAGTTTGCCGCACCGGCGGGCACCAGCCAGGTCCGCTTCATCACCATCAACGACTACGGCGGCCGGGTGGAACACACGATCCGCCTCGGCAGCACCGGGGGCTGAACGCGCCGCGCTGGCCCACGGCCCGCGCATCCCGCCACCGCCGCCGTGCGGCGAACTGAAGGAATGTCAGTGTGATCGGAAACAGATTGACATTGTCGATCCATCAGGCGCTTTGCCTGCTGGTTGCTGGCGTGGCCTGCCCAGGATGGGCGCTGGCTGCTCCGGCCAATCTCGGCGAACAGGCGCTGATGGCGCAGAGTGGTGCGGCCAATGCGCGTGCCCCGGAGTCGGCCCAGTTCAACTCCAGCTTCCTGTCTGGCCAGGCCAAGCAGGTCGATCTGGCGGCCTTCAGCAACGGCAACCCGATGGTGGCCGGCAACTACCGTGTCGACGTCTATGTCAACGGAGCCTGGCAGGGCCGCCGCGACCTGCAGTTCAAGGCCGATGCGCAGGGCCGCGTAGACGCCTGCCTGCCGCTGCCGATGCTGGAAGAAATGGGCGTGGACAGCGAGGCTGTGCTGCTGCAGCAGGACCCGTCCGTGCCGACCGACACGACCAGCTGCGTGCCGGTCCAGCAGCGCATGGCCAATGCCTATGGTGTCTACGACAGCGGCAACCTGCGCTACGACCTCAGCATCCCGCAGGTGTTCCTGCGCCGCGAGGCGCGTGGCTACGTCAACCCGGCACTGTGGGACCGTGGCATCAATGCCGGCTTCGTCGGCTACAGCTTCAATGCCATCGACAGCGACAGCCGCGTCGAAGGCGGCCAGCGCAACCGCAGTGCCTACCTGGGCCTCAACGCTGGCCTCAACCTGGGCGGCTGGCAGTTCCGCCACGATTCGAACCTGACCTGGTCCGAGGGCGACGGCCGTCATTGGCAGAGCATCGCGACCTACGCCCAGCGCGGCATCCCGCAGGTGCGCGGCATGCTCACCATCGGTGAGGCCTACACCACCGGCGAGCTGTTCGACTCGATCGGTTACCGCGGTGCCAGCCTGGCCAGCGACGACCGCATGCTGCCCGATTCGCTGCGCGGTTACGCGCCGGTCGTGCGCGGCATCGCCGAGACCAACGCGCGCATCGAAGTGCGCCAGAACCAGCAGCTGATCTATTCCTCGACCGTATCGCCGGGCAGCTTTGTCATCGACGATCTTTATCCGACCGGCTATGGCGGCGACCTGGAAGTGAGCGTGATAGAGGCCGATGGCCGTCGCCGCGAGTTCAAGGTGCCGTTCGGTTCGGTGCCGCAGATGCTGCGCGAAGGCGTGTCGCGTTACTCGCTGACCGCCGGCCAGGTGCGCAACAAGCTGCTGGCCGATGAGCCGTGGCTGGTGCAGGGCACCTACCAGCGTGGTATCGGCAACCAGCTGACCCTGTACGGCGGCAGCGCACTGAGTGACGGCTACCTGTCGCTGCTGTACGGCGTTGGCCTGTCCACGCCGGTCGGCGCGTTCGCCGCCGACGTCACCCATGCGCGTACCTCGTTCGATCACTACGGCAACCACACCGGTGCCAGCGTGCGCCTGAGCTACAGCAACATGATCGGCGAGACCGGGACCAACCTGACCCTGGCCGCCTACCGCTATTCGACTGAAGGCTTCTACAGCCTGCAGGACGCACTGTACGGTCGTGATTCGGACAAGCGTGGCATCGATCCGACCACCCGCGGCCGCCAGCGCAGCCAGTTCCAGGTGACGCTGAACCAGCCGCTGGGTCGTCGCGGCGGCGCGCTCTACCTGACCGGTTCGGTGCGCGACTTCTACGATCGCCCCGGCACCTCCAAGCAGTACCAGGTCGGCTACAACAACGCCTGGCGCTCAGTGAACTATGGCTTCTCTGCGCTGCGTACCGAAGAGGGCGTTCTGGGCCGTTCCGATACCCAGTACCTGCTGTCGATGAGCGTGCCGCTGGGCCGTGGTACCCACCCGGTATCGTTCAGCGCCGACCTCGGCGTGCGCGATCGCGGTGGCTACGACAACAGCCGCGTCGGCATCACCGGTTCGGCCGGCGTCGACAACAACTTCAGCTATGGCGCCGCCCTGTCCGACTCGCGCGAAGGCGGCACCACCGCAGTCGGCAACGTCGAATACCGCAGCCGCTATTCGGCATTGAACGCCACCTACAGCCACTCGCGTGATTTCCGCCAGGCCTCGGTCGGTGCCAACGGCAGCGTGGTCGTGCATCCAGGCGGCTTCACCTTCACCCCGCAGCGTGGCGACACCATGGTGCTGGTGGAAGCGCCGGGCGCACGCGATGCCATCGTCAGCAACGCCCCGGGCCTGCGTGTCGATGGCCGCGGCTACGCGGTGGTCCCGTACGTGTCGCCGTACCGCCTCAACACCGTCACCCTCGACCCGCAGGGCATGGCCCACGACGTCGAACTGGAGAGCACCAGCCAGGCGATCGCACCGTTCGCCGGTGCCATCAGCTACCTGCGCTTTGATACCCGCAAGGGCAACGCGCTGCTGATCCAGGTACGCAACCCCGATGGCCGCAGCATGCCGTTCGGTGCACAGGTCAAGGACGAGCAGGGCCAGCCGGTGGGCATGGTCAGCCAGGGCGGCCGCCTGTACGTGCGCAGTGAAAAGAACCAGGGCCGCCTGCTGGTGGAGTGGGGCGCGGGCGCCGATCAGCGCTGCACCGTCGATTACCAGGTTCCGGCGGACGCCGATGCGTCCAAGACCGGCTTCATCCCGCTGGAGGCAGCATGCCGATGATTTCTTCCCGTGGCCGCAAGGTGCTGGCTGCAATGGCGCTGCTGGGCGGTGTTCTGCTGGCGCAGCAGGCCAGCGCAGCCTGCCGCATCCAGATCAATGGTTTCGTTGCGCAGGACGTGCAGATGGACATGGGGCAGATCGTGATCCTGCCCAGCACCCCGGTGGGTGGCGTGATCAAGGAAATCAGCGTGCCGATCAACCAGCAGAACAGCGTCGCCCGCTGCGACTATTGGTATGGCGGCAGCTCGACCGGCGAGTATGTCAATGCCCCGCAGAAGCGGCCAGTGGCCGGCTTTGCCAACGTCTACGAGACCGGTGTCGCTGGCGTAGGTATTCGACTGTTCCGCGACTCCGGCGCGATCCAGACCTACTACCCGCATTCCATCAACTTCGGTGCCAACTCCACCATCTCGCTGATCGGTGGCCAGTTCCGCATCCAGCTGATCAAGACCGCCACGCAGACCGGTTCGGGGGTGATCGCACCCAATGGCCGCTTCACCACCTATTACTTCGATGGTGATGGTCCCAGCCGCCCGGTACTGACCTCGACCTTCAGGGGCTCGGGCACCACCGTGGTCAGCCCGACCTGCGAAGTGCAGGCCGGCAGCCGCAACATCGCGGTCGATTTCGGCAGCGTGGCCAACACCACCTTCACCGGCGTCGGCTCGCGCGCGGTCGACCGTGACTTCGAGATCCGCCTGAACTGCCAGGGCAGCAACGTGGCCGCATACCAGAGCAAGATCGGCATCCGCCTGGATGCCGATCAGGACAGCTCGAACATGCCCGGCGTGCTGAAGCTGAGCGCAGCCACCAACAGCGCTACCCGCATCGGCATCCAGATGGTCCAGCGCGACGGCAGCAGCGAGCGCGAAGTGCGCTTCGGCCAGACCATCAGTGTCGGCACCACCACCACCGGTACCAGTGTCATGAGCCTGCCGCTGCGGGCCCGCTATGTGCAGACCCAGGCCGGCACCGTCGGTGCCGGCACCGCCAACGGGCAGGCGACGTTCACGATCCAGTACGAGTAGTACGCGCTTTCCATTGCTGAGTTTCGAGCCTCACGTCGCCCGTTCCGCGGGCGGCGTTGACTGCGTCTTGATCCCGCAAACGTGAAGATCAGGGCTATCATTGCCGTACAGAAACATGAATGTGATGTACGTCATGAAAGTGACCTCCTTTTCACCGCAGCGCCTCCACTGCCGGGCTTTCCGCCCGGTTGAGGGGCAATGAAAGGATCCGGCGTGCCTGCGACCCACCTTGCCATTGCCGGATTGCCCGCCGAGTTCGTCGAGATGCGCAGCGGAGGCCTGTACTGGGTGGTGGCCGCCGGCAGCGCGCCGACGGACCTGCTCGGTGCCGGCGTGCTGGCCACGGCCGAGGCACTGGATGAAGCCGTGCTGGTCACGCTGGGGCGGGGGGCCGAATCGATGCTGGCGCTGCTGGCTGCCGACCAGGGGCCGGCCCGCCTGCGGCTGTTCCAGCGTTCGCACCATGGCATGCAGCAGGCGCTGCGCGGGCTGACCGGCGATCTGCCGCGCACCGCCTCGGCGCGCACCCGGCTCAGCCTGGTGCAGTTTCCGGTGGCGGCGCTGGACGGCTGGGATGATGCCCGGCTGGCGCGCTGGTGCCAGCAGCTGCAGGAATGTGCCGTGCAGGCGCAGCAGGTGCTGCTGTTGCTGTGCCACGGCGAAGTGGCGACCCTGGCCCCGCGCCTGTTGGCATTGAACCGGATCTGCGCCGGTGTGGCCCAGCTGCATCCGCATCGTGGTGCCCTGCAGCTGCTGCTGCATTACTGGTCCAACAGCCATGGCGTGGTGGCCCAGCGATCGTTCGGCGTCGAGCAGGAAAGCTGCGGGCTGCGCCACCTGGCCGAGGCCGGTGCCGCCGAGACTGGGATCGATGCGACCAGTGGCAGCGACCGCGATGTCTTCCTGGCCCAGGCCGAAGTGCTGGAAGGTGCGCCGCCGTTGTCGGCGGCCTGGCGCCTGTATGACGGCTGGGCCGGATTGCTGCCGGCCGCGCTGCAGGCGCGCGAGGCCACCGTGGTGCTGGCCATCGACGAGAATGCCAAGGTGGATGCACTGGCCCGCCTGCTGCACCGCCTGCGCCGAGAACGTGGCAATGCGCTGAAGCTGGTGGTGCGCGAGCTGCAGCCCTGCCTGCGCTACGCCGATGAGCGGCTGCTGATGCAGTGCGGTTGCAGCCTGGTGGTGCCGTCAGCGACGCCCTTGCCGCGACTGCTGACCCTGCTGGAAACCGTGCAGCGGCAGCGTTGGCAGGGCCAGCTGGCTGAGGATCCGGAGCCGTTGATCCGTGCGCATCGGCCACCATCGGTGAGTGGCCTGGTCAACGCCGCACGCTTCCGCCAGATCGCAGGTGATCGCATCGACCAGGACGGTAGTGCGGTGGAAAGCGCCGTGCTGGCGCTGCAGCCGGTGGCCGGCCTGCGTGCCGAGCAGACCCTGCAGCAGCTGCGCATCCGCCGCCAGGGCGATCTGGCCTGTGTCTACCGCGGGCAGGTGCGCCTGTTCCTGTTTGGTTGCCGGCGTGATGCGGTCGAGCAGGCCCTGGGCAATCTGTTCCGCCTGCCCTGGCGCGAGCTGTTCGATGGCTACCAGCGCCTGGCCGAATATGACATTGCAGCGATGAATGCCCACGGCAGTGATCCTGAGGCCGAGGTGCTGCCCGAAGCACCTGCGGCCCTGCCGGCTGTGGCCCCGGCGCTCGAGGCGCCTGTTTTCACCGCCCCGAAGCCGCTGCGGCTGGGAGATCGCGCATGACCACCGACCAGCAACTCTGGACCCTGATCGTCGCCTGCGCGCTGGTGATGATTCCCTTCGGAGCCATGCTCGGCACGCTGTGGCGCGGGCTGCGCCGCCGTGCCGCACGCTGGCTGCCACCCCGCCATCTGCGCCGCGCCGGTGTACGCCAGCGTGCGCCGCGGAGGGCTGCATGAGTCCGCAGATGGCACCCGCATCTCCCTTCGCCTGGGCCGACCTGCGTGGCTGGAACCTGTACTTCCTGTCCAAGGTGGTACTGGCCTGGATGGGCGCGCTGGATCTGAAGATCCTGCCCAACCTGCTGTTCCTGGGCGCGCTGCTGATTCCGCTGCGCTGGCGCTGGGCACGCATCGCGCGCACCGTCGTCGCGGTACCGGTGGGCGTCGCGCTGTACTACCAGGACACCTGGTGGCCGCCGTTCCGGCGCCTGCTGGTGCAGCCGGGCGTGCTGGACTTCTCGGCCGACTATTGGCTTGAACTGGCCCAGCGCTTCATCAACTGGCAGATGGTGGCGGTGCTGGTGATGCTGGTGCTGGCCTACGTGCTGCTCAAGCCGTGGCTGCGCATCACTACCCTGAGCGTGCTGGGCATGCTTGGCCTGGCCGTGATGGCGATACCGATGCCGGCGGGCTGGAACTGGGGGCAGGGTACCGCCACCGCAGCCACCGCCAGCACCGGAGGCACCTCAGGTGGCGGCCTGCCGCCGGCCAACAACGAGACGCTCAATGCATGGCTGGCCAGCTTCTACCAGCAGCAGGCCAGCCTCAAGACCAGCTTCCCCGCACCGGGCAGCGGCGCGCCGTTCGACGTCATCATCCTCAACATCTGCTCGCTGGCATGGAGCGATCTGGATGAAGTGGGGCTGCGCCAGAACAACCTGCTCGACCACATGGACGTGGTGTTCGACGACTTCAACTCGGCAACCGCCTACAGCGGCCCAGCAGCGATCCGCCTGCTGCGCGCCAGTTGTGGCCAGACCTCGCACACCGCGCTGTTCGATCCGGTGCCGGCCGAGTGCCAGCTGTTCTCGAACCTGCAGCATCTAGGCTTCCAGAGCGAGCTGGCGATGAACCATGACGGTCACTTCGACGACTTCATCGGTGAACTGCACCAGTACGGTGGGCTGCAGGCGCAGCCGATGGACATCAGCGCGTTTCCCAAAGCGCTGGTGGCGTTCGACAAGTCACCGCTGCGCCGCGATGGTGATGTGCTGATGGCGTGGTGGAAACAGCGGCTGGCCGGGACCAGCCAGCAGGTGGCGCTGTTCTACAACACGATCTCGCTGCACGATGGCAACCGCATCGTCGGCGCCGATGGCCGTTCGAATGCCGCCGACTACAAGGCACGTGCGGAAATGGTGCTGGGTGACATGGCCGGTTTCGTCGATGCGGTGGAGAAGAGTGGCCGCCGCGCGATGATCGTGGTGGTGCCTGAGCATGGCGCGGCCCTGCATGGCGACCGCATGCAGATTCCGGGCATGCGTGAGATTCCCAGTCCATCGATCACCCACGTGCCGGTGGGCGTGAAGCTGATCGGCATGGGCGCGCCGGCGGCCGGCGGCCCACGTCATGTGCCCGAACCGAGCAGCTACCTGGCGGTGTCCGAGCTGGTGTCGCGTGTGTACGCGCTCAATGCCCAGTCGCCGCCGAGCGAGCGCAACTGGGACAGCCTGCTGAAGGGGTTGCCGCAGACACCGTCGGTATCGGAGAACGAAGGCGCCAAGGTCATCGAGTACGCCGGCAAGCCCTGGCTGCAGCTGCAGGGCAGCCAGACCTGGAGCCCCTACCCGGAGGAGGCGCGCTGATGCCTGCCGACATTCTTGCCGTGCCGGTCACACTGTCCGTGGAAGAGGATGACATCGACCTGCTGCGCCGCAGCCTGGACATGCCGGGCTTGCCCTACGTGGACTTCTCGGCCCAGCAGGAACGTGCACGGGCGCTGGCGCGCTGGCCGTTGCTGGCCGAACTGGAGCCGCGCCGATGAGCACCGTGTTGTCGCTGCAGGGCATCCATGGCGGAACCGGCGTCACTACGGTGCTTGCCGCGCTGGGCCAGGGCCTGCACGCCCAGGGGCAGCGTGTGCTGCTGGTCGAATGCAGCCCGGACCAGATGCTCGGCCTGCACCTGGGTCTGCCTGCCGACGTGGACAACGGTTGGGCGCGCGCGCAGCTGGACGGTACGGATTGGCGTGATGCCGCCTACGCCGTCGCAGCAGGACTCGCGGTGCTGCCCTACGGTCGTGTCGACGCCGAGGCCGCGATGCACATCGAACAGCAGCTGCAGCAGGCACCGGCCACCTGGGCCGAACGCATTCCGCTGCTGGAGGCCCAGTTCGACTGGATCCTGTTCGACCTGCCGCAGCGCCTGCCGGCGCACGCTGCGGCCATCAACCAGCACGCGCGCTGCACGCTGCCGCTGCGCCTGGCCTGTGTCGATCCGGTCAGCCATGTGTTCCTGCAACGACAGCCGGATGACACTCGCCTGCTGCTGGCCAACCGCTATGACCCGGTCATTCCGGTGCAGCGCGACCTGATGCAGCTGTGGCTGCACGCGCACGGGGCGCGGCTGGTGCCGCAGCCGCTGCACGAGGATGCGCGGGTGCCGTCCGCATTGGCCAGCAAGCAGCCACTGGGCCGCTATGCGACCGATTCGCTGGCTGCTGCCGATGTGGATGGCTTGGTGCTGTGGTGCCTGGCGGAGGCCGCACGGCGCCAGGCCGCGGCGGGAGGACGCTGATGGGTGCCCGCGTCTATTACCTGGACTGGGGACGCCTGCGTGAGCGGGTGCATGCGTCCTGGCCGACGCGGGCAATGCTGTGGCTGCTGCAATGCGTGGGCTGGGCGTTCCTGCGCCTGGAAGGGCCGGCGTGGCAGGCACAGGCCCCGCGCCTGCGCAACGCCTTCCCGCAGATCCAGGGCGACCGTCGCTGGCGCCCGGGCGATCCGTTGCGGTTACTGATCCAGGCCATGTGGCTGTCGGTGGTGCGGTTGGTACCGCAGCCTTCGCTGAGGCGGCAGCGGTTGGCCCAGGCCCGGCGCGAACGCATTGCCGAACTGCGTGGCGCGGCCGGTCGCGGCCGCCTGCGCTATCTGCGCGCCATGCGCGATGCGCCCAGTGAATTCTGGAACAGCCGCGTGGCGGCCTGGTTCGGCCGGAAGGTGGGCAGCCTGTCGCCACGTTCGCGGCACCTGCTGACCCTGCTGGTCGGGTTGGCCACGCTGGGGCTGGCGGCGCTGTGCATCACCCAGCCGTTCACCTATCTCGCACAGTTCGTGTTCGTTGCACTGCTGTGGGCCATCGCGCTGCTGGTGCGGCGCATGCAGGGGCGCTATGCGACGCTGGTGCTGGTGGTGCTGTCGATCACCGTGTCCTGCCGTTACCTGTGGTGGCGCTACACCGCCACGCTGAACTGGAACAGCACCTTCGACCTGGTCTGTGGCGTGGTGCTGCTGGCGGCGGAAACCTATTCGTGGCTGGTGCTGATGCTGGGCTACGTGCAGGTGGCCTGGCCGCTGCGTCGCCGTCCGGCGCCGTTGCCGGCCGATATCCGCCAGTGGCCGACGGTGGATGTGCTGATTCCCACCTACAACGAAGACCTGGCGCTGGTGAGGCACACCGTGTACGCAGCAATGGGCCTGGACTGGCCGGCCGACAAGCTGCGCATCCATATCCTCGATGATGGCAAGCGCGAAGAATTCCGCGCATTCGCCGAGCGTGCCGGGGTCAACTACATCACCCGCGCCGACAACCGCCATGCCAAGGCCGGCAATCTCAACCATGCGTTGACCCTGATCGATGGTGAGCTGGTGGCCATCTTCGACAGCGATCACCTGCCGGTGCGTTCGTTCCTGCAGATCACCTGCGGCTGGTTCCTGCGCGACCCGAAACTGGCGCTGGTGCAGACCCCGCACCACTTCTTCTCGGCCGATCCGTTCGAACGCAACCTGCAGGTGTTCCGCAGCGACCCCAACGAAGGCGAGCTGTTCTACGGTCTGGTGCAGGACGGCAACGACCTATGGAACGCGGCGTTCTTCTGCGGCTCCTGCGCGGTACTGCGGCGCGAGGCCATCGATGCCATCGGCGGGTTTGCCACCGAGACCGTCACCGAAGATGCGCACACCGCGCTGCGCCTGCATCGCAACGGCTGGAACTCGGCCTACCTGCGCATTCCGCAGGCGGCCGGCCTGGCCACCGACAGCCTCGGCGCGCACGTCAACCAGCGCATCCGCTGGGCACGCGGCATGGTGCAGATCTTCCGCATCGACAACCCGCTGCTGGGCAAGGGCCTGAGCTTGTTCCAGCGCTTCTGCTACGCCAACGCGATGCTGCATTTCCTGGCCGGCATTCCGCGCCTGGTGTTCCTCACCGCGCCGCTGGCGTTCCTGCTGCTGCACGTCTACATCATCTACGCACCGGCACTGGCCATCCTGCTGTTCGTGGTGCCGCACATGGCCCACGCCAGCCTTACCAACGCGCGAATCCAGGGCAAGTACCGGCGACCGTTCTGGGGTGAGGTGTACGAGACCGTGCTGGCCTGGTACATCGCACGGCCCACCACCGTGGCGCTGTTCAGCCCGGGCCGTGGCAAGTTCAACGTCACCGACAAGGGCGGTACCCAGGCCGGTGATCGTTTCGACTGGCGCGTAGCGCAGCCCTACCTGGTGCTGGCGCTGCTGAACGTGCTGGGCCTGTGCTTTGCCGTGTGGCGCTTCATGCATGGGCCGCTCGACGAACGCGGCACGGTGGTCGTCAGTTCGCTGTGGGTGCTGTACAACCTGCTGATCATCGGTGGGGCGCTGGCGGTGGCCGCTGAAGTGCAGCAGGTGCGGCGCACGCATCGCGTCACCACCCACCTGCCGATGGCGCTGCAGGTACCCGATGGCCGCCGCCTGCGCGGCGTGCTTCAGGATTACTCCAACGATGGCGTGGGCGTCGAGCTCGGCGAAGACGCACAACTGGCCGAAGGCCAGCGCGTGCAGGTGCTGCTGGGGCGCGGCCGCCGCGAGTTCGCGTTCCCGGCGCGCGTGCAGCGCACGGTCGGCCAGCGACTGGGCCTGCTGCTGCTGTTCGAGAACGAACGCCAGCGCGTCGAGTTCGCCCAGTGCACCTTCGCCCGCGCCGATGCCTGGCTCGACTGGCACGCCGGTTACCAACCCAAGAGCCTGCCGCGCAGCCTGTGGAGCGTGCTGGTCCTGGGCTGGCGTGGCTATCGGCGGATGGGTGATTTCGCACCGTTCGACCTTGACCGCCCGGCACACTGGAACCGTCGCCTGCTGCGATGGCTGGCCAGTTTTGCTCCGCAACGTCCGCTTCCTTCCCACCCGGCTGACCCAGCCGCTGATCCAGGGCTTCGTCCATGACCCTTCCGTCCTCTCTGCGTTGGCTGCTGCTGCCCCTGCTGGCCCTGCCCGTGGCGTCAGGCAACAGCGCGCCTGCCCCGGCACCGGCCACTCCTCCCACCACGGCGCCTGCCGCGCCACCGATGCCGAGCGTGCCGGCCGCACCCGCCACCACGCCTGCCGCCGGTACCGAGCCCGCGCTGGCGCAGACCTGGGCGGGCAGCGCCTGGCCCTGGCAGCGGCAGAACACCTTCGCGCAGCTGGGGCGTCGCCAGGACACGCTGCTGTCGGGGGTGCGCAATGCCACCACCTTCGAGTTCCAGGTGCGCCGTGACCGCCTGGTCCGCGATGCGGAACTGGATCTGAGCTTCACGCCTTCACCATCGCTGCTCCCGACCCTGTCGCACCTGCGGGTCTACCTCAACGACGCGATGATGGGCGTGGTGCCGATCAGCAACGACCAGCTCGGCCGCCCGGTGCAGGCCAAGCTGCCGCTGGACGCACGCCTGATCGCCGATTTCAACCAGGTCCGCCTGGAGTTCGTCGGTCACTACACCGACATCTGCGAAGAGCCGACGCACAGCTCGCTGTGGGTCAACCTGTCCAGCAACAGCACGCTGCGCCTGGGTGGCCAGCCACTGGCGATGCAGGACGACCTGGCCAACTTCCCGCTGCCGTTCTTCGACCCGCGCGATACCGCACGCCTGGAACTGCCGGTGGTGTTCGCCGCCGCACCGAGCCTGGCGCAGCAGCGCGCGGCGGCGGTGATGTCCTCGTACTTCGGCAGCCTGTCCGGCTGGTGGCGCCAGGCGCGTTTCCCGGTCAGCTTCGGTGCGCTGCCGGACAAGGGCCACGCGGTGGTGCTGGCGGTCAACGGCAGGTTCCCGCCGGTGATCGCCAACCATGCCCCAGTGAAGGGCCCGATGATCGAACTGATGTCGCTGCCGGAGGATCCGCAGCGCAAGCTGCTGCTGGTGCTGGGCCGCAACGATGAGGATCTGCAGAAGGCGGTGGCCGCGATGGCGGCCGGCAACGTGCTGTTCCGCGGCCGTCAGGTCAGCGTCGACGAGATCAAGCCGCTGGCCCCGCGCAAGCCGTACGACGCACCGAACTGGGTGCGTACCGACCGCGCCGTGCGCCTGGCCGAACTACTCGACTATCCGCAGCAGCTGCACGCCAACGGCGTGTCGCCGCAGCCGATCACGGTCAACCTCAACCTGCCGCCGGACCTGTTCATCTGGCGCAACCAGGGCATTCCGCTGAACCTGCGCTACCGCTACACGCCGCCGTTCGGCAGCGATGAGTCGCGGCTGGGCGTTGCAATCAACGACCAGTTCATCTCCAGCTTCCCGCTGGTGCGCCGCAACGGCAAGCAGGGCCTGGAGGAAATCCGCCTGCCGGTGCTGGCCGGCGATGCCGGTGCCGATGACGGGCGCCTGTTGATTCCGGCGCTCAAGCTGGGCGACCGCAACCAGCTGCGCTTTGATTTCAACTTCGCCAGCGTGATGGGAAGTGCACAGCGCGATCATTGCCAGACCGTGCTGCCGCCCAACCTGCAGGCAGCCATCGAGGAAGACTCGACCATCGACTTCTCCGGGTTCCATCACTACATGGGCCTGCCGGACCTGTCCGCGTTCGCACTCAGCGGTTTCCCCTTCACCCGCATGGCCGATCTGTCCGAGACGGTCGTGCTGGTGCCGCCCGGCGCCAGCGAAGCACAGGTCAGCCTGCTGTTGAACCTGATCGGTGGGCTGGGCGTGCAGAGCGGCTACCCGGCCTATGGCCTGCGCCTGTCCGATGACTGGAAGCAGGCCAGCGCGCTGGATGCGGACCTGCTGATGCTGGGCGCCCTGCCTGCCGAATTGCGCGGCAGCCAGCAGCTGTCGCTGCTGATCGACGACCAGCGCGCACGTCTGCTCAACGGCCAGTCGCCGTCGCCGCAGCAGGCGATGGAACAGGCGCGCCGTGGCAGCCGCGATGGCGACCCGGCGGTGACCGAAGTGGCAGTGAGCGCGCAGGCGCCGTTCGCCGCGATCATCGGCATGCAGTCGCCGAGGCATGCGCAGCGCAGCATCGTTTCGCTGGCCGCCAGCAACGCCGCCGACTACGGCCTGCTCGACGATGCACTCAGCGATACCGGCAAGCGCGAAGCCATCGCCGGTTCGGTGGCGATCCTGCGTACCTCGGGCATCCACAGCCAGTTCGTCGGCGATCACTACTACGTCGGCGCGCTGCCGTGGTGGCTGCTGCTGTGGTACCACCTGGCCGACCACCCGGCACTGCTGGCGGTGCTGGCCACGCTGGTGGTGCTGATGGTCGCCTTCCTGTTGTGGCGCACGCTGCGCTGGGTTGCGGCCAAGCGCCTGGACCCGGGGCACTGATGGCACGCACTCGGCATCCGCTGGTCACCGCTTCCGGCCTGGTCCTGTTGGGACTGGCCGGTGCCGGGCCATGCGCGGCGCAGACCTTGTCCGATACACCGGGCGGAACCGTCGCCGAGCAGCGCCAGTGGTTGCTGCAGCAGGTGCGCATCGGTGAGGCCACCGGTCGCCAGAGCCTGATCGAAGACGCGCTGGCGCGGCTGCGCATGCTGGCACCGGATGATCGCGGCACGCTGGTGGCGATCCTGGAAGTGCAGTTGTCGCAGCAGAAGCTGCAGGATGCCGAGGCGACCCTGAAGCGCCTGCGCGAGATCGGCGCGGGTACCCGTGAACTGGCCGCCGGCGAACGCCTCTGGCAGGCCTACCGTGGTGACCTGCAGCAGGACCTGCAGCAGGCGCGTCTGTTCGCTGCCGGTGGTCGCAGCGCCGAAGCGCTGGCGATCTACCGGCGCCTGTTCAACGATGAGCCGCCCGGCCTGCAGCTGGGCCTGGAGTACTGGCGCCTGCGCGGCGCCCAGGCGGATGGGCGTACACAGGCGATCCGTGCGCTGAGCGAACTGGACCGCAGCTATCCGGGCAATGTGCCGTTGCTGCAGGCGCTGTCGCAGATGCTGTTCGCGGCCGGCCGCGATGCCGAGGCGCTGGCCGCGCTGCAGCGCATGGGGCGCAATCCGGAAGCGCGCGGCATGGCGGCGGACGCCGAGTGGGCCTACCTGAAGGATCAGCCGGCCGATGACCGCAGCGTACGCAGGCTGCAGGACTTCATCACCCGCAACCCGACGTTCGCCGACATCGCGTTGGTGCGCGAGCGCTACACCGACCAGCACAAGCGGGTCAGCGACCCGGCGTGGCGCGCCGGTCTGCGTGGCCAGCAGTTGCTCGATGCAGGCCGCAATGAAGAGGCCGAGCGCGCCTTCCTGCAGGCCCTGCGCGGTTATCCTCGCGAGCCCGACCTGCTGGGGGGGCTGGGCATGGCGCTGATGCGCCAGGGCCGCCGCGAGCAGGCCATCAACTATCTCCAGCGTGCGGTGCAGGCCACCCCGGCCGGTGACAGCAACGACAAGTGGCGTGACCTGATCGCCAGCACCCGCTACTGGCTGCAGCTGGACCAGGCCGACGCGGCGCTGGCGGCCGGCCGGCTGGACGAAGCCGAGCGCCTGTATGCGCAGGCGCGTCGCCAGCAGCCCCGCGACGTCAATGCTGCACTGGGCCTGGTCGACGTGGCCGTGGCCCGTGGTGATGACGCCGCGGCCGAACGCCAGTTGCAGGTTGCCCGGCGGATGGCCCCCAACGATGCCAACGTGATCCGCAAGCTGGTGCAGCTGTACGGCCGCACCGATCCTCAACGGCTGGAAGCCTTCATCAACGCATTGCCCGCTGCCCAGCGCAGGTTGTATGCCGAAGACCTGCGCCAGCTGCAGATCAGTCGCTTGCGTGAGCGTCGCGAGCAGGCGCTGGCTGCCGGGGATGCAGGCACTGCGATCACGCTGGGACAGCAGCTGCGCGGCGAACTGCCGGGCGATGCATGGCTGGCCTATGCGCTGGGCAACGAGCTGCGCGCCGCCGGCCGGCAGGACGAAGCCGACGCGGTGGTGGCCGACATGGCCACGCACAACGACAGTACCGAAGCGCGCTACGCGCAGGCGCTCTATCTGTCGGGATCCGATCGGCTGCCGCAGGCGCTGGCGGTGCTCGATGCGCTGCCGCAGGCGCAGTGGGACGATGACATCCGCGCGCTGTCGGCGCGCCTGCAGCGGCAGCAGCTGGTCGATCATCTGTGGGATCTGCGTGCGCAGGGCAGGGAGGCCGAAGCCATCGCGCTGCTGCAGCAGCAACCGCCCAGCACCGACAACGATCTGCTGATGGCCGAATGGGCGCGCCTGCGCGGCGACCACGCGCAGGCGCTGCACTACTACCAGCGCGTGCTTGCTGCACAGCCGGGCAACGTGGATGCGCAGCTGGGCCAGGTACAGGCCTGGATCGGCACCGGCGATCTGGCCAGCGCACGCCGCCAGATGCAAGACGCACCGCCAGCAGTGGACGATGCCGAGATCGGCCAGCAGCGCCAGCTCGCCACGATCTGGACCGACCTGCGCGAGGACACGAAGGCGCTGGCGATCCTGCGCGCGCTGCTGGCGCGCAAGACCGGGCCCGACGCACAATCCTGGCGTGATGCGGCACGGCTGGTGCGCCGCGATGATCCACAGCAGGCGCTGGACATGTATGCGCAGGCGATGGCCGACAACGGCCTGTTGGCCCCCAGCCAGGCCGCGCCGCGCGACAACCGCGCGCTGACCCTGGCCAGCCGCGAGACGGCCGGCGATGACTGGTTGCGGCGCAGCCTGCGCAGCGACGTGGAGACCCTGTACCAGCAGGAGAATCCCACCCTGACGGTGATGCAGGACACCGGGCGCCGTAGCGACGGAACCCCGGGTATTTCGCGGCTGTCGCGCGATACCCGCATCGCGCATCTCGACGCGCCGTTCGCCGGTGGCCTGGGCTGGGCGCGCATCGAGCAGGTGAGCTTCGATGCCGGCCGCTTCCAGACCGACGGGAACGGGGCCTACGACGAGGATTTCGGTAGCTGCGACCTGGATCTGCTGCAGGCTGACAACAGCCGCCTGCGCGCACCGGGTTGCACCCGTTTCGTGCACCAGCGGCGCACCTCCGGCGCCGGCTTCGCCGTGGGCTGGCGCACCCTGGATGACCGCTGGAACTTCGATATCGGCCACACCCCGTCCAACTACGTGGTCGGCAACTGGCTTGGCGGTATCACCCTCAATGGTGACCTCGGGCGCTTCGGCTGGGGCGCCACGGTGTCGCGGCGGCCAATGACCAATTCGCTGCTGTCGCAGGCCGGTGCGGTTGATCCGCGCAGTGGCATCAGCTGGGGCGGCGTCACCGCCAACGGCGTGACCTTCAGCCTCGGCTACGACCAGGGTGGCCGCGATGGCGTGTGGTCGAACTGGAGCTGGCATCGGCTGACCGGCCACAACGTGGCCGACAATACCCGTGCACGCGCGATGGTGGGCTGGTACCACAAGCTGATCCAGCGCCCCGACATGCGGCTGGATGTGGGCACCACCGCGATGTACTGGCGCTACCAGAAGGACCTGGGCGGTTACTCGCTGGGCCAGGGCGGCTACTACAGCCCGCAGCGCTATGCGTCGCTGAGCCTGCCGGTCAGCTTCGCCTGGCGCAACGACGTGTGGTCGCTGCGCCTGGATGGCTCGGTAAGTGTGTCCAGTGCGCGTACCTCGTCGATCAGCCGTTTCCCCGACCAGGCATTGATCGAGCGCGTGATTGCACAGCTCGAGCCGCAGTATGGCCCCCTGCAGCTGGACGAGGCCGGCCTGTACACCGGCGACAGCAGCAGCACCGGCACCGGCTACCGCCTGTATGGTGCGGTCGAGCGCCGCCTGGGCGACCACTTCGTGCTGGGTGCCGCCGGCACGCTGCAGCGCAGCCGCGATTTCTCGCCGAATTCGTTCCAGCTCTACCTGCGCTACACCTTCAAACCGTGGCAGGGAAACCTGCCATTGCCCGTATCGCCACTGGTGCCGTATGGCGAATTCCGCTGACCTGCGGCGACGTCGCCTGCTGCAGGCGGCCGCCACGCTGCCGCTGCTTGGCTGGTGCAGTGCGCAGGCCGCGCCCGCACCGCGCTGGCCGGCGTGGCAGGTACTGCTCGACAGCAGCCTGAGCCGCGACGGACGCATGATCGATCGCAGCCAGGACGATCAGCGCAGTACCTCCGAAGGCCAGTCCTATGCCTTGTTCTTCGCCCTGGTCGACAACGACCAGGCGCTGTTCGACCGCATCCTGGGCTGGACCCAGGACAACCTCGCCGAAGGCGACATGGGCAAGCGCCTGCCGGCCTGGCTGTGGGGACGCGATGACGCCGGAGCGTGGCGGGTACTGGATGACAACCCGGCCTCGGACTCCGATCTCTGGCTGGCCTATGCGCTGCTGGAAGGCGCGCGGCTGTGGCGCCGTCCCGCGCTGAACGCCATCGCCGAGGGCATGCTCGCCCAGGTGCGGGCACGCGAGATCGTGGACCTGCCCGGGCTCGGCCCGATGCTGTTGCCGGGCCCACAGGGATTCGTCGAAGGGGACGCCACGCGTGTCAACCCCAGTTATCTGCCACTGCCGCTGCTGCGCCGCTTTGCGGTGGAGGATCGCGGTGGGCCGTGGCAGGCACTGGCGCGCAACAGCGTGCAGCTGTTGCAGCAGAGCAGCCCGCACGGGTTCGCACCGGACTGGGCGGCGTGGAAAGGCGATCGCTTCGTCGTCGATCCGGTGCGCGGTGCGGTCGGCGGCTACGATGCGATCCGCTGCTACACCTGGGCAGGCATGACCGCGCCGCGCGATCCGTTGTTCCGCACGCAGCTGGCGGCCCTGTCCGGGCCGCTGCAGCGCCTGCGCAGTGGTGCGCCGATGTGGGAAAAGATCGACACCCGCAGTGGCCAGGGGCAGGGCGAAGGCAACTACGGATTCCGTGCGGCCCTGCTACCGTATCTGATCGCGCAGGGCGACACGGAGCACGCGCAGTCGCTGCGGGCCAGCCTGCCCAGCGCCGAACAGCAGCGTGCTGATGCACCGGCCTATTACTCGCAGATGCTGGCCCTGTTCGGCTTGGGCTGGGCTGAAGGACGCTGGCGTTTCGCCGCCGACGGCCGCCTGCAGCCGCGCTGGTAGCTGCAGTGCTGCGGGGTCGGATCCCATTGCATCGCAATGGGCTCTGACCCCACTCAACGGTCATTCCAGCGCGTAGCGCAGGGTGAACAGCACCGCCACCAGCCACACCGCCGGATGCACTTCGCGCCAGCGCCCGGTGCCGGCCTTCAGCGCGGCATAGGCGATGAAGCCGAACGCCAGGCCGTTGGCAATCGAGTAGGTGAACGGCATCGCCAGCGCACACAGGGCCGCCGGCACCGATTCGGTCAGGTCGCTCCAGTCCACTTCCACCAGCTCGCGCAGCATCAGGCCGGCGACGAACAGCAGCGCCGGTGCGGTGGCATAGCTGGGCACCATCGCTGCCAGCGGCGAGAACAGCAGTGCCGCCAGGAACAGGGCCGACACCACCAAAGCGGTCAGGCCGGTGCGGCCGCCCACCTGCACGCCAGAGGCGCTTTCAGCGAAGGCGGTGGTGCTGCTGGTGCCAAGCAGCGAGCCTGCAACAATCGCGGTGCTGTCGGCCAGCAGCGCGCGGCCGAAACGCTTCTGCGCGCCCGGCAGCTTCAGCAGGCCGGCACGGCCGACCACGCCATACAGCGTGCCGGTGGCATCGAACACTTCCACCAGCACGAACACCAGCACCACCTGCAGCAGCACGGCGATCGGTGCGCCGCCGTCATGGTGCAGCAGGCCCGGCAGGTCCAGCTGCAGGAAGGTCGGGGCCAGGCTCGGCGGCAGCGAAACCAGGCCCTGGTACTGCACGTCGCCCAGCGCCCAGCCCGCGCCGGTCACGGCCAGGATGCCGATCAGGATCGCACCACGGATGCGCCGTGCTTCCAGTACCGCGATCAGCAGGAAGCCGGCCAGCGCCAGCAGCGGCGGCGCCGTGTTCAACGGACCCAGCGCCACCAGCGTGTCTTCATTGCCGACGATCACGCCGGACTTCTGCAGCGCGATGATCGCCAGGAACAGGCCGATACCGGCCACGATGGCCGAGCGCAGCGATGAGGGAATGCCCGACACCAGCCATGCGCGCACACCGGTCAGCGACAGCACCAGGAACACCAGGCCGGAAATGAACACCGCACCGAGCGCCTGCTGCCAGGGCAGGCCGGCGGCGCCGACCACGGTGAAGGCGAAGAACGCGTTCAGGCCCATGCCCGGCGCCATGCCCACCGGGAAGTTGGCGGCCAGCGCCATTACCGCCGAACCCAGCGCGGCGGCCAGGCAGGTGGCCACGAACACCGCGCCGGCATCCATGCCGGTGGTGCCGAGGATCTCGGGGTTCACGAAGACGATGTAGGACATCGTCAGGAAGGTGGTGACACCGGCCAGCAGTTCGGTGCGCACGGTGGTGCCGTGCTGCTGCAGCTGGAACAGGCGCTCGAACAGGGACATCGCAGATCTCTCATGCCTGCACACCCTGCCGCCCCTGGGGACCTGCGGGTACGTCGCCAGGCGGTTAGAAGTGGTAGTTCAACTTCAGCGTAACGCTGCTGTAGTCGGTATGGAAGCTGCGACGGGCCGCAGCCGGGTAGTTGGGATCTTCCAGGGTCACCGGGCTGGAACCCAGGTGGGTGTAGCGGTACTCGGCACCGGCCGAGAGGCGGTCGTTGAAGCGGTACAGCACGCCTGCCGTGGCGTGGGCGCCGGTGGACACGTGCGAGGCGCGGGTCTCGAATTCGGCCACGCGGCAGCCGTTGGTGGCCTCCACCAGCGACTTGTCGCAGCCCAGTGTGAATTCCTGCCGGGCCACCGTCACGCCGGCACCGACGTAGGGCAGCCAGCGGCCCATCGCGCGGCCCAGCGTCACATCAACGGCGCCTGCGCGGGTCACTGCATCCTTGCCGTGGTACGGGCTGTACTGGTGCTGCTCGCGGTCCTTCCAGTCGCGCGCGACGTTGCCGAAGGACAGCGAACCTTCCAGGCCCACCACGATGTTGTTGTCGAACTGCCAGCGGCGGCCGCCCTGCACGCCGCCGGTGAAGCCGCGGATGCTCTTCTCCGATGCGTTGGCGTTGCTGCGGTCCTTGCTGTGGCCTTCGCCGTGCGACGCCTGCACGCCGAAGTAGTAGCCTTCCCAGTCGGTGGTTGCGGCCGTGGCGGTGCCCGACAGCAGCAGGGCTGCCGTGGTGATGATCAGTGTTTTCATTGCGGTTTCCTGCGTTGGGGGATGAAGCGGGCGCGTAGGAAAACCGATGTGGGCGAGTGAATACATACAACGAATTGCAAAGCGAGACTGCGACAGGGTTTCACGCCTGTTTGGGCTCGGACGTTCATCAGCGGTTGAATTCCGACCGGCGAAAACACCTTGAAAAACTGGCGACAGGAAGGCCTGAAAGACGAAAGGCCGCGCGAGCGCGGCCTTTCGTTTCCTGCGGTGCGGCTTACTTCAGCGCCTTGAAGCGCAGGCGCTTCGGCGCCGCGTCGTCGCCCATGCGGCGGCGCTTGTCTTCTTCGTACTCGCGGTAGTTGCCCTGGAAGAACTCCACGTGCGAGTCGCCTTCGAACGCCAGGATGTGGGTCGCGATGCGATCCAGGAACCAGCGGTCATGCGAAATGACGAAGGTGTTGCCCGGGAACTCCAGCAGCGCATCTTCCAGCGCACGCAGCGTTTCGATGTCCAGGTCGTTGGACGGTTCGTCGAGCAGCAGCACGTTGCCACCCTGCAGCAGGGTCTTGGCCATGTGCAGGCGGCCACGCTCACCACCGGACAGCGAACCGACCATCTTCTGCTGGTCCTGGCCCTTGAAGTTGAAGCGGCCGATGTAGGCGCGCGACTGGATCTCGATGCCGTTGATGTTGAGGATGTCCAGGCCGCCGGCGATTTCCTGGAAGACGTTGTGGTTGCCTTCCAGCGCGTCGCGGCTCTGGTCCACGTAGGACAGCTTCACGGTCGGGCCGACCACGATCTCGCCGGTATCCGGCTTTTCCTGGCCGGTGATCATCTTGAACAGGGTCGACTTACCGGCACCGTTCGGGCCGATGATGCCGACGATGGCGCCGGCCGGCACCAGGAAGCTCAGGTTGTCGAACAGCAGGCGGTCGCCGAACTTCTTGGAGACGTTCTTGAACTCCATCACCGCATTGCCCAGGCGCTCGCCCGGCGGGATGAAGATTTCATTGGTCTCGTTGCGCTTCTGGTAATCGACCGACTGCAGCTCTTCCAGGCGGGCCAGACGGGCCTTGCCCTTGGTGCGGCCGCCCTTGGCGTTCTGGCGCGACCACTCCAGTTCCTTCTGGATCGCCTTCTGGCGAGCCTTTTCCTGGTTGTCTTCCTGCTTCAGGCGCTCGTCCTTCTGGGTCAGCCAGTCGGTGTAGTTGCCCTTCCACGGAATGCCGCGGCCGCGGTCCAGTTCCAGGATCCACTCGGCGGCGTTGTCCAGGAAGTAGCGGTCATGGGTAACGGCCACCACGGTGCCGGTGTAGCGCGCCAGGAACTGCTCCAGCCATTCCACCGACTCGGCGTCGAGGTGGTTGGTCGGTTCGTCCAGCAGCAGCATGTCCGGCTTCTGCAGCAGCAGGCGGCACAGCGCCACGCGGCGCTTCTCACCACCGGACAGCTTGCCGACGATGGCATCCCACGGCGGCAGGCGCAGCGCATCGGCCGCCACGTCCAGCTGGTTTTCCAGGGTGTGCGCATCGCCGGCGGCCAGGATCGCCTCCAGGCGCTCCTGTTCCTTGGCCAGCGCGTCGAAGTCGGCGCCTTCCTCGGCGTAGGCGGCGTACACCGCTTCCAGCGCGGCCTGGGCCTGCAGCACTTCGCCCACGCCTTCCTCCACCGCTTCACGCACGGTCTTGGTCGGGTCCAGCTCCGGTTCCTGCGCCAGGTAGCCGACCTTGATGCCCGGCTGCGGGCGGGCTTCGCCCTCGAAATCGGTGTCCACGCCGGCCATGATCTTCAGCACGGTGGACTTGCCGGCGCCGTTCAGGCCCAGCAGGCCGATCTTCGCGCCCGGGAAGAAGGACAGCGAGATGTCCTTGATGATCTGCCGCTTGGGCGGGACCACCTTGGACACGCGGTTCATGGTGTAGATGTATTGCGAGGACATGCGGTCTCCGTAGGCGCGGCCCTGCGCCCGGTCCGTCACGGGAAGATCCCGTTGCGGCAGTGGGCACAGACTGAAATGGAATACCGCCAATTATAGCCGGAACCGGTTCCGGGCCGCGCCCGGGTGGCGCCGCCGGGCTGGCTATCGCCTGAATACTCCGTCACAGTCCCGCAGCGGGAAGCGTTTCCAGCCGGAAACGGTTCAGATCGGGTGGGCAATATGGGCTCACCACCCACCCGAGCAGAGGTCTGACATGCGCATCAATCGAGTAATGGCCGGCGCCGTGGCCTCTGTGCTGGCGCTGGGCGCCGTGGCCCCGGCCTTCGCCGACAATGACCATCGCGGTCGCGACCATGACCGCCGCGAGTGGCGGGAGGATCGCCGTGAGTGGCGCCAGGACCGCCGTGACTGGGAGCGCGACCGCCGCGAGGCCCGGCGCGACTACCGCCAGGATCGCCGCGAGTGGCACCGCGACCATGACCGCTACTACCGCCCGGCGCCGCCGCGCGTGGTCTATCGTCCGGCACCGCCGCCGCCGCGCTATGGCGGCTACGGCTGGCGGGTCGGTTCCCCCTACCGCGACTACTACCGTGGCCCGGTCTACGTGGTGAACGACTACCCGCGCTACCACCTGCGACGCCCGCCGTACGGGCATCACTGGATCCGCGACGACCGCGGCAACATGCTGCTGGTGGCCATCGCCACCGGCGTGATCGCCCAGTACGTGCTCAGCGGGCGCTGAGGATCGCGGCCGGGGTCGGATCCCTTTCCAACGGAAAGGGCTCTGAGCCCACACCATCAATCGAAACCATACGGGGCCGGATTCCTTCGGGGATGCCGGCCCCGTCTGTTTCGGCCCCAGCAGGCCGGTGCGGGGCTACAATCGAGGGCTGAGTCGTATCCCCTTTCCCTGCCTGCTGGAGTACCCGATGTTCCCGCGTGACGTCCGCATCGAATCCTACGATCCCGAACTGGCCAAGGCCATCGCCGCTGAGACCCAGCGCCAGGAAGACCACGTCGAGCTGATCGCCAGCGAGAACTACACCAGCCCGGCGGTGATGGAAGCGCAGGGCAGCCAGCTGACCAACAAGTACGCTGAAGGCTACCCGGGCAAGCGCTACTACGGCGGCTGCGAATACGTGGACATCGCCGAGCAGCTGGCGATTGACCGCCTCAAGCAGCTGTTCGGCGCCGATTACGCCAACGTGCAGCCGCACAGCGGTTCGCAGGCCAACCAGGCCGTGTACTTCGCGCTGCTGCAGCCGGGTGACACCATCCTCGGCATGAGCCTGGCCCACGGCGGCCACCTCACCCACGGTGCCAAGGTGAATGCCTCGGGCAAGCTGTTCAACGCCGTGCAGTACGGCGTGAACGACCAGGGCCTGATCGACTACGACGAAGTCGAGCGCCTGGCCCTGGAGCACAAGCCGAAGATGGTCGTGGCTGGTTTCTCGGCCTACTCGCAGGTGATCGACTGGGCGCGCTTCCGCGCCATCGCCGACAAGGTCGGTGCCTACCTGTTCGTGGACATGGCGCACGTCGCCGGCCTGGTCGCCGCCGGCGTCTACCCGAGCCCGCTGGAACACGCGCACGTGGTCACCTCGACCACCCACAAGACCCTGCGCGGCCCGCGCGGCGGCATCATCGTCGCCAAGGGCGCCGACGAAGACCTGGTCAAGAAGCTGCAGTCGATCGTGTTCCCGGGCATCCAGGGCGGTCCGCTGATGCACGTCATCGCCGGCAAGGCCGTGGCCTTCAAGGAAGCACTGGAACCGGGCTTCAAGGCCTACCAGCAGCAGGTAGTGAAGAACGCCCAGGCGATGGCCAACACGCTCATCGCGCGCGGCTACAAGATCGTCTCCGGTGGCACCCAGAACCACCTGATGCTGGTCGACATGATCGGCAAGGACGTGTCCGGCAAGGATGCGGAAGCTGCACTGGGCAAGGCGCACATCACCGTCAACAAGAACTCGGTGCCGAACGACCCGCGTTCGCCGTTCGTGACCTCGGGCCTGCGCTTGGGCACCCCGGCGGTGACCACCCGCGGCTACGTGGAACAGGACTGCGTGGACCTGGCCAACTGGATCGCCGATGTGCTCGACGCACCGACCGATGAAGCCGTCATCGCCCGCGTGCGCGACGCCGTCAGCGCGCAGTGCCGCAAGTACCCGGTCTACGGCTGATCGAAGCAGGGGTCAGAGCCCTTTCCATGCGGAAAGGGATCCGACCCCGCAACCCGGATCGACGCAGGGGTCGGATCCCTTCCCGCAGGGAAGGGCTCTGACCCCAGTATCCGATTGATACTTTTTCAGAATAATCGTATGGCTTAGCTGACGGCGGGGTCTCAGGCTCGTGTAATCGCCTCAAGGGTCATGACCATGCGCCATCCACCTGCCAAGCAGTCGATTCTTCTTGCTCTACACTTTTGGCTGTTGTCCGTTCCCCTGGTTCTTTTCAGTTTTTATTTCGCATTCTTGATGACCTGGGGAGCTCTTCTTCGTGGCAGTGTTGTATTTCTGTCAATGATTGCGCTGTGGGCCCTGCTCTCGTTGCTTGCCCTGTCTTTCATTTACAGGCTGATCAATGCGTGGCATGAGCGCGGCACCGCCGGGCTACGGGAAAACTCGGAGCCGCTGAGTGCGATGGGGTTGATATGCGCCATGCAGGCCGGGTGTGCCATGTACATAGTGGTTGGACCGTTTGGCATGCTGTTTCTGCCTGTGTCCATAGCCTTGGGCGCCCCGTGGTTGACCCTTGTCTGCCACCTCCGATGGCTGACAAAGAAGGAGGTGGTGGAGTAAATGGCAGTCTGCGCGGGAACTTGCTCGCAGTCCGCTTCGCAGGCATGGTTGAGGCGTCAGGAGCCACAGCAGCCACGAAGCCCTTGACGTCAGCAAGGAGAGTCGAGCCTATGGATGAGCAGCAGCACAAACGATGGATGGGGATAGCAGGCCTGCTGGTGGGCCTGCCCACTGCGGCGGCAGGAGGCACCGTGGCGGTGCTGGGCCTGATAGCCGTCATGGACGGCAAGTATCTGTCCGGCAACGAGCCCGCGGTGATCGCGCTGTGGTCGTTGGCCGGGCTTCTCGGTCTGTTGTCATGGATGTGGCTGACCGGGCTCTTCCTGTGGCGCGGCCGCGATGGCCTGCGCCAATCCCCGCTTGTCGCATGGATTGGGCTGCTGCTGGGGACCTTCGCCGCGCTGGGCGTGGTCGCCGCCACGCTGTATTTCACCTTCAAGCATGGTGAGATAACGACGCTGGCCTTCTTTGGGCTTGGCCCGCCGTTGCTGGTGATGGCGGGGCACCTGGCGTGGCTGCGCTGGGGACGGTCTGCCCCCTGATGTCGGCAAGGCGGGCTGAGCCTCCCGCCACGCGCGCGCTGGGCGCGCTGCGCAGGCACTTCTGCGCAGACAGCATTTGCTGCTGAACGCCTTCTCAGGTACCTTTGCGACGCTGCCATGACCGTGGCAATTAGGTTGCCCCCTGAGCCAGGCGTTCCATGCATTGCCCCTTCTGCCAACATGCCGATACCCGGGTCATCGACTCGCGCGTCTCTGAAGACGGCGCGACGATCCGCCGTCGGCGTGAATGCGAAGCCTGCGGCGAGCGCTTCAGCACCATGGAAACGGTTGAACTGAAGCTGCCGGCCATCGTCAAGAGCGATGGCACCCGCGAAGCGTTCGACCAGCGCAAGGTGCGGGCGGGTTTCGACCGCGCGCTGCAGAAGCGTGCGGTGGCCGAAGACAAGATCGAAGCGGCGGTACGCGCGGTGGTTCACCAGCTGCGTATCAGCGGCGAGCGCGAAGTGCCTTCGATCAAGGTTGGCGAGTTCGTGATGAATGAACTGCGCAAGCTCGATCACGTGGGCTACGTGCGGTTTGCGTCGGTGTACCGCAGCTTCGAGGACGTAGCTGATTTCCGCGAGGAGATCGAGAAGCTGGAACGTGACCTGCCGTCCAGTACCGAACAGCTGCAGCTGCTGGGCGACGTGATTGCCCTGACCAAGAAGAAGAAGGGCTGACCGCTTCTGCCTTGGTGGGTGCCAACCTTGGTTGGCACAATGGCCTTTGCTCTGGTGGGTGCCAACCTTGGTTGGCACTGATGGCGTGGATCTACACCGTCAGCGTTACCATGGTGGCATGAGCACCTCGTTCTCCGTCCTCGACCACCTGCACATGGCCAACGCACTGCGCCTGGCCGAGCGTGCCGCCTACACCACCCGCCCCAATCCGATGGTCGGCTGCGTGATCGCCCATGGCGAACGCGTGGTCGGGCAGGGCTGGCACCAACGCGCGGGTGGCCCGCACGCCGAAGTGTTCGCGCTGCGCGAGGCCGGCATCGAGGCCCGCGGTGCCACCGCCTACGTCACCCTGGAGCCCTGCGCACACTACGGGCGCACGCCGCCGTGCGCGCTGGCGTTGATCGAGGCCGGCGTGTCGCGCGTGGTTGCGGCGATGCGCGATCCGTTCCCGAAGGTTGATGGCGGTGGCTTCGATCTGCTGCGCAATGCCGGCATCGAGGTCGCCGAAGGGTTGATGTCCGCGCAGGCACGCGAACTCAACAAGGGCTTCCTCTCACGCGTGGAGCGCAACCGCCCGTGGCTGCGGGTGAAGCTGGCCGCCAGCCTGGATGGCCGCACCGCGATGGCCGACGGCAGCTCCAAGTGGATTACCGGCCCGGCCGCGCGCGAGGATGTGCAGCACTGGCGTGCTCGCGCCGGCGCGATCCTGACCGGCGCCGACACCGTGCTGGCCGACGACCCGATGCTGACCGTACGCCTGGCCGATACCGACGTGATGCCGCCGCTGCGCGTGGTGCTGGATTCGCGCCTGCGTTCGCTGGAATGCAGCCGTGTGCGCGAGGGTGGGGCACCGACGTTGTACCTGCATGACGCAGCAGTAAGCGCACCGGATGCGGCCGACGCCGAATTTGCCAGCGTGCCGGGCAGCGGTGGCAGTTTGGACCTTGGTGCGGTGCTGGTCCTGCTGGCCGAGCGTGGCATCAACGAAGTGCATACCGAGGCTGGAGCCACCCTGGCCGGTGCACTGTTGCGCGGCGGCTGGGTGGATGAGTTGTTGCTCTACCAGGCGCCGACGCTGCTGGGCGATACCGGCCGCCCGCTGCTGGCTGGCCTCGGCATCGAGGCGATGGCCCAGCAGCACCGGCTGCGCGTGGTGGATCAACGCCAGGTGGGTGAGGACATGCGTCTGCTGCTGCGGCCGTAACGCAAGCCGATCATGTCGCGTCGTACCCGCCGGATGTGGCATCAAGGTTGGCGGGGCGAATGATCGCTGCGCATGTTGCAAGGCTCACAGGTCTCCAATGGCCTCCCAGGCATTTGCCGTACGCGTAGTTCATCAGCCCTGACCGCACGTGCACCTTGCCGGGCCCTGTTTCATGGGCATGTCAGGCCGCTGTATTCGAAATGAAGATGGGGCGATACCTGGTTGTTGCAGTAGGTCAATAGCTGGTGCTCATCCATGCCTTTCGCCGCATCCAGTATTTCGGCCTGGAGCGCATTGAAATGACCGATGCGATGCGGTGCCTGCTGGCTCACGCAGTTGCGGAGCCGATGCAGCGGCCAGTCACATGCAACCGATCCTGTGAGCCTGGGCGCTTCCTCCTCCAGCATGCGCCGGTCCCAGCCGTGGTAGGGAATGAAGGCGTCGAGCAGCTTCGCTTCCAGGCTGTTGGCACTGCGGCTGAGCCATGCGCCCTGGCCATGTCGGAAGAACTCCAGATCCCCGGAAATGCTGCGCGATCCTGATCCCCTCAGTATCCTGACCTGGCGACGGAAGATGTCGGCCATCTCGGCGGGAGCCGCAGCCCTGGAACCTGCCTTTGTTGCCTCCCGGTACCTGGCGTACAGTGGAGTCAGGTCGGGGACAGAGCAGCGATAGGACAACGTCGCTGTATTGGCGGTGGGGCCGGCGCGGGTGGATAGTGCGGTACAGGTCACGCGGCCCAGCCTGTCCAGCGATGCAGCGCCGATGCCGGGTGATTCAAAGCCAGCAGGCACCAGGAAGCGTTCGGCGGCCTCGTCATCGCCAATGCGCGCTCGCACTTCCTGCAGCCGATCGAGATAGCCTGGGGGCTGGAACGTACCCTTCCACTGCGCGTCGAGGGTGCGGCGGGCAACCGGGTCGGCAGCGAGCAGAAGCGAAAGATAAAGCTGGAAATTGGCGTCAATACCTGCGGTGATCTCGCCCGACGGCAGCGCATCCGCACGCTGCGTGGATGCATCGGGCGAGGCCAGGGCAGAGAGTGGCGCGCAGGTCAGTACGAGCAGTCGCATCATTTTCATGGGTGGACTCATGGTCGGTGGCGTTCCTGGAGTGCACGGCAGTGCGCGCGAGCCTCGTCGGGTCCCATCCCGCTGACCGTCTCTTCCAAGACATTCTGAAAGGTCGCGTCGTCTGATGAGGGATCGACGGAGTCGTGAATCCGTGCGGCTTTCAGTCGTGCGTCAAGCAGCAGGTCACACGCAGGAATGCCCGTACGGGCAGTGATGGACTCTGCCTCGATGCGCTCATTCCATTCCCGGAACGGCAGCATCTTCTGAAGCAGCGCCAGCCCGAGGAACATCATGTCGGTACTGGCCCAGGGACCGCCTTCGCCAGCACGGAAGAACTCGGCCGTGGTGTCGAACGTGCTGTTGGGAGCTTGGGTCAGCACTTGGGCAAATGCCATTTTCGCGGGTTGGATGGACGCGACTGCATCCACGGCCACGAATTGTTCGCGATGCTCGCGATAGGTCGCGAAGAAGCTGGAGACGTCTGGAACCCCGCAGTGGTAGCGGATCGTCACACGATCGGGAGAGCCGCTATCGGCGCGCTCGACCTCTTTGCAATGGATGGAGTGCCACCTGGCTTTGACAGCCATGGCAATGGGGTCATTGCTTCCCAGCGCAGGGCCTTGATGGATATGGAGCGCGTCTACGGTATCCCCGATTCCGGGGAACGCATGTTTACTGGCTGTCTGCAGGCTCTCCCTCAGTGCGGTTCGGGCTCGCTCGTCATCCTGGGTGACTACGCGTACGTACGCGTCAAAGGTCTCTTCCAGCGAGAGTGCGCCCGTGGGCGCGGCGGTCGCCGACAGCGACGTGCCGAGCAATCCGGTGATGATCGGTTTCAGCATGGCATGGCCGCGTCGCGTGGAATGGAACGCGAGGATCCCTGTACGTGGACCCTGGGTCCATGCAAGAAATCCGAAATTCCAGACCCACGGCGCCGGGTTCACGGGGCGCGGACTTTGGCCGTTCGACTCAGCGAGTCGCACTGCCTCCAGAGGACCTTGTTCCTGCGCAGTCGGGATGGCGGTGGACTGCATGCGCGTGCCTTGGTGGCATCGAGGATATCTGGCCGTCCGCGCGCCACCTTCGCCGGCAGGCCCCTCCCAGGCATCGTGAAGGTTGCCCGGACTCTCTGTCACACCATACCGGCACTGCCGCCGAAGGCTGACGGCAGCGGCGTAATGCCGGGCATGGCCTGGCGATATCGCTTACCGCCTCACGCGCATTCGTCAGTCCACATCATCTCGGCGATCGGGCGCAGTGCCTTGCACTCCTGCGTCATCTCCTCGGCCGACTGCACCTGTGCCTTGGCCTTCAGTTCCTCGGCCATCGCATCCACGCCGCTGATCTGGTCCGGCGCGATCTTCGCCACGCAGGCGCGGTGCTGTTGCAGCAGCAGGTCGCAGCCCGGTACGCCGGTTACCTTCGGTGCGCTGGCGGCCTCCACGTCCTGCATCCAGTCCTCGAACGGGGCCAGTGCGCCGGCCACGGTGCCCACCAGGTCATCGAAATTACCGCTGTACCAATAGCCGTTGTCCTTGGCCGGGTACAGGGTGAAGGTGCCGCTGACCGGCACGCGCGCGCCGCTCTGCAGCGCCTGGGTATAGGCATCGGTGAACTGCTTTCGCGAGGCCGGGCTGGCATCGGCGGCCAGGCTGGCAGCAAACAGCGGGCGCACCTTGCCCAGGTCGGGCACCTGGCAGCTGAAGCTGATGCGCGCCAGCTTCTGGTCTTCAACGTATTCGTTGTCTTCGATCACGCTCTTGGTCGCGCGGCACTTCGAATCGCGCAGGGCCTTGGCGTACAGCGCTTCGGTGGCGGCGGCGTCGGTCTTGTCACCGGCGCTGGCCAGCACGGTCTGCCACGGCTCGGCCAGGGCCTTGGCCAGGGCACCCGGGGTCGGGGTCACGGCGTCCTGGCCTTCGAAGGCTGGCTTCAGCGCATCGTTGAGCGTGCGGGTGGCGGCCGCGTCGTCTTCCAGCAGGGTGCGCGCGTACAGGTCGAAGGCCTGTTCGGGCGTCAGCGGGGCCGGGGCGGCACTGGCAAACAGCGGGGCGCACAGCACGGCGCTGGTCAGCAAGCTACGGGTGAGCGTCTTCATGACGGTGGTTTCCTGTTCCAGAGGCGCGCAAGACTAGCGCATCTGCCTGCACTTTCGATGGCGCCACGCGGCCACGTGCCGGTGTGCAGCGGCCAAAAAAAACGGGCCCCTTGCGGGGCCCGTTCGATCGCACGACGAGGAGCGATCGTTGGATCAGAAGCTGGCGCGCACGCCCACCGAGTACTGGGTGACGTCGCGGTAGCCGGAGATCTCGCCCACCAGGCCCCAGGTCTTGGTGAAGTTGATCTGGCCGCCGACGGTACCGACCCAGGTGCCCTTGAAGTTGTTGCCGCCATCCATGTAGCCGGCCTTGGCCCAGGCTTCGGTCATGCGCGACGGCTTGCCGCGGATACCCATGGTGACGCGGCCCAGGTTGGTGTGGTCCTTGCCGTGGTAACGCACGCCGTCATAGCGCAGGGTCGATTCGGCGTTCTGGCGCACCCAGGCGGCATCGGCGGTGAAGTCCACGCGGTCGGACCACGGCATGTGGTAACCAATGCCCAGCTCCGGCTGGTTCAGTTCCAGCTTCAGCGAATCTTCGCCGTAATGGCGGGTCTTGCTGGTACGCGACCAGCCGCCGAAGACGTAGACCTGTTCGGCCAGCGCGACCGAACCACGCAGGTAGCCGCCGTCGACCTTGGGGTCGTCCAGTGCGTTGTCGTCAACCTTGACCTGCGTCCAGCCACCTTCAACGTAGGTGTAGCTCAGGGCGTCGGCCGACGCGGTGAACGGGGCGGCGGCCAGCAGGGCGGCCACAATCAGGATCTTGCGCATGGGAATTCCTGTGAATTTCAGTCCATTGGCGGGCCTGCCCTTGCGGCTGCCCGTGGCGACATCATGTCGTCCGAGGTAGAATTTTAATGAAAGTTTTACAAATTGCGAGCGACGGGCGTCACAGCTGTGGCATCCGACCCCGTTCAGCCCGGGCTGTTACACTGGCTACGCCGGTTCGCCGGTACACAAACGTCTTCAGGGCGGGGTGCAACTCCCCACCGGCGGTAGGTGCGCAAGCACGAGCCCGCGAGCGCCCCGGCCCACGGCCGGGGGTCAGCAGATCCGGTCCAATGCCGGAGCCGACGGTCATAGTCCGGATGAAAGAAGACGGTGCCACAGGGCTCATGCCCTGCGTGCGCCTGTTTGCCTTGCGGCGTTTTTCGCTCACATTCCGCGGAGAACGTTACTTGTTTACTGGAATCATCGAAGGCGTCGGCCGTCTGGCCGCTCGCGAACCCATTGGCGGCGATGTCCGCTTCACTTTCAATGTCGGGACGCTGCCGTTTGACAACGTGCAGATGGGCGAGAGCATTGCCATCAACGGCGTCTGCCTCACCGTCATCGCATTCGACGCCTGCGGCTTCCAGGCTGATGCCTCCACCGAGACCCTGGGCCTGACCACGCTGGGCCAGCTGGGCGAGGGCGCGGTCATCAACCTGGAGCGCGCCATGCGCCCGACCGACCGCCTGGGCGGCCATCTGGTCAGCGGCCACGTCGATGGCCTGGGCCAGGTGCTGTCCATCCACGAAGATGCGCGCGCCCAGCGCTGGCGCTTCGCCGCGCCGGCCTCGCTGCGCCGCTACATTGCCAAGAAGGGCTCGATCTGCGTGGACGGCGTCAGCCTCACCGTCAACGAAGTGGACGATGAAGGCTTCGAAGTCGCCCTCATTCCGCACACCGTGGCCAACACCGCGTTTTCCGCTACCGGCGTGGGCAGCGCGGTGAACCTGGAAATCGATCTGGTCGCTCGGTATGTCGAGCGGTTGTTGGGTGAAGGAGCCCGCGCATGAACTTCGCACCCATCCCCGAAATCCTGGAAGACATCCGCCTGGGCCGCATGGTGGTCATCGTCGATGACGAAGACCGCGAGAACGAAGGCGACCTGATCATGGCCGCCGAGCTGGTGAAGGCCAGCGACATCAATTTCATGGTCACCCACGGCCGTGGCCTGGTGTGCCTGCCGCTCACCCGCACGCGCGCGGCCGATCTGGGCCTGGCGCCGATGGTGCAGGCCAATACCGCGCAGTTCCAGACCAACTTCACCGTCAGCATCGAGGCGGCCGAGGGTGTCACCACCGGCATTTCCGCGCATGACCGTGCGCACACCATCCGCACCGCAGTAAAGCCCAACGCCAAGCCGGCCGACCTGCACCAGCCGGGCCACATCTTCCCGCTGATCGCCCAGCCGGGCGGCGTGCTCACCCGCGCCGGCCACACCGAGGCCGGCGTGGACCTGGCCATGCTGGCCGGGCTGGAACCGGCCGGCGTGCTGGTTGAGATCCTGAACCCCGACGGCAGCATGGCGCGCCGCCCGGAGCTGGAAGTTTTCGCCCGCGAGCACGGCCTGAAGATGGGCTCCATCGCCGACCTGATCGCCTACCGCCTGGCCACCGAAAAGACCGTCGAGCGCGTCGACGAGCGCGACATCGATACCGAATTCGGCCCGTTCAAGCTGGTGACCTACCGCGACCGCATCGCCCACGACCTGCATTTCGCCCTGGTGCGTGGTACCCCGGACGCCGACACCCCCACCCTGGTGCGGGTGCAGGTGGAAAACCCGCTGGCCGACCTGCTGCACTGGCGTCGCGATGATTTCGGCGTGGCCGCCACCGATGCCCTGCGTGCCATCGACGCCGAAGGCAGTGGCGTGATGGTGGTGCTGCAGGCGCCGCGTGATGGCGAGGCCCTGCTGGCCCGCCTGCGCCAGCAGGCGGCGCCGGTAGTGCCGGGCAAGGACAAGGACGTGAGCCAGTGGCGCCGCAACGGTGCCGGCGCGCAGATCCTGTCCGACCTGGGCTTGGGCAAGCTGCGCGTGCTGGGCACCCCGCGCCGCCAGATCGGCCTGGCCGGGTACGGCCTGGAAGTGGTGGAGACGGTGGGCTGCTGAGGCCATTGGGAACCCTTGTAGAGCCGAGCCATGCTCGGCTCATGCGCCCAGCGCGGGGTTCTCCGGTCCGGTGCCAGACAGGGCAGCCGAGCATGGCTCGGCTCTACAGCAGGCTCCCTCAAGGTCCCCGCGAGCCACGGCCGGGGCCCATCCACGCTAGAATTACCCCCTTATCGAGTCCCCCAAGCCGCATATGAGCCACTACGAAGGCGATCTTCGCACTCCCGAATCAGCGCGCTTCGCCATCCTGGCCAGCCGCTGGAACGCCCGCATCACCGATACGCTGGTCGCTGGCGCCCGCCAGAGCCTGGCCGGCAACGGCATCACCGAAGCCAACATCGACGTGATCCGCGTGCCGGGTGCCTGGGAACTGCCGCTGGTGGCCGCGCGCCTGGCCGCCGCCCATGAACACGCCGCCATCCTCACCCTGGGCTGCGTGATCCGTGGCGATACCCGCCACTACGAACACGTGGCCGACCGCTGCGCCGAAGGCCTGATGCGCGTGCAGCTGGACTTCGGCGTGCCGGTGCTGAACGGCGTGCTGGCGGTGGAACGCGTTGAAGACGCCGAGGCCCGCGCAGGCGGCAGCCACGGCAACAAGGGCGAGGAAGTCGCACTCGCCGCATTGGAAATGGTCAATCTTCTGGAGCAGCTGCCATGAACAAGAACACCCAGGGCAAGCCCTCCGGTAAACCCGTCCGCCGCGATGGCGTCGATCCGGTGCTGCGCTCGCGCGCCCGCCGCCGTGCCGTGCAGGCCATCTATGCCTGGCAGATCTCCGGCGGCAACGCCCAGTCGCTGATCGCCCAGTTCGCGCATGAGCAGGCCCGTGAAATCGCCGACCTGGCGTACTTCGAAGCGCTGGTGCATGGCGTGCTCGACAACCGTCGTGACATCGACGAAGCCCTGGCCCCGTACCTGGACCGCGGCATCGAGGAAGTGGACGCGATCGAACGCGCGGTGCTGCGCCTGGCCGCCTATGAGCTGCGTTACCGCCTGGACGTGCCGTACCGCGTGGTGATCAACGAAGCCATCGAATCGGCCAAGCGCTTCGGTTCCGAACACGGCCACACCTACGTCAATGGTGTGCTGGATCGTGCCGCCGTGGAATGGCGCAAGGTCGAATCGGGTCACTGACCCGTTTCTGCTTCTGGTGGATGCCAACCTTGGTTGGCATGGGTGAAAACCCGCTCGACCGTTGCACGATGCGGGAACCTGCTTTGATCTTTGAACGGCGCGGGAACCTGCTTTGGACTTCGAACGGCGCGGGAACCTGCTTTGATTTTCGAATGGCGCGGGAACCTGCTTTGGTAGAGTCAACTGTTAGTCGACTGCCTTTCGATCAGCAGTCGGGGTGTCGGACGGGAGAGCAGTCGACTAACAGTCGACTCTACCCCGTCGGATTCCCACCGGTTCCATCCGATCGGTTTCCCATCGGTTGTCCCCCATCGGCACGATCCACCCGCGCCCGCCGCCCATCCATGCAACCCGCCGGAGCGCCCCCATGTCCCTGGCCGAATTCGCCCTCATCGACCGCATCCGCGCCCGCACCCTCGAGCGCGACGACATCCTGCTCGGCATCGGTGATGACGCCGCGCTGCTGCAGCCGCGCCCGAACGAACAGCTGGTGGTCACCGCCGATACGCTCAACAGCGGCGTGCATTTCCCGGCCGAAACCCCGGCGTTCGACATCGGCTGGAAGACGCTGGCCGTCAACCTGTCCGACCTCGCTGCGATGGGCGCGCGCCCGGCGTGGTGCACGCTGGCGCTGTCATTGCCCGATGCGAGCGAGGATTGGATCGAAGCCTTCGCCGACGGTTTCTTCGCCCTCGCCGACCAGCACGACATCGCGCTGATCGGTGGCGACACCACGCGCGGCCCGCTGTCGCTGTCGGTCACTGCGATGGGCCAGGTCGGCCGTGGCCAGGCACTGCGCCGCGACCGTGCACAGGTGGGCGACGATATCTGGGTCAGTGGCACGCTGGGCGATGCCGCCGGTGCGCTGCGCCTGTGGCAGCAGGGTGCGCTGAACGTGGCCACCGCCACGCTGCTGGCCGACTACGAAAGCCTGCGCCTGCGCCTGCTGCGACCGACGCCGCGCGTCACCCTCGGCCTGCGCCTGCGGGCGTTCGCGCATGCAGCGGTGGACGTGTCTGATGGCCTGTTGGCCGACCTGGGCCACATCGCCACGCGCAGCGCGGTGGCCGCGCATGTCGATGCCGATCTGTTGCCGATTTCGAATGCGCTGCGTGAGCTGCTGGGCCGTGAAACCGCCCGCGAATGCGCACTGCGCGGCGGTGACGACTACGAACTGTGCTTCACCGCCGCCGCTGACCAGCGCGATGCGCTGCATTACCTCGCCGAATCGCTGGACCTGCCGCTCACCCGTATCGGCCGCATCGCCGAAGGGCAGGGCGTGCATGTGGATGGCGAAGCCGCCGATGGTGGTTACCAGCACTTCGCCTGAAGCATGGCGGGGTCGGATCCCTTTGCAGCGCAAAGGGCTCTGACCCCAGCTTGGCGTCAGAGCGTTGCCATGGTAGGTGCCAACCTTGGTTGGCACTGATCTGTCAGGCCTCCTTGCCGGCCTCGTGTCGACCAAGGTCGACACCTGCCAGAGCGGGGGCGCGACAAACAAAAACACCAGGCATTGCCCGGCGTAATCGCTTATACGTGCGGAACGGGTTTGCCAAACCGATTGTCAACCGGCGTGCTGGGCAGCAGCATGAACACCAGCACGGCCAAGCCGGCAAACGGCACCAACATCAGCAGCAGCCACCAGCCCGAACGATCGGTGTCGTGCAGCCGGCGAATGGTCACCGCGATCAGTGGCAGTGCCAGTGCCAGCCATACCGCCACTGTCAGCCCGGATGAAACCAACGCCAGCGATGTGGAGTTGATGTGGCCGGCAATGAGGCCCAGTACGTTCAACGGAACCGTAAACATCATCATGAACAGCTGGAACCACCAGTACTCGCTGCGGCTGGCGCGCCCAGTGAACTGGGTATAGCGCTTCAGCGGAACCATCATCTTGTGCATCTACTTTTCTCCTTTGGGGCGGTGAAAACACTGGTCACGATTGGCGGGTTCAGATCCGTCTGCCGACTGGCAGAAGGATCTGAACCCGACCGCCACGGCACTCAGGGGTAATCGGCCATCAGTACGGCTTCGCCGACAATCGCGCCGGCCACCAGCGCGTCGGCGTTGCGGGCATAGCGCGCGCTGAGCGGAATCGGGTTGCTTCCGGTCTGCGCCATGCCGTACGACCAGGGCGTGCCCAGCTGCACCGGCAGGCCATTGCGCAGCAGTTCGATCTGCACGCCTGCGGCATCGCTGCCAGGTGCGGCGGCAAGCATGCTGCCGCTGCCGCCGGGCACATGCGCGTCGGTCAGGGTCAGCTCCACCGGCACGTTGTCGTGGCTGCAGGCCATGTTCACCACGAAGTCCTTGTCGCCCGCCGAACTTCCGGCACCTGCCAGTGCATTGGCGGGTACATCGTCCAGTGTCAGCGTGGCGCCTTGCACCGCGCAGTCGCGTATCACCGAGACATCGAACCCGAGTTCAAGCGTGCCTGTGCCCACCAATGAAGGATTGCTGCGCGGGCGGATGCGCAGTTGCGAGGTACGCGAGATCGCTTCGCTCTGTACGTTGCGACGCCCGGAGACCGACAGTTCGGTCAACAGCTTCGCCCGCGACGAAGCAGGAACGGTCAGCACCAGGCTTTGCCCACTCATGGTGAACGCCACGCCGTTGGCAATGCCGCCGCGCTCCTCGTACACGCCCAGCAGTACCAATGGTGAAGTATCAGACGCCTGGAACTTGCCGAAGGTCAGGCCGCGGTACTCCACCGTGCCCAGCAGCGTCATCGGGGTATCGAACTCCACCTCGAACTCCAGCGGCGCAGTGTTCGGGCAGCCACTGAACTCGACACCGGCCGCGCCAAAGGAGTAGTCGAACGATTCGCGCTCGTTCAACACCACCGGATACATCGTGCTGGCAAAGCCATCGGTCACGGCAGTGCAGGCCCAGGCGGCACCCGCTTCAAACAGGAAGAGCGTCGCGACCAGACACAGCAACGGCGCCCAGTGCCACGGGCGTGCAGGCTTCATCGGCTGACCGCTGCCTGCTGCTCGCGCGGCGCGCCGTAGTCATCCAGCCAGGTAAAGGTCACCGACGCCGGCATCGCCGCACCCTCCGGCAGCGCGAAGCGCGCGCTCTGGCCCGGCGCGATCATGTCCACGTCCACGCTGCGGCCATCGGCCAGTTTCAGCGTGCTCAGCGTCACGTGGTAGGCGCTGGGGTTACTCACCTGTAGCGCACCACCGTCAGCGCGCCATTGCAACTGTGCGGCCGCATCGCGCGCGCTGCCGGGCAGGCCGGCGGGGCGATGGAACAGCTTCACCCGTGTGCGCACGGCGAACTGCAGCAGGTTCTTGTCGGCGACGTTGGCGGGCTTGGGCGGAATGTCCAGCAGATTGAAGTAGAAAACCGATTCACGGTCGGTCGGCAGCGGTGCCTCCGATGGACGCGGCGCGTAGGTGATGCGATAGGCCTGGCCCTGCTTGGATTGCAGCAGGCGTGGCTCGGCGGGGGTCAGCCGGAACGGCGTACGCACATCTTCCGGGCGCGACTGCGCGTTGCCATCGTCAATCCAGACCTGGGTCATGGCCGGCAGCTCGCCCACGTTGCTGGCGCGCACGGTGGTGTCGCGGCCCTTGCCGGCGTCGTACACGATACGCGTACCCTGCAGCGTGACCGCCGCGGTAGCAGGCAGCGCAACGGCCATCGCCAGCGACGCGCACAGCCACGTCGATGCGTGGTGCTTCATGGGAAACCTCTTGATGATGAAGATGGCCGCCTGGCGCATCCGTGCGCCGGGCGGCCAGGGGCTTACTTGTAGACCACCACGAAATCGCCGGAGGCGTTGGCGGTACCCTGTGTCGCGTTCTGGCCCGGCGAGGCATACCACGCGCTGTAGTCCAGCTGGCCAGTGCCGCCGGCGGCGATGGTGACCCACTGGGTCGGGTCATCACCGATCTTCTGGTGGTTGCCGGCGCCGTCATACAGGGCCACGCCCACGTTGGTGGCGCCGGACGCGACGGTCAGTGCAAGGTTGCCGGTGCTGCCGTCCGGGGTGCCGCCGAAGCGCACGCCCACATCCTGCTCGGCACCCGAGCCGGTGCAGTCCAGCGCGATGGTGAAGTTCTTCTGGCCAGCACGGGTGTTGGCGTTCACCGAAGCCAGATCGACCTGGCCCATCGGCACGGTGATGGTGCCGCCAGCGGAGCCGACCGAGCAGGTCGACGGCATCAGCTCACCGGTGATTTCCAGTGATTCGGCGTACGCGGCCGGCGCAGCGGCGGCGAGCAGGGACAGGGACAGCAGGCGCAGTTTCAGGGACATGCGAAGTTCTCAACGGAGGGAAGGATGTGCATTGGCCGCGCAGCAGCCAGCGGTGCGTAGTCTCCGCGCTTGCTGTCGCCGGGTGAATGCAACAACTTGCAAATGCACTTGCATGGCGGAAGACCTCCACGCAGTTGCGTCATCACGCACGCGAGGCGGCTGTTCGTGCCCGTTGTTGGCGGAGCGTGGGTTGTCGCCGACACTGGTGCAGATGCGTCAGGCGAAATGCAACAAGTTGAATGTCATTGGCAAGAGCACACTCCTAGTCTGGCGTCCCCCCACGAAGCCGCCGCGTGCTCACGCGGCCACCCGCCACATGCAGTTTCCGACTTCCGCCGCATCGCGGTGGGCCGGCGCAATGCGCCCGGTGAAACCCGTTCCCCTGGCACGTGCCATCGGTACCGCGCTGCTGGCGGGTCTGCCCGCCCTTGCTGTTGCCGCCTCACCCGCACCCGAGTTCAGCGAAGGCTTCCTGCTTGGCGGCGAGGCCATCGACATGGCGCGCTATGTCAACGGCAATCCGCTGCCTGCAGGCGACTACGCGGTGGATGTACATGTGAACGGCCAGTTCCTGCGTAGCCAGGACATCCGCTTCGCCATCGACCAGGACCCGCACGTGGCGGTGCCGTGTATTCCAGTGTCGCTGGTTCGCCTGCTGCCGCTGAAGCCGGAATACCTGGATGCGCTGCCCGGCAATGCAGCGGCCTGCGTCGATCTGGCAGAGCGTGTGCAAGGCGCACGCGTCGCCTTCGACAGCGGCACCCTGGAACTGTCGATCAGCCTGCCGCAGGCCGCACAGGCCAGTACCGCACGCGGCTTCGTGGCGCCGGAGCTGCGCGACGACGGCATCACGGCCGCGTTCGTGAACTACAGCGGCAATCATTACCGAAGCCAGGGGCGTGAGAGTTCCTACCTGGGCCTGAACGCAGGGTTCAATGCCGGGGCCTGGCGGCTGCGTCATCGATCTTCCTTTACACACAGTACGCGTGGCTCGAACTACAACGTCATCAGCAGCCACGTGCAGCGCGACATTCCGGCCTGGAACAGCCAGCTGCTGCTGGGCCAGGGCAATACCGGTGGCGAGCTGTTCGACAGCGTGGCCTTCACCGGTGTGCGCGTGGCCAGCGATGACCGCATGCTGCCCGATTCGCTGCGCGGCTATGCGCCGAAGGTGCAGGGCATCGCCGAAGGCGCGGCACGTGTCACCATCCGCCAGAACGGCAACATCATCCACGAAAGCAACGTGGCGCCCGGTCCATTCTCCATCGAGGATCTGTACCCCACCAGTTTCGGCGGCGACCTGGAGGTCACGGTCACCGAGGCCGATGGCCGCGAGCAGCGCTTCAACGTGAACTTCTCTGCAGTGCCACAGGCGCTGCGCGCAGGTGCTTCGCGCTTCGCGTTCACCGTGGGCGAGCTGCGCGACACCCAGCGCACCCTGCAGCCGCTGCGCTTTGCCGAAGGCACCTACGCGCGTGGCATCAGCAACGGCCTTACCCTGCTGGGCGGTACGCAGGTCGGCCAGCACTACCAATCGCTGTTGTCGGGCGCGGCCATCAACACCCGTATCGGCGCCTTCGGCGTAGACGTCACCCATTCGCGCGCCAACTTGGCGCCGGGTGAGCGCATGTCCGGCAACAGCTTCCGGGTGAACTACCAGCGCTATGTGCAGGCCACCGGCACCAACTTCGGTCTGGCTGCCTACCGCTACAGCACGCGCGGCTTCCTCAGCCTGAACGACACCGCGCGCGTGCTCGGCGGCGGCGCGGTGGACGAATGGGGTTACGGCTTTCGTGCACGCGAGCGCTACCAGCTGAATTTCTCGCAGAAGCTGGGAGAGCGCACCACGCTGCACCTGAGCGGCGGCCAGGTCGCCTACTGGGACAGCAGCCGCAGCCGCAGCGACCTGCAGCTGAGTGTGCAGACCAGCACGCGGCGGGCGAACTACGGGCTGTCGGCCCTGCGCTACCAGCAGGGCGATGGACGCCAGGACACCCGCTATGCCTTCACCCTGAGCGTGCCGCTGGGCCGCACCCATCATGCGCCGCGCATGAGCACCCAGCTCAGCCATGCCGGCAGTGGCGGGCAGGCCCAAGCCACCCTGACCGGCAGCCTGGGTGAATCGCGCGCGCTCAGTTACACGCTGTCCACTACCCAGGGCAGCGGGCAAGGCAGCCACAGTGCCTACGCCGCGTGGCAGGGCGGGCGCGGCCACGTCGATGCCGGCTACAGCCGCGTGGGCGACTACAGCAGCCTGTCGCTGGGCGCCTCGGGCAGCGCGGTGCTGCATGGTGGTGGCATCAACCTGGGCGCACCGGTGGGCGATGGCTTCGCGCTGGTACAGGCACCGGGCGCGCAGGGCGCACGCGTGGGCAGCAGCACGGGCGTGCGCGTGGCCGGCAATGGCTATGCACTGGTGCCGCACATCAGCCCGTACCGCTGGAACACGCTGGATCTGGATCCGTCTGGCCTGCCGATGGAAGTGGAACTGTTGCAGACCTCGCAGCGCGTGGCGCCGACCGCTGGTGGGATCGTACGGGTGCCGTTCGACGTGCGCCGTGAGCGCACGCTGTTCATCGACGCCACCGATGCGCTGGGCCAGCCGCTGCCATTCGCCGCGCAGGTACACAGCGAAGACGGCTTGCCGTTGGGTGCGGTGGGGCAGGGTGGGGTGATCCAGCTGCGTGGCGCGCAGGATGCAGGTGCCTTGATTGTCGACCCCGAAGGCGCGGCGCGTTGCCGCATCGAGTACCGAATGCCCGATGCTCCCGACGCCTACGGGCTGTCGTGGAGCGTGGGCGAGTGTGTTCCGCAGCGTCTGGCGGCGGCCAGCGCTTCGCTATGAGTAAGCCGCCGCGTACTTTCAATCCTCGTCAGGAGAATTCCATGAAAGCTTCACTAGTTGCCTGTATCGTCGCGATCACTGTCGGCATGCTGCCCGCCGTGGCCTCGGCCGACTCCGCCACGCTCACCATCAGCGGTCGCGTGCTGCCGGGTACCTGCACACTGGCGGCGCCACCGATCACACTGGACTCGATCAAGGCCGATGAGCTGGTGGTTGGCAACAATGGGCTGAAAACCAGCGCGCTGAACTTCACCGGCTGCGTAGGTGTAAGCAAGGCGGTCTTGTCGTTCAGCGGCACGGCGGCCGATGGCGATGCGCAGCGCTGGAAGAATACCGCCAGCACCGACCCGGCAGCGGGCGTCAGCGTGGCCCTGCTGGCCGGTGCCAGCGGCAACACCTACCTGAAGAACGGCGACACCGGTATTGAAGTGCCGGTCACCGGCGCCACCGCCAGCTACCCGCTGCGTGCCGGCTACTACGCCACCGCGTTGACTGGCCTGCAGGCCGGCGAAGTGCGCACCGAAATCACCGTTACCGCAGACTACGAATAACGCGCCGCGCGCCGCCCCATCATAGAGTCGAGCTTGCTCGACTGCCTTCCGCGGTGTCTGCGAAGTCGAGCAAGCTCGACTCTACAGCGCGGCGTGCAACTGCACGTCCACATACTCGGCCAACCCCCGGCATGGCAGCAGCAGCCCTTCGCGCACACCATCTGCGGGCGTTTGCGCTGCTGCACCGGTCATGGCTGGCGATTTGGCCACCGATGCAGTGCAGCTGGGTAGTGCTCGGGCCGCTGTCCTGTTGGCCCTGCGCGCGCATGACCGTCGCGGCACACTCACGCTGGAAGACGGACGCAATGCATGGGTGCGTGTCGCCACGCTGAGCAACAATGCATACGAAAGCGGCGCGGCGGTACAGCTGGGTAGCGATGTGCTGCAATCGAGTCATGTGCTTATGGGCGTGATGGTGGGCAGCAGCCGCAGCGATGGTCACGTGGTTTCCACGGCGTCTGGTCGCGGCGGGAAGGAACGCGTGCAAGGAACTACGGTCGGCGTGTACGGCACTTGGCTGCAACAGGCAGATGGCGCGGCTGGAGCCTATCTCGATGCCAGCCTGCAGGCGGCGCAGTTCCGCAGCCATGTGTACGGCGCGAGCCTGACATAAGCGGCCCGCGACTCGCGGCCATGGCTGGCGTCGCTGGAAGGCGGCTTCACATTCAATTTGCGTAGGGGCGCACGTTGGCCATTGCAGCTGCAGCCGCAGGTGCTGTTGCGGCATGCCGACGGCATGGAGGCCGGTGCGGGGGCTGCGGGTTTCCACCTGGCATGAGGGCCAGCGCAGCCTGCTGCAACCCTATGCGGCCGTGTACTGGCTGAGCGGCGACATGCACGATTCTCGGAAAAGCGATCGGCGTGAACTGCAGGCGGGTGTCGATCTGCAGTGGGGCGTGCGCCGGGGCGCCTGGGCGGGCCTGAACGCGGAGCACGGTGGTCGCGGCCAGCGTAGGATCTCGGCGCAGATGGGCCTACGCATGGCCTGGTAACCGCTGTGGCGTTGATCTGGCAGAACCGCAACCAATTGCATGGCACTGGCCAGTAAGGCCCGGCACCATGCGCAGCGACTGTTGGCCATCTACAACTCATCGGCCGCCAGCTTCGCGGCGCATTGTGGGTCGCGACCACCTAACAGTGATTACACCCCGCCCGTTACCGGGATGCAGCAGGAGACAATTCATGCTTACCACCGATCTTTCCCTGCGCAGAAGGAATGCGCGGATTCGACGCTTCGCCGTTCATTGCAAGCAAGCTTTCGGGATGCTGAAGCTGCCTTGCAACGGCCTACTTCGAGTGCTGCGGCAACCGCGCAGTTCCGTGTCTTGCGTCAATCCTTTGAAGGGTGGGCAGCGGGCATCGTTTGCCGCGCTGACAGCCGTGGCTGGACTGGTCGCGTGTACCACCGTGCAGGCCTGCTCCACCGTGTCGAGGGAGATTCCCATTGATGAAGACGTCACGGTGAACTACGTCAGCGAGCCGGATGCCTTCTTGACCAATGTCCACACAGGCCGTAACGGCTTATTCACCGGCTGCAGAGCAGCGACGTATGACGTGAACATCCAGGCGAATCTGCCTGGGCTTACCTATGTCCGGGACGTTGAATTGTTTGGTCTGTCGGTTCCCGCGTACGAGTTGCACCCGGGATCACCGCTGGTGGGCATCGTTGCGATCATTGAGAACAGTGGCTCCCCAACTGGCCGACTCCCGCTTTCGATGGGGCCCAACACAACGCAGTACACCACCAGGTCCGGCTCGTTCGGCCTCGATTTCAGGCTGTACACTAGGCTTTTCGCTAGGGGCGGACCAACCAGTGGCGCTCCCTATGGAAATCTGGGCACGATAGAGATTACCTTGCAGCAGGCGCCTGGGCTGTCGGTAACCGTTCCGGTCAGTCTGGGCATACAGATGCGTTCGCCGACGTGTACGATCGGTGACAACTCGGTGGTACTTGACAATGTTTCCGCTGATGCGCTGCCTGCGGTAGGGCGCCCGATCGGCGAGAAGACCTTCAACATGCAGATGAATTGTCTGACGGCAGGTGCCAATGTCACGTTGCAGATTGTGGACGCGCTCGATTCCGGTAACGTGGGCAGCCGGTTGACACCGACGTCGGACTCCGATGCGCGGGGGGTGGACCTGGAGCTGTTGCGGGGTGGTAATGCGGTGAGGTTTGGCGAGACCTGGGATCATGGTCCGTCACGGGTGGGTATGCAGAACATTCCCTTCAGCGCGCGTTACGTGCGCAATGCAGAAGCATTGGAGCCTGGTGAGATCAAGGGGCAGGCAACGCTGAGCCTGGACTACAACTGACCTTCATCTGTTTGACGTACTACCAACTGGTAACGGTCTGTCAGGGCATTGATTCTGGATCTCCCCTGAGTAACTCTCATCGCTGACGTAATCGTCCATTGAGCTCAGGGTTGGGGATAGCAATGCTGGCCCCTCCCTTGTCGCCGATTGCCTTCTCCGTATGTCTGCCTTCATTCGTCCACACGCTCCCGCCATCGATGGCGGGAGCGCATTGGCCGTGCTGGCCGTCATTGTTTTTCATATCGATGCTGCGTGGCTGCCCGGTGGCTTCACCGGCGTGGACATGTTCTTCGTCATTTCCGGCTTCGGGATCAGTCAGGCGCTGGCGTCGCGTGGCTCCCAGCCCACGGCCCGTCTGCTGCTGGATTTCTATCGACGTCGCGCGCTGCGGCTGTTGCCGGTGCTGCTGCTGATGCTGCTGGCCACCTTCGTGCTGTCGGCCCTGTTCATTCCGCGCGCATGGCGCAACGAGCAGTTCGACCAGACCGGCTGGGCCGCGTTGGCCGGGCTCAGCAACATTGTCCTGGCCGGCCAGGACGATGACTATTTCTCCCCCGGCGCAGAACTGAATCCGTTCCTGCATACGTGGACATTGGGTGTGGAAGAGCAGTTCTATCTGGTCTTCCCGCTGGTGTTCATGGTGTGGCTGCGCGGCCGCGGGTACTGGTGGCGGACACCTGCGTTGTTGCCGGTACTCACCGGGCTGTCGGTGCTATGGGCGGGCTGGCAGGCGCAGGTGGCACCGACATCGGCGTTCTACCTGGTTCTGGGAACTGGCGGCCGGCGCGCTGCTGTACCAATGGACGCGGACGCGCGTGGATAGCCGATATGCGCATCTCGTGGCGACTGCAGGTCTGGCGTTGCTGGTGGCCGGCGGATGGATGGCCCGGCATCTGCCCATGCCGATGCCGGGCGTGCTGGCCACCGTGGTCGGCACGCTGCTGCTGTTGGCAGGCGTTTCCCGACAGGCAGATGGTGGTATCGCCCGGGTTCTGGGCTGGTCGCCGCTGGTGTATCTGGGCCGCCTGTCGTACTCGCTGTATCTGTGGCACTGGCCGCTGCTGGTGCTGCTGCGTTGGACTTATGGGCTGCAGGGCGCGGCATTGTGGCTGTACCCAGTGCTGCTGCTGGCGGTGTCGGCTGCGTCTTATCACTTGGTCGAGCAGCCGCTGCGGAACGCCGGGCCATTGCTGCGTTGGGCGCCGATGAAGACGCTGGCATCGGCGGGGCTTCTGGTGGCGCTGTGTGGCGTGGCCACGTAGGCCAGCGTGGAACATCAGGAGCGCATCTCGCTGAGTGTGACCCGTGACAGCCATGCCTGGTAGGCGCGCCGCTACCCGGCCTGGCGGCCGCTGGAGCCGGTCGCGGCACCGAACCTGGACGGACGTCGCCTGTTCGTTGCCGGCGATTCGCACGCCGCTGCATATCGCACCATGACCAGCATGGTGGCGCGCCAGACCGGCATGGAATTGCATCAGAGCGATCAGGGCGGCTGCAGCTTCGTGAACCTGCTGCGGGCCAGCCCGGCCGCCTGCCAGGGCTTTATCGAGCAGGCGCTTTCGCAGATCGAGCGCGAGGCGCGCCCGGGTGACATCGTGCTGCTGGCGGCATTGCGCACGCCCGAACTGCGGGGCATCGATTGGTCGCAGCAGGACGATGAGACGGTCTACCGCACCTTGCTGACCCAGCAGACGCCGGCCGACGCCCAGGCCGCACGCGAGGAAGCCGAGCGCGTGCTGCAGCGGCTGCAGGTGCTGGGCGTGCAGGTGGTGATCGACGCACCGATGCCGCTGTTCAAGGCCGGCGCCTATCGGTGCTCGGACTGGTTCAACCGCATGAACCCGGCGTGTGCCGGTGGATTGCAGATGCGCCGCGCCGACCTGGAGAGGCTGCGTGCACCGCAGATGGCATTGCTGGTCGATCTTGCCGCGCGCTACCCGTCGCTGGCCGTGTGGGACCCGCTGCCGCTGCTGTGCGGGCCCGAGGTTTGCCTGGCAGTGGAAGATGGCCAGCCGCTGTTCTTCGACAACGACCATTTGAGCGGACACGGCAACCGCGTGTTGCTGCCGCACTTCCGTCAGCTGCTGATCGACACCGTAGAGTCGAGCTTGCTCGACTGATCTTCCTGTAGAGCCGAGCCATGCTCGGCTGCTCTTGAAACGGCGGTCTCAACTTGCAAGCGCAACACTTGAATTGAACTTTGCGAATTCCTCTTCCACCGCTTGATTCGGCGTCTTCCAGCCAAGCGTCTGTCGCGGACGTGCGTTCATCAGGTCGGCAACGTTGTTGAGATATTCCTGGCTGGCCTTGGACAGGTCAGCGCCCTTGGGCATGAACTGGCGCAGCAGGCCATTGGTGTTCTCGTTGCTGCCGCGTTGCCACGGCGCATGTGGGTCGGCGAACCAGAGATCGATGTTCAGCCGTCGCATGAGCTCCTTGTAGCAGGTCATCTCGGTGCCGCGGTCGTAGGTCAGACTTCCAAGCAGAAAGTGAGGCAGCTTCTTCATCTGCCGCGTAAAGCCTTCCAGCGCGTCCTCTGCAGTGCAGCCATCCATCCTGCACAGCAGGACGAAGCGCGTCTTGCGCTCCACCAGCGTGCCCACGCAGGAGCGGTTGAACGCGCCCTTTATCAGGTCGCCTTCCCAATGCCCCGGTATCAAACGCTCAGCCACTTCTTCCGGCCTGTGGGCGATGCGAAGCTCCTCAGGCACCCATGTGCGCTTGGCGGCACTGGTGCGACGCAGACCACGCGTTGGCTTGTGCTGGCGCAACGCTTCCACAAGCTCTTTCTTCAAACCACCGCGCGGGTGCGCGTAGATGGCAGCGTAGATCGTCTCGTGGCTCACGCGCTTGCTCGGGTCATCCGGATGCATGACCCGAAGCTTGGCAGCAATCTGCTGAGGCGACCAGCGATAGAAGACCAGATCGTCACGAACACTCTGGAAAAGTGCGCTGCTCTCCACCAGCTTTCGCCTGCGAACGCTGCGCTTTCGGCGCAGCTGGTAACGCTGCCCTGCGAGCCTGGCAACGTATCCCGGGTGCTCCTGCCGGCCCAGTTCCCGCGACAGGGTGGAAGCGCTGCGACTGAGACGCCTGGCAATGGAATGAATGCTGGACCCGTTGCTGACTTCGATCTGCAGCACGGCACGTTCCTCGGAACTCAAATGACTGTAATGCTTTCCCATGCGGGCACCCTACGCGGTTGCGGGGTGTTGCATGGCGGTGGCATCAATCTGGGGGCACCGGTCGGCGATGGCTTCGCGCTGGTACAGGCACCGGGCGCGCAGGGGGCACGCGTGGGCAGCAGCACGGGCGTGCGCGTGGCCGGCAATGGCTATGCACTGGTGCCGCACATCAGCCCGTACCGCTGGAACACGCTGGATCTGGATCCGGCCGGCCTGCCGATGGAGGTTGAACTGCTGCAGACCTCGCAGCGCGTGGCACCGACCGCCGGTGGCATCGTGCGCGTGCCGTTTGAAGTACGCCGCGAGCGCACCCTGTTCATCGATGCCACCGACGCGCTGGGCCAGCCGTTGCCGTTTGCCGCGCAGGTGCATAGCGAAGATGGCCTGCCGCTGGGCGCAGTGGGGCAGGGCGGGGTGATCCAGCTGCGTGGCGCGCAGGATGCAGGTGCCTTGATTATCGATCCCGAAGGCGCGGCGCGCTGCCGCATCGAGTACCGCATGCCTGACGCTCCGGACGCCTATGGGCTGTCGTGGAGCGTGGGAGTGTGCGTTCCACAGCGTCTGGCGGCGGCCAGCGCGTCGTTGTGAGCATCCATTACGGTCGTTCATCCCCAATCAGGAGAATTCCATGAAATCCTCGTTTCTCGTCTGCGCCTTGGTAGCCTGCGCTGGCATGTTTCCTTCCGTCGCCCTGGCCGACACCGCCACCCTCACCATCAGCGGCCGTGTGCTGCCTGGCACCTGCACCCTGGCGGCACCGCCGATCGCCCTTGATCCGATCAAGGCCGATGAACTGGTGGTGGGCGACAACGGATTGAAGGCTGGCGTGCTCAACTTCACCGGTTGCGTAGGCGTGAGCAAGGCGGTGCTGTCCTTCAGCGGCACGGCGGCCACAGGTGATGCCGAGCGCTGGCAGAACACGGCCAGCACCGACCCCGCAGTGGGTGTGAGCGTGGCCTTGCTGGCGGGTGCCACGGGAACGACCTATCTGAAGAACGGGGATACCGGTATCGAGGTGCCGGTGACCGGTGCAACGGCGAGCTTCCCGCTGCGCGCGGGCTACTACGCAACCGCGTTGACCGGCCTGCAGGCAGGTGAAGTGCGCTCGGAAATCACCGTCACTGCCGACTACGAGTAGAGTCGAGCTTGCGCGGCTGCGTTGTTGTAGAGTCGAGCCATGCTCGGCTGAGGCGCGCAGGGGCCGTGATGTCTCGAAGGCTCGCCTCCACAAGCGACGTGAAGCTGCACATCTCTCACCACGCGCGCGTATGCGCGCGACCCGCGAATGCCACGAATCGCCGCTCGCCGTACTTCGCAACAAGTTGCATGGTCCTGCGCCCGTTTGAACTGCACCATGCATTGCTTCGACCTTTCACCCCGGAGCCATCATGTACGTTGTTCCCAACGTCGCGCGCGCACTGACGCTGGCCGGACTGACGTCGTTCGGCTTTGCCGCGCATGCGGCGTGCGTGCCCAATGTTCCAAGCGTCACCTACGCACAGACCGTGCCGGTGCGCTTCGTGCCTGAGCCAGATGTTTTGCTGCATGTGGCGCACAGCTCCGCCATCAACTATCAGTGCGACGCTGAAGAGTCGGCCACCTTGCGCGCAGCGCTGAGTGGATTGACCTACGTGAGAGACATTAACGATGAACCTGCATACGAACTGAGCCCGGACTCTCCGCTGGTTGTCGTGTACTTCAGCAACTCTCCAGACAATGGCGCTGAAGGTGTTGGCGGTGCGATCGATGCATTGCGTGATAATTCCTGGTCATTCGAGGCTGCTGGAAACTACATGGAAGCCGAGCTGTACTTCTATTCCCGCGGTGGCCCAATGCGACCGCAGACACAGCGCCGACTTGGCTCGGTACAGGTGCTCGGCTCCGGCTCGGCCGAGTTCCATTTCGAGTTGGGCTATGAATTCCAGGGCACCACCTGCGCGTTGATGGATGCCAGCCCCGTGCTCGACCCCATCAGCGCCGATGCGCTGGACGCCACTGGTAGCGGTGGCGCGAAGGACTTTACTGTGCAGATGGACTGCGGTGTTCCCGGCCGTCCGGTGTCGTTGGAAATCTACGATGCCACCGATCGCAGCAACATGAGCGACATTCTGGCGCCCGCGGCCGGTTCCAGTGCGCAGGGTGTGGGCCTGCAGGTGCTGCACAACGGTCTGCCGTTGCCGATGGGACGGGTGTGGGCGCATACCGATTCCACCGGCGCCAGTGAACGCATCCCGTTCACTGCGCGCTATATCCGCCTGGCAGGTGAGCCGTTGCTGGCCGGCGAGATCATTGGCCAGGCGGTGCTGGTGGCCAACTATTATTGAGCGGAAGTCGCTTGGTGCCTTCGCACCTGCGCCAGCTGCCGATTGACCCCGCGGAAATAGCGCGCTGGTGCAGCCGACGTAGAGCCGAGCCATGCTCGGCTGCGCGCGTAGCGCTGCTTCATCGCGAGACGACAGGCAGGAAAGCAGCCGGGCATGGCTCGGCTCTACAATGCAGCGTGCAGCTGCGCATCCACATATTCGGCCAGCCCACGGCACGCCAGCAGCAATCCCTCGCGCGCGTCATCGCCTACCTGCTGGCTGACCTCACCATCCACGCGCACGCGTTCTGTAGCGTGCAGCAACTCCAACAGAAACGTCAGCCCGGCATTGGCGCGGTCGATGCGCGCCAGTGCCAGCCGCTGCCCCGGCGTGCGGCCTTTGCCAGGCCACGGCTGTCCATCGGCGGCGTCGCCCTGGCGGATGTGCTGCAGGCAGTGCAGCAGCGTGATGGTGCCGGGCTCTTCGCCTTCCTGCAGTGCGGCGAAGGTGCTTTCGAGCGTGCGCGCCAGGTCGTCAGGCAGGCGCGTGGCGGCCTCGCCCAAGGTGGCAAACAGGTGGGGATAGTGGGAAGTGGTCATGGCGGCGTCCTTGTGTGCGAAGCAAGGGGCCACCCCGCTTAACAGCGAGGGTGGCGGACGGTGCGTGGTTCCAATACCGGTGATTAGTGTCGCCAAATGCCGGCGGGCACGAGGCCCCCACGCACCGCCCGCCAAAGATCCGCGGACAGAATGCCTGCCGACGCCACCCAGGCACGAGGGAAGGCGGTGACGCCGGCAGGCAAGCGTAAACGACACTAATCAAACGGGATTGGAAGCCCGTGCCACCCGTCGTCGGTGGCATCTACATCTTGCGCACGTAGGTGCTGCTGTACCAATGAGGAAAGTTTCAAATTCAAAATTGTTGCAATCTGCATGCAGGCGCAGTGTGGTCGCGCATTGTGAGGCGAATGCGTCAGCATTCGCGCAGCGTCCTTGTGGAGCCGAGCCGATGCTCGGCTCACAGCGCGAAGCGCAGCGTTCTTCGTGATCTGACCGGAAAGCAGCCGAGCATGGCTCGGCTCTACAGAAGGCGGAACGTGCAATGGAGGCTGCGCGGAAGCCCCTTGTAGAGCCGAGCCGATGCTCGGCTTACTGCGCGAAGCGCGGGTGCATCGTGATCAGAACGGAGAGCAGCCGAGCATGGGCTCGGCTCTACAGCGCGGTGGGTGCAACTGTTGGCCTCACACCGGCGGCAGCACCTTGCCCGGGTTGAGAATCCCATCCGGGTCCAGCGCGGACTTGATCGCGCGCATCGCCGCCAGCGTGGCCGGGCTGAACGCCTGCGCCATGAAATCGCGCTTGGCCAAGCCAATGCCGTGTTCGCCAGAGAGCGTGCCGCCCAGCGACAGCGTCAGTTCGAAGATCTTCGGCAGCGCGGCATGCGCGCGTGCGTTCTCGTCGGCATCGTTCGGGTGGTAGAGGATGTTGACGTGCAGGTTGCCGTTGCCGGCATGACCGAAGGTGACGATGGTGAGCGTGTAGTCGCGTGCCAATGCCTGCACGCCGGCCACCAGTTCCGGAATGCGCGACACCGGCACCACTACGTCTTCATTGATCTTGCCGGGTGCCACGGTGCGCAGTGCCGGCGACAGCGCCTTGCGTGCGGCCCACAGCTGGTCGCGTGCGCGGCCTTCCATCGCCACGTCCAGCTCGATCATGCCGTCGCCCTCGGTGGCGCTGGCCAGTGCCTGCAGCAGGTAGGGCAGGGTGTCGTGGTCGCCATCGGCTTCCACGAGCAGCATCGCGCCAGCCTCGGGTACTTCGGCACCGTTGAGGCGCAGCAGCTCCAGGCTGCGGGCGTCCATGAATTCCAGTCGCGTGGGCACCACTGGCTGCGACATCAGGCGTGACACCGCGGCGGCGGCCGCATCGGCATCGCGGTACAGCACGCGCAGGCCGGCCTGGCTGACCGGCAGCGGGGTGAGCTTGAGGGTGGCTTCCACGATCAGCGCCAGTGTGCCTTCGCTGCCCACCAGCAGGTGGGTGAGGTCGTAGCCGGTGGAATCCTTGGTGTAGGCGCCGCCGCAGCGGATCACCTCGCCGGTGCCGGTCACTGCCACCAGGCCCAGCACGTTGTCGCGGCTGGTGCCGTACTTCACCGCGCGCGGGCCACCGGCGTTGCAGGCCAGGTTGCCGCCCACGCTGCAGATCTCCGCGCTGGACGGGTCCGGCGCCCAGAACAGGCCGTGCGGCGCCAGTGCCTGCTGCAGGGTTCCGTTCAACGCACCCGGCTGCACCACGGCGCAGCGATCACCGGCACGGATGTCGATGATGCGATCCATGCGAGTGAACGACAGCACGATGCTGCCGGGCAATGGCACCGCAGCACCGGTGGTGCCGGTGCCCGCGCCGCGCGCGATCAGCGCCACGCGATGTGCACGGCAGGCGCGCACCAGTGCCTGTACCTGTTCGATGCTGGCGGGCAGCGCGACGGCAGCGGGGCGCTGGTGGCGCCACGAGTTGTCCTGCGCGTTCGCCTCCAGCGCGTTGTCATCCATGCGCCAGCCCTCCGCGCCCAGCAGGGCAGACAGTTCGGCAACCAGGGCAGCGGGCAGGGCAGTACTCATGACGGATCTCGCGGGACAGCAGGGGCGGGTTGGATCAGTTTCCAGGCAACAACGGCGCCGGCCAGCGGCAGCCACACCCAGCGCAGTTCAGAGAGAAGGGTGGCGATGCCGCGCGCGCTGAAGAACTGCGGGGCGAACGGTGAAACGCGGATCGGCCGCCACGGGGCGAAGAAGCGGTGTTCGCTCCACGGCCAGGCCAGGGCAACGCCAAGGCCGCCGGAGGTCATGGCGTCGAGCAGGGGATGGCTGGCGGCGCAGATGAAGACGAATGCCGCCGCCTGCACGGTGGACGCCACCGTTGGCCGCGCCGTGGTAGGTGCCAACCTTGGTTGGCACGAAACCGCCGACCAAGGTCGGCCGCTACCAAAGAACGCCCACACCGCGGCCAACACCGCCAGAACCCCGGCAAACAACAACGAATGGCTTGCACCGCGATGGCCGAACGCATCGGCATAGGGAATGTGCAGTGCAAAGGCCAGTACATCGGCATCGGGCAGCATCGCGGCGACCACACCGGCAGCCAGCAGCCACGCAGGAATGCGGCCACGATCGGCGGCGCACCACAGCGCCAGCGGCACAGCGGCATGGGTGATGATGGACGGCATCAGTCACGCACCATGGTCGTGCCGGCCAGGTTGCGCGCTGGCAGGTGCCAACCTTGGTTGGCACAGAAGCACCGACCAAGGTTGGCCTCTACCAAAGCGGACGGTACCCATCAGCAATCATCCAACCGGAACGCATCCCGCAGCCAATGCAACTGCGGCGGTTCACCCGTGGCTTCCACCACGTCGAAACGACAGGGCGCATTGGCCAGTGCAGGGTTGTCCTGCAGATACAACAACGCGGCATGGGCCAGGCGTCGACACTTGCGCACGTCCACCGAGGCAGCGCCGCCACCGAAGTCGGATCGCGCGCGGTAACGCACTTCCACGAACACCACGGTGCCGGCATCGTCCATCACCAGGTCCAGTTCACCGCCGCGATAACGCACGTTGCGCGCACGCGGCTGCAGTCCGGCCTGTTGCAGATGCTGCTCGGCGGCGGCTTCCACCGCCGAGCCCCGTTGGCTGCGCTCAGCGACCACCGACGATCGGCATCGGCCGGCCGCCATTGAAGGTGGACCAGGCCGGCTGGCGCAGGATGTTGCCGTTGCTGTCCAGGAACAGGGTGCCGGTGGCGCCGTCCAGGCCGCCTTCGTTGGACAGCTTGTCCAGGTAGGCGGTGATCTTCCAGGCATCGGCGCCGAAGGCGAACAGGCGGCCGGCGGCACCGCGTGCGCTGGGCAGGGTGCTGGCCACCTGGCTGGCCGAGGGCAGGCCGGACACGCTGCGCACGTTCCAGGCTTCGTTCGGGTAGACGATGCCGTCCAGCGCCACGTCTTCTTCCACCTTGCCGCTACCGACGGTCAGCTGCGAGGTGCCGACGCGGGTGGCGCCACCGGCACCTGCCAGCGCCAGCTGCGGCGCCAGCAGGCGGGCCTGCGGGGCGCGCACGGCGAGGAACACGGCATCGACCTGGCCGGCATTGCGCACCTGCGCGCCGACATCGCCAACCGCGTCGCTGACGCCGACGGTGGCCACCACCTGGCCGCCACGCTGGGCGAAGCGCTGGGCGAAGGCCGCAGCGGCACGGCGGCCGGTGTCGTCGGCACTGTTGATCACCAGCGCCTTGCCGCGCTCGCGGCCACGCAGGTACTCGGCAGCGACGATGCCGTCGTCTTCCGGTGCCAGCGAGAAGCCGGCGCTGCCGGCTGGCGGCGCATCCTTGCCACGGTTCAGGGCCAGCACCGGCACCTGCAGCTGCTGGCGGCCGTACACGGCGTCCACTTCGTCGCGGCCCAGCGGGCCGACCACGAAGTCGGCACCGGAGGCGACGGCCTTGTCATACGCGGCCAGCGCACCGGCCGGGGTACCGGCGGTGTCGATGAAGTTGATGTCCGGGCGGCGGCGGGTCTCGCCGTAGTAGGCGGCCAGCAGGCCATCGCGCACCGGCTGCGCGGCGGTGGCCAGGCGGCCGCTGAGCGGCAGCAGCACGGCCAGCTTGGCCGGCGGACGGTAACCGTCGCTCATGGCCGGCGGGCGCTTGCTGGTATCGAACTGGGCGGCGCCGTCGCGGTCGAACGGGCGCGGCAGAGGCAGGCCACGCGCGATCAGCGCGCGGCCGGCGAAGTTGTACAACGGGTCGTTGGCCGGCAGGGCGGCGGCACGGCTGCGCAGGGTGGCATCGTCAAGCGTACCGAGCAGGCCGGCAATGGCGGCCTGGTTCTCGCTGCGTGCGCTGCCGGTCAGGCTGGCGTGGGCGCGTGCGCGCTCGGTGGCGGCACCGAAGGCATCGCCGGTGCCCTGCAGGGCAGTGGCGCGGGCCAGGTGCCAGCGCGTGCGCAGGGCCGGCAGTACGTTGTCGCCACTGTCCTTCAGCAGGGCCAGGGCCTGTGCCGGCTGCTTGTCGGCCAGTGCCAGCTCGGCGCCGGTCAGCTGGTAGCGCTGCAGGCTGGCGCCGGTCAGCTGGCGGGCGGTGAGCTGGCCCAGCAGGCTGCGCGCGCGGGCGCTGTCGCCGGCCAGGTTCCAGGCCCAGGCTGCATCGGCCAGGGCGTTGGCGCGGGCACCGCCGCGCAGGGTGGCGGCCAGGCCTTCCAGCTGCAGTGCGGCGTCGCGCGGCTTGCCCTGTTCGATCAGCGCCAGCGCCTGGCTCTGGGCCGGCGATTCGGGCGCGCTGGTCAGGCTGGTGGTGGCACAGCCGGCCAGCAGCATCAGCGACAACGACAGGGCGGAGATCCGTGCGGCGGGCTTGTTCATGATCGGGTCCATGCGATGAGGGCAGCGGCCTTGGCCGGGTACACGCTACGATTCTACCCTTGCCCCGTGAGTACCGCTGAAATGAGTGTCCCAACCCTGTACGTCGTCGCCACCCCGATCGGCAACCTGGCCGATCTGAGCCCGCGCGCGCAGGAGGTGCTGCGCTCGGTGGCGGCCATCTGTGCCGAGGACACCCGCCGCAGCGGCCAGCTGCTGTCCCATTTCGGCATCCAGCAGCCGCTGGTGGCCCTGCACGAACACAATGAAGAGGCCCTGTCGCAGCGCCTGGTGTCGCGCCTGCAGGCGGGTGAGTCGCTGGCGCTGGTGAGCGATGCGGGCACCCCGCTGGTCAGCGACCCCGGCTTCCGCCTGGTGCGTGCTGCCCGTGCGGCTGGCATCAAGGTCAGCCCGATTCCCGGGGCCTGCGCTGCCATCGCCGCGCTGAGCGTGGCCGGTCTGCCCAGCGATCGCTTCAGCTTCGAAGGCTTCCTGCCGGCCAAGGCCAGCGGCCGCCGCGACCGCCTGCAGGCGCTGGCCGGCGAAGTGCGCACGATGGTGTTCTACGAATCCTCGCACCGCATCGCCGAATCGCTGGCGGACATGGCGGCGATCTTCGGCGGCGAGCGCCCGGCGGTGCTGGCACGCGAGCTGACCAAGCTGTTCGAGACCGTGCTTGATGGCGACCTGGCCGGCCTGCTGGCCAAGGTGGAAGCCGACGAGAACCAGCGCAAGGGCGAGTTCGTGGTGATGGTGCAGGGCGCCGGCGATGATGAGGAAGCGCAACTGGCGCATGGCCGCCGTGTGTACGCCAAGCTGAGCGAGCATCTGCCGCCGTCGACCGCGGCGAAGCTGGCGGCCGAGTTGACCGGTGCGCCGCGCAAGGCGTTGTACGGGAGTTGATGGATCGTGCGGACCAAGGTCCGCACCCACCAAGGCGGAATCGGCGCGGCATCGGTAGATCCACGCCATGCGTGGATGAATGAACCCCACCCGGATCCGCACCCCGGGGTGCGCCGTCCGGCCTCAGCCCGGTGCGATGCCGTCCAGGGCACGCAGATAATGGCAATCTCGGCAACCACGGAGGAAAGCTCAGCGGCACGCAGGCGATTCCTGCGCAGGAACGCGCGCCACTGAGCCCGCTTCTGGGCATCCCTGGCGAACGCCTGGGTCAGCCCGTACGGCAGCGGCGTCGGTGCAGGGGTGCCGCGTCGGTCAAAGGTCGCAGCAATGGCGGCTGCAAGGCCGGGGCGATCCATGGCGTCCTCGCGCGCCAGTGCCAGCAGGTCGAAGAAGTCTTTCATCCTGCTGTTGGCAATGCCGAGGGCGGCAATGGCCTCCAGCTTTTCGGCGAACACCGTCTCGCGTGGGTAGACGCGCAGGCAAGGTGGCGGAAAGCCATCCAGCATCACCGGATAGGCAATTTCCGGAGGTGGGGCGGTGACCGCGTCGCCAAACCCCACATCCCACTGCACATGGCAGCGCGCTCGGCCCAAATAGGCGATCAGGCGCAGGCGCAGCCCCTCATATGCAGCGTCTTCGCGGGTAGCTTCGATGGTGATGCTGGCTGGATCGAAACGCAGGCCGTCGTCGCTTGCCATTGCACAGAGCGCGCGTGCGATGTCCAGAAGATGGTCGGGCTCAGCACTGCCGAATCTGAGGAAATCGGCATCCCGTGTGGGCCGGTGTGGTGCATCGAACCAGGCCACGAACAGCAGGGCGCCCTTCAGCAGGAACTGGTCGCGGAAGGATGAGGTCGAGAGCCGGTAGAGCAGGCGTTCAACGGCGAATCTGTCCAGCACGAACTGGAAGTCTTCGTTGCGGCTGCGTGCGAGATCGAGCAGCCGTTGCCGGATGGAAGCAACGCGCTGGGGGAGCGGCAGGGAGTGGGTCACGCCAGGGCATCGAGGTACGGTCTCATCAGTCTGGCAACGCGGCAGATCCGCGCATACTCCATCAGTGCGTTTGGGGTCGTGGCGCGGCTGCGAAGCGCGTCACGCAACGCCTCGATAGCGACATCGAGGCCAACGAGATTGCGGTACTTGAAGCAGTCGGCGACGGTTTTGGCAACGTTGCTGACGTAGATGCAGCGCGTGCCCACGCGACGTTCTTCCAGTCCTGCATTGAGTGTCGTTGGCGACATGCGGACCACCCGGAGCGGCGGCCAGTCGATGCGGGGCGCGCGGTCACTGTTGCCAATGGCTGCCCAGATCTCGAACGGCGCCTGGGTGGTCAGCCCATGTAGGCGCAGCGCACTCAACAGACACAGACGGGGGTGCGGCAGGCGTTCGGCAATGATCCGCAGTCCATCGTCGGTGTCGCCGCGGGCTTTTCCTGGCAATGCGTAGACGCCGCGGGACATCCGGATGAGTGCGCCGGCGTCGACCAGGCGCGCCAGTTGCGCACGGGCGATTCCGGCAGCCACCAGTTCGCGCGCGCGCAGCGTGCCTGCGCGCTGCAGTAGCTTTCGTGCCCTGGCCTCAGCATTTCCCATGGCGGCATTGTTCCATAATGCAGGTTGTTTTCAATATCAACCGGCAAAATGGAACATCTGGTGCCGGGCCATTTCCGGCGAGGTAGATCCACGCCACGCGTGGATGGATGAACGACGCGCCGCGATCAACGCGGCAGGAACCACCCGCGTGCGCTAGAATGCGCGCTGGCGGAGCCGGCCAGACAGTCGCGTCATCCCTTCGGGGGTGCCGAGGAAAGTCCGGGCTCCATAGGGCAAGGTGCCAGGTAACGCCTGGGCGGCGCAAGCCGACGGAAAGTGCAACAGAAAGATACCGCCTACGTCTTCTTCGGAAGGCCGGTAAGGGTGAAATGGTGCGGTAAGAGCGCACCGCGAGTCTGGCAACAGACCGGCACGGCAAACCCCACCTGGAGCAAGACCAAATAGGGATCCTTTGGCGCGGCCCGCGTTGGATCCGGGTAGGTTGCTTGAGCGTTGCGGTGACGTAACGCCTAGAGGAATGACTGTCCACGACAGAACCCGGCTTATCGGCCGGCTCCGCCTCTTTCTTACGGTAAGCCGAGCATGGCTCGGCTCTACAGTAGAGCCGAGCCATGCTCGGCTGCTCTCCGCCCAGATGCTTGGGATGTTGTTCAACCCGGCGTGCGGTACTGCCCTGCGGAAATGAACTGCTCGAACCTTTCGCACCACACAACCACGGTGGTGTAGTCGTCCACGTTGACGCTCTCAGGCACCTCCACCAGGAACCGGTTGAAGGTCTTCACCTCGCCGATGCGCTGGGCCTGCGCCTTGATCTTCAGGAAGTCGGCCTTGTTGTCGACGAAGTCGCGCACCAGGTAGACCTTGTAGTCCGGCCCCGGGCCCATCTTGCCGTCGAACGCGACCTGGCGCGCGCTGACACTGACCTTGCCGTCGGCCCAGTGCACGGCGTCGCTGCCCTTGAGGTCGCGACGGAAGGTGGTGTGGTAACGGGCGTCGCCCATCGCCGCCTGCACCTGCGCGACCGGCGGGTCGTCTGGGGCGATCAGGATCGGCAGCAGGTAGATGCCCAGGCCGAAGCCCAGGCCGAGGGCGAGCAGGTGGGTGACGGCAAGTACGAAGACACGGCGCATCGATGACTCCCTGTGGATCGGTGGGGCGCGCGGCAGGATCGCGCCGGGTCATCGTGTGACGTGCGTGCAGACATTTATAGACACAGAAAACAGGTACAGGCTCAGAAATCGACCTGGCTCTGGCCGAGGGCGACACCCTGCGGGCCGAAGCGGCGCTCGTGGATCTGGCCGTGGCCATGGGCGTCGATCAACAGCACCGTGCTGGCGCGGGTGCCGTAGTCGTCGCCACGGATGAAGGCCGGGCTCAGCCAGCGCTCGCGCTCCAGGCCGATGCCGGTGTCGGGCAGGTCGCTGTCGGCCGGGCGGTGTTCATCGGCCAGAGCATTCCAGAGCGGGGTCAGATCCCTTTCCTCTTGGGAAAGGGATCTGACCCCGTCTTCCTTCAGCCAGGCGGAAAGCGCAGCCATCAGCCGGCGGGTCTTCGGCCACGGCGCGTCCAGTGCGCCGTTGGACATGCCGTGCACGCCGGGGCCCGGGCGCTGGCGTTCGGCCGGGTGGTTGCCCAGGTACTCCAGGCTGTCGCCATCGGCCAGCAGCAGGTTGAAGGGCGCATATGCGCCCGCCACGATGGCCAGCCGGTCGATATGCACGGCGGCCGGGTCGCGGCCGCGCAGGAAGTCGGCCACCAGCGCCCCCCGGGACGGGCCGGTCTGTGCGGCCAGCGGATCGCGGACATTGGTGACCACGGCCATGCGGCCGCCGGCACCAACGCCGGCCCAGCCACCGCCGGAGCGCAGGTCGCGCCCCCCGATGACGGAGGTCTCATCCTGCCAGGGGGCCAGCGCGGCGGTCGGGCGGGCGTGGAACTCATCACGGTTGCCGGTCATCACCAGCCGCCAGCGCGGGTGGTGCATCCAGCCAAGAGCGAGCAGGCACATGGCCTCATTGTGCATCGTTTGCGCAGTCCGGCGGCGTTTCCGCCCGGTTCCGGATGAATGCGCGGGAGATGTTTCACGCCCTGTCCACAGCCCTGAACTTCCGTTCAATCTCAAAAATTGAGACGGATCAGCAACTTGTGGATAAGCCTTGAACAATTCTCTAAAGGTTGTTGCAAGCCATTGATGCGGCTGGCGATTTCCCCGCTGAAAAGTTGTTGACAACCCTTCGGCCGCTGCTAAGGTGGGCATCAGAGGGAAATCCGGGTGTTTTGTGGGTTTTCGTGGTTCAATGTTTCACCGGGCGAAGGATAGGTGCACGCGTCGTGTTCCAGGGCGAGACGGCCATCACAGTTGACGATAAAGGGCGCATGGCGGTTCCCACCGCTTACCGCGACCTCGTCGCGCGCGCCAGCAACAACCGTCTCGTGCTGACTTACAACCCGTTCGAAGCCGGCTGCCTGTGGCTGTATGCAGAGTCGGAATGGGAGCGGGTCCGCGACGACGTCATGTCCAAGCCCAACACCCAGCGCGTCGTACGCCTGTTGCAGCAGAAGCTGGTCGGCTCGGCCGCCCATCTGGAGCTGGACGGCAACGGTCGCATCAGCATCCCCGCCAGCCACCGCGGTGCGGTGGGCATTGAGAAGAAGGCGGTATTGCTCGGTATGGGCGACAAGTTCGAATTGTGGAGCGAGCAGGCGCATCGGGCCCTGATCCAGCAGACGTTGTCTGACGAGGATCTGGGTGATGGGTTGCTCGACCTGAAGTTGTGAGCCGGGGTGCCCGGATGCGCCCAGAAGCGCAGGCCGGTCACCTTCCGGTGTCGCAGTCGCCGGCGGTGCACCTGCCGGTCCTGTACACCCAGGTCATCGAAGGCCTGAGGGTGATCGAAAACGGACGTTATCTGGATGGCACGTTCGGTCGTGGCGGTCATGCACGTGGCGTGCTCACCCAGCTCGGTCCCGAGGGGCGCCTGCTGGTCATGGACAAGGATCCGGAAGCCATCGCCGTTGCCGAGCGCGATTTCGCGCCGGACCCGCGCGTGTCCATCTTCCGTGGCAGCTTCGCCCAGCTGCTGCAGTGGGATGCGACGGCTGAAGGCCTGGACGGCGTGCTCTTCGACCTGGGCGTGTCGTCGCCGCAGCTGGACGTGGCCGAACGTGGCTTCAGCTTCGGCAAGGACGGCCCGCTGGACATGCGCATGGACCCGGACAGCGGCGAAAGCGCCGCGCAGTGGATCAACCGCGTGGAAGACCGCGAGATCGCTGACGTGCTGTGGACCTATGGCGAAGAACGCCAGAGCCGCCGCATCGCGCGTGCCATCGTGGCGCGCCGCGAGAAGCAGCCGTTCACCCGTACTGCCGAGCTGGCCGAGCTGATCGCCTCGGTGATGCCACGTGGCAAGGACAAGATCCATCCGGCCACGCGCAGCTTCCAGGCCATCCGCATCCACATCAACCGCGAGCTGGCCGATCTGGAAGCCGGCCTCGATGCGGCGGTGGAGCGGCTCAAGCCCGGTGGCCGCCTGGCGGTGATCAGCTTCCATTCGCTGGAAGACCGCATCGTCAAGCAGTACATGAACCGCCTGGCCAAGGCGCCGCCGGCCAACCGCCGCCTGCCCGAGGCGGTCGCGTTCGTGCCGACGCTGGACCTGATCGGCGGTGCCATCAAGGCCACCGACGAGGAACTGGCCGCCAACCCGCGCGCCCGCAGCGCCGTGCTGCGCGTGGCCCAGAAGCGGGAGGCCGACGCATGAGCCGGCTGCTGCTGATCATCCTGTTGGCCTCGACCGTGGCCTCGGCGATCGGCGTCGTGTTCGTGCGTCACCGTCATCGGCAGACGTTCATCGAGCTGTCGCGCGCCGAACGCAAGCGCGATGACATCAACCTGGAATTCGGCCGCCTGCAGCTGGAACAGGCCACGCTGGCCGAAGCCAACCGCGTCGATCGCATCGCCCGCGAAAAGCTCGGCATGAAGTTCCCCGAAGCAGGGGACATCGTGGTGGTGCGGCCATGAGCAAGACCGGCCGCAACCGCCCGCGCAACGCCTTCAACCTGCGCCAGCGCCTGCGCTGGGTCGCGCTGGCGCTTGGCCTGTGCTCGGTGTCGCTGGTCGGTCGTGCCGCCTACGTGCAGATCATCAACAGCGACTTCTACCAGCGCCAGGGCGAGGCCCGTTACCTGCGCGAGCTGCCGATCAAGACCTCGCGCGGGATGATCACCGACCGCAACGGCGAGCCGCTGGCGGTGTCCACCCCGGTCGCGTCGATCTGGGTCAACCCGCAGGACCTGCTGCGTTCGCCCGAGCGCATTCCGGAGCTGGCCCAGGCGGTCGGCATGTCGGTGGATGAGCTGAGCAGCCGCCTGTCGCAGAAGTCGGACAAGGAATTCATGTACCTGCGTCGCCGGATCAATCCGGACGAGGCAGAGAAGGTGGTCGCGCTGAAGATTCCGGGCGTGGCCGCGCAGCGCGAGTTCCGCCGCTTCTACCCACAGGGTGAGGCGATGGCGCACGTGCTGGGCTTCACCAACATCGACGACCGCGGCCAGGAAGGCCTTGAGCTGGCGTTCGACGAATGGCTGCGCGGCAAGGCCGGCGCCAAGCGGGTCATCCGCAATCGCAAGGGCGAGACCGTCGAAAGCGATCTGCTGCGCGCTGCTGAACCGGGTAAGGACCTGACCCTCAGCATCGACCGCCGCATCCAGTACCTGGCGTTCAAGGAACTGCGCAACGCGCTGGTGGCCAACAAGGCGGCCGGCGGTTCGATGGTGATCATGGACGTGACCACCGGCGAGATCCTGGCCATGGTCAACCTGCCGACCTACAACCCGAATTCGCTGACCGGCGCGCTGCCCGATGCGCGCCGCAACCGTGCGGTGACCGACCTGGTCGAGCCGGGTTCGACGATGAAGCCGCTGACCATCGCCACCGCGCTGCAGGCCGGTGCGGTGACCAAGGACACCATCATCGATACCAACCCGGGTTACATGCAGGTAGCCCGCTTCACCATCCGCGACGTGCCACGCAACAACGGCGTGCTGAACGTGACCGGCGTGATCACCCGCAGTTCCAACATCGGCGCGGCCAAGGTTGCGGCGAAGATGCCGGACCAGGTGTTCTACGACGGCGTGCGCCGCTTCGGCTACGGCTCGGTGCCGCACAGCGGCTTCCCGGGTGAATCCGGTGGCGTGGTGCGGCGCCCGGCCAACTGGGACGGTGCCACCAAGACCACCATGTCCTACGGCTACGGCCTGAACGTGACGCCGCTGCAGATCGCCACCGCCTACTCGGCGCTGGCCAATGGCGGCAAGTTGATCGCGCCGACCTTTGTCAAGGGCCAGCGCAACGAAGCGCATCAGATCATCGACGAGAACGTCGCCAGGCAGGTGGTGGCGATGATGGAAACGGTGGTTACCCAGGGTGGCGCCAAGCAGGCAGCGGTGCTGGGTTACCGCGTGGCCGGCAAGACCGGTACCGCGCGCAAGACCGGCCCCGGCGGCTACGAGCGCGGCCACTACAACGCGCTGTTTGCCGGCGTGGTGCCGGCCACCAACCCGCGCTTCGCCACCGTCATCGTCATCAACGACCCGCAGGCCGGCAAGTTCTACGGCGGCCTGGTGTCGGCGCCGGTCTACCACAACGTGATGGAAGGCACCCTGCGCCTGATGGACGTGCCGCTGGACGACCTGCAGTCGTGGCTGGCCGCGCAGCAGTCCGGCAAGGTCGGCCACTCGGCCTCGATCCTGCCTGCGCCGCCGGCCGAAGCCGCGTTGCCGGTGGATGCCGCCGCTGAATTCGATGCTGCGCTGCCCAGCGCGCATGCCCAGACGCCGCCCGCTACGGGAGGCACGCAATGAGTCCTTCGATGTTGCTTTCGCAGTTGCTTCCGGACGTGGCCCTGGCGGGCCATGATCCCGTTCTGACCGGCCTGGTGCTGGACAGCCGCGCCGTGCGCCCCGGCAATGCCTTCGTCGCCATCGCCGGTTTCGGCGCACATGGCCTGGGCTTTGTCGAGCAGGCCCGCGCGGCTGGTGCCGGCGTCATCCTGTTCGAACCGCCGGCACCTGCCGAGCTGCCGGCCCCGGCCGATGCGATTGCGGTGCCGGGCCTGCGCGCGCGCATGGGCGCAATGGCCGACCAGTTCCATGGCGCACCGTCGCGGGCGATGGCGATGGTCGGCGTGACCGGCACCAACGGCAAGACCTCCACCGTGCAGCTGCTGGCCCAGGCCTGGCACCTGCTCGGTACGCCCAGTGGCAGTATCGGCACGCTGGGCGCCGGACTTTATGGTGCGGTTGAACCGACCGGCTTCACCACGCCACTGGTGCTGCAGATGCATGCGCTGCTGGCGCAGCTGCGCGACGCCGGTGCGCGCGCGGTGGCGATGGAAGTCAGCTCGCACGCGCTGGACCAGGGCCGCGTGGATGCCGTGCACTACGACGTGGCGGTGTTCACCAACCTCACCCGCGACCATCTGGACTACCACGGCGACATGGCCAGCTATGGCGCGGCCAAGGCACGGCTGTTCCATCGCCCGGGCCTGAAGGCGGCGGTGATCAACCTGGACGACGCCTTCGGCCGCCAGCTGTTCGCCGGCCTGCCGGCGGGCGTGCAGCCGATCGGCCTGAGCTCGCGTGGTGCCGGCGAGGCCAGCGTGCGCGCCGAGGCGCTGCAGCTGGATGGCCGTGGCATTGCGTTCGAACTGGTCATCGACGGCCAGCGTGCGGCGGTGCAGTCGCCGCTGCTGGGCCGCTTCAACGTGGACAACCTGCTGGCGGTGGCCGGTACCCTGCATGCGCAGGGCCAGCCGCTGCCGCGCATCGCCGAGGTGCTGTCGGCGCTGCAGCCGATCCGTGGCCGCATGAACCGCCTCGGCGGCGAAGACGGCCTGCCGACCGTGGTGGTCGATTACGCACATACCCCGGACGCGCTGGAACAGGCGCTGGACAGCCTGCACGGCCATCTGCAGGGTACGCTGTTCTGCGTGTTCGGCTGCGGTGGCGAGCGTGATACCGGCAAGCGTCCGCAGATGGCTGCGATCGCCGAGCGCCTGGCCAACCAGGTCATCGTCACCGACGACAACCCGCGTGGCGAGGATGGCGACGTGATCGTGGCCGACATCCTGGCCGGCTTCCAGAACGCCGAGGCGGTGACCGTGCAGCGCAGCCGCGCGCGTGCGATCGGCCTGGCGGTGAAGCGCGCCGGTGCCGGCGACATCATCCTGATTGCCGGCAAGGGCCACGAGCCGTACCAGGAGGTCAATGGCGTGCGCCATGACTTCGACGACACCGAAGTGGCGGCCGCTGCGTTGGCTGCCAAGGCCGGTGTTCTGAGCTCGCAGGCCGGGGAGGGCGCCGCATGAAGCGCACCCTGCTTTCGCTGATCGCACATTGGGCCGGCGGCGAGATCCACGGCGACGACGTGGCCATCGATGCGGTCAGCCATGACACCCGCAGCCTTGGCCCGGGCAGCCTGTACGTGGCGCTGCGCGGCGAACGTTTCGATGGCCATGATTTCGCTGCCGACGCGCTGGCCCGTGGTGCCAGCGCGCTGCTGGTCGAGCGCCTGCTGCCCATCGAACTGCCGCAGGTGCTGGTGGCTGACAGCGAACTGGCGCTGGCGAAGATCGCCACCGGCATGCAGCGTGACCGCGGCACCGAGGTGTTCGCGATCACCGGCAGCAACGGCAAGACCAGCGTGAAGAGCCTGCTGCTGTCGATCCTGCAGCAGGTGGCACAGCACGCGCACAAGGTGGTCTACGCCAACCCGGGCAACCGCAACAACGAGATCGGCCTGCCGCTGGCGGTGATCGATGCGCCGGAAGATGCCGACTACGCCGTCTACGAGATGGGCGCCGGCAAGCCGGGCGACATCGCCTACCTCACCGACATCGCCCGCCCGCGCTATGCGCTGGTCAACAACATCGCCCCGGCACACCTGGAACGCATGGGCAGCCTGCTCGGCGTGGCAGTGACCAAGGGGGCAATCTATGCCGCACTGCCGGCTGATGGCGTGGCGGTGATCAATGTCGACGATGCCTACGGCCGCTGGTTCGAACAGCATTTCGTCGGCACCCCGCCGCGTTGCCGCGTGCTGCGCTACGGCCTGGAACATACCGCCGACGTGACCGCGCGCGACATTCGCGCCGGCGCGCAGGGCAGCCAGTTCACCCTGGTTTCGCCAGCCGGCGAAGCCCGCGTGGTGCTCGGCCTGCCGGGCCGCCACAACGTCAGCAACGCGCTGGCCGCGGCCAGCCTGGCGCTGGCCGCGGGCGTCGACCTGGCGCTGATTGCCGCCGGCCTGGCCGAAGCGCAGCCGGTGCCGGGCCGCCAGATCGCCCATCAGCTGCGCAACGGCGCGGTGCTGGTGGATGACAGCTACAACGCCAATCCCGGCTCGCTGGCTGCGGCCATCGATGCCCTGGCCGCCGCCCCGGAAGAGGGCTGGCTGGTGCTGGGCGACATGCGCGAGCTGGGCCCGGATGCCGAGGCGCTGCATGCGCAGGCGGGCATCCGCGCACGCGCTGCCGGGTTGAAGCGGCTGTATGCGCTGGGTCCGCTCAGTGCCGCCGCTGCGGCCGCCTTCGGTGAAGGTGGTCGCCATTTCGCTACCCATGGTGCGCTGTCACAGGCGCTGCAGGATGAGTTGCACGCTGGTGTGCGCTGCCTGGTCAAGGGTTCCCGTGGCAGTGCCATGGACCTGATCGTCAAAGCGCTGCTGGCGCAAGGAGAGGAATCCCCGCATGTTGTATGAACTGGCTCGATGGTTGCAGCAGTTGGAGAGCCTGTTCGGGCTGTTCAACTACCAGACGTTCCGCGCCATCCTTGCCGCGTTGACGGCGCTGTTCCTGTCGCTGTGGCTCGGCCCGGCGATGATCCGCAAGCTTGCCCAGTTCAAGGGCGGCCAGCCGATCCGCAAGGACGGTCCGCAGACCCATTTCTCCAAGGCCGGTACGCCGACCATGGGCGGTTCGCTGATCCTGCTCACCATCACCCTGTCGGTGCTGATGTGGGCCGACCTGCGCAACCGCTACGTGTGGCTGGTGCTGGCGGTGATGCTGTGCTTCGGTGCCATCGGCTGGTATGACGACTGGATCAAGATCGTCCGTCGCGATCCGAACGGCCTGAAGTCGCGCTGGAAGTACCTGCTGCAGTCGATCTTCGGCCTGGCCGCGGGCCTGTTCCTGTTCTACACGGCAGATGTACCGGCAGCGCTGACCTTCTACATCCCGATGTTCAAGTCGATCGCGCTGCCGCTGGCCGGCATCGGCTTTGTGGCTATCGCCTACTTCTGGATCGTCGGCTTCTCCAACGCGGTGAACCTGACCGACGGCCTGGACGGCCTGGCGATCATGCCCACCGTGCTGGTGGCCTGCGCGCTGGGCGTGTTCGCCTATGCCTCGGGCAACGCGGTGTTCGCCAACTACCTGCAGATCCCGCAGATTCCGGGTGCCGGCGAGCTGGTCATCATCTGCGCGGCCATTGCCGGTGCGGGCCTGGGCTTCCTCTGGTTCAACACCTATCCGGCCATGGTCTTCATGGGCGACATCGGTGCGCTGGCGCTGGGCGCGGTGCTGGGCACGATCGCGGTGATCACCCGCCAGGAACTGGTGCTGGTGATCATGGGCGGCGTGTTCGTCATCGAAACGCTGTCGGTGATGATCCAGGTCGCCTCGTTCAAGCTGACCGGCAAGCGCGTGTTCCGCATGGCGCCGATCCACCACCATTTCGAACTGAAGGGCTGGCCGGAGCCGCGCGTGATCGTGCGCTTCTGGATCATCTCCGTCGTGCTCGTGCTGATCGGCCTGGCCACGTTGAAGGTGCGCTGAGATGAACGACCTGTCCCGCCAGGCAACGCGCCTTGAAGCCATCGAAGGCAGCTACGACAAGTGGCTGCTGGGCGCGATCATCGCGCTCACCGGCGTGGGCGTGGTGATGGTGGCGTCCAGCTCGATCGCGCTGATGAGCAGTCCGTTCTACTACCTCAACCGCCATCTGATCTTCCTGGCGGTGGGTATCGTGCTGGCGGTCATCGCCGCCCGCACCGAGCTGAAGTCCATCGAGCAGTACAACCAGATGCTGCTGCTGGGCTGCTTCGTGCTGCTGCTGGCAGTGTTCATGCCCGGCCTGGGCAGCACCGTCAACGGTGCGCGCCGCTGGATCAACCTGGGCATCTCCAAGTTCCAGACGGTCGAAGCGGTGAAGGTGCTCTACATCGTGTGGCTGTCCAGCTACCTGGTGCGTTTCCGCGACGAGGTCAACGCGACCTGGCCGGCGATGCTCAAGCCGTTGGGCGTGGCCGGTGCGCTGGTGGTACTGCTGCTGCTGCAGCCCGACTTCGGTTCGTCCACCCTGCTGCTGGCGATCACCGCCGGCATGCTGGTGCTGGGCGGGGTGAACATGCCGCGCATGTCGATGCCGGTGATCATCGGCCTGGTCGGCATGAGCGCGCTGGCGATCATCGAGCCGTACCGCATGCGCCGCATCACCTCCTTCCTGGACCCGTGGGCCGACCAGCAGGGCGACGGCTACCAGCTGTCCAACGCGCTGATGGCCGTGGGCCGTGGCGAGTGGACCGGCGTCGGCCTGGGCAATTCGGTGCAGAAGCTGTACTACCTGCCCGAAGCGCACACCGACTTCATCTTCTCGGTCACCGCCGAGGAATTCGGCTTCCTGGGCACCTGCGTGATCGTGGCCCTGTACGCGCTGCTGGTCGGCCGCACCTTCTGGCTGGGCATGCGCTGCGTGGAAATGAAGCGCCACTTCTCCGGCTACATCGCCTTCGGCATCGGCCTGTGGATCAGCATGCAGACCTTTGTTTCGATCGGCGTGAACCTGGGCATCCTGCCGACCAAGGGCCTCACCCTGCCGTTGATCTCCTCCGGCGGCTCGTCGGTGCTGATGACCTGCGTCGCGATGGGCCTGCTGCTGCGCGTGTCCTATGAACTCAAGCGCGCCGAGCGCCGCCAGGCCGTGCGCATCGGTGGCGCCGAAGACGTTGCTGCCGAGCCGAGCGACGAGCCGGCCGCGCCGGTGGCCGCAAGCGTCCCGATGAGCGCCGAGCCGGTGGCTGCCGCTGCGCCGAACGCTGCGCGTGGCACCAGCCGCCTGCAGTCGCGCATCGAACCGACCTTCGGGAGGCTGTCATGAGCAGCGCTTCCAGCGCCCGCCCGGTGATGATCCTGGCCGGAGGTACCGGCGGTCATATCTTCCCCGGCCTGGCCGTGGCCCGCGTGCTGCGCGAGCGTGGCGTGCCGGTTACCTGGATGGGCGCCGAAGGCGCGATGGAAACCCGCCTGGTGCCGCAGCACGACATCGCGATCGACACGCTGGCCATCACCGGCCTGCGCGGCAAGGGCAAGCTGGCGTTGCTGGCTGCGCCGTGGCGGCTGATGCGTGCGCTGCGTGCGGCCGGCATGATCATCCGCAAGCGCCAGCCGCGTGCAGTAGTGGCCTTCGGTGGCTTTGCCTCCGGCCCCGGTGGCATGGCCACGCGCCTGCATGGCCTGCCGTTGATCGTGCATGAGCAGAACCGCGCACCGGGCCTGACCAATCGCATCCTGTCGCGCTATGCGCGCCGCCTGCTGACCGGTTTCCCGGGCACCTTCGCCGCGCGCGAGGAGTTCGTCGGCAATCCGGTGCGTGCGGAAATCGCCGCCATCGCACCGCCGGAACAACGCTTCGCCCACCGCCACGGCCCGCTGCGCGTGCTGGTGGTGGGTGGCAGCCAGGGTGCACGTGCACTCAATGCCGGCGTGCCGCAGGCGATTGCCGCGCTGGGCGCCGGCGTGCCGGTGCAGGTGCGCCATCAGAGCGGCGAGAAGATGCATGCCGAGGCGGTCGAGGCGTATGCCAAGGCCGGCGTGCAGGCTGAAATCACGCCGTTCATCGCTGACATGGCCGAGGCCTTCGCCTGGGCCGACCTGGTCGTATGCCGCTCCGGCGCGTCCACGCTGGCCGAGCTGTGCGCGGTCGGTGTCGGCAGCGTGCTGGTGCCATTCCCCGCTGCCGTCGACGATCACCAGACCCGCAATGCGGAGTACCTGGTCGAGCGCGGTGCGGCGGTATTGCTGAAGCAGGACGGAACGCTGGCCGACGGCATTGCCGCACTGCTGCGCGATCTGTCCGAAAATCCCGCCCGCCGCATGCAGATGGCGCAAGCCGCGCGTGCCCTGGCCAAGGTCGATGCCGCCGAGCGCATCGCCGATATCATTCTTGAGGAAGCTGTATGAAGAAGGCATGCCACCGCGCCTGCCCTGCGCGAGGCCGCGCATGATCCGCCGCCTGCACGACACCAACGACCTGGTGCGCGCATTCCCGCGCGTGCATTTCGTCGGCATCGGCGGCACCGGCATGAGCGGTATCGCCGAAGTGATGCTGACGCTGGGCTATGAAGTGTCCGGCTCGGACAACGCCGACAACGTGGCGACCCGCCGCCTGGCCAGCCTGGGTGCGCGCATCATGCGCGGCCACTCGGCGGCCAACGTGCTGGGCACCGACTGCGTGGTGGTCTCCAGCGCCATCCGCGAAGACAACCCGGAACTGATGGAAGCGCGCAGCCAGCGCATTCCGATCATGCCGCGCGCAGCGATGCTGGCCGAGCTGATGCGTTTCCGCCGTGGCATCGCCGTGGCCGGTACCCATGGCAAGACCACCACCACCAGCCTGACCGCTGCGGTGCTGAGCGAAGGGGGCCTGGACCCGACCTTCGTGATCGGTGGCCAGTTGCTGGCCGCCGGTGCCAACGCCAAGCTGGGCGGTGGGCAGTGGCTGGTGGCCGAGGCCGACGAAAGCGATGGCAGCTTCCTGCGCCTGAACCCGCTGATGTCGATCATCACCAACATCGATGCGGATCATCTGGAGAACTACGGCAACGACTTCGCCCGCGTGCAGGCCGCGTTCGCCGAGTTCCTGCAGCGCCTGCCGTTCTACGGCCTGGCGGTGCTGTGCATCGACGACCCGGAAGTGGCCGCACTGGCCGCCAAGACCCCGCGCCACGTGATGAGCTACGGCATGAGCCCGCAGGCGGATGTGCGCGCGGAGAACGTGGTGCAGGAAGGCTCGCGCATGCGCTTCACCCTGCGCCTGCCGCAGGGCACCAGCCAGGAAGTGGTGCTGGCGCTGCCGGGCAGGCACAACGTGCTGAACGCACTGGCCGCCGCCGCAGTGGGCTGGCAGCTGGGCGTGGCCCCGGATGCCATCGCACGCGCGCTGGAAGCATTTGCCGGTGTCGGCCGTCGCTTCAACGATCTGGGCGAAGTAACCACCGCCAGCGGTGCCAAGGTCCGCATCATCGATGACTACGGTCATCACCCGAGCGAGCTGGAAGCGGTGTTCGCCGCCGCCCGTGGAGGCTGGGCCGACAAGCGCCTGGTGGTGGCCTTCCAGCCGCACCGCTACAGCCGTACCCGCGACCAGTTCGACAAGTTCGCCGCCGTGCTGTCCAGCGTCGATGCACTGGTGCTGAGCGAGGTCTACCCGGCCGGTGAGGAACCGATTGCCGGTGCCGATTCGCACGCGCTGGCCCGTGCCATCCGCGCGCGCGGCCGCAGCGAGCCGGTGGTGGTGGGCAAGGCTGCCGAACTGGCCAGCGTGCTGCCGGACGTGCTGCAGGACGGTGACCTGCTGCTGATGATGGGGGCGGGCGATATTGGTGCCGTCGCGAGCCATATCGCCGTGGAAGGTTTCAAGGCGGAGGGTGAAGCGTGAGCACGCTGACCTTCCCGCCGCTGCGCGTGACCGACCCGGCCGTGTTCGGCCGCGTCGCCGTGCTGCTGGGCGGCAGTTCCAGCGAGCGCGAAGTGTCGTTGGACTCCGGCCGCAACGTGTTGGAAGCGCTGCAGTCGCGCGGCATCGATGCGTTCGCCGTGGACGGCATCCCGGCGCTGGCCAAGGCGCTGGCCGCTGGCGGCATCGACCGCGTGTTCAACATCCTGCACGGCCACAACGGTGGCGGTGAGGACGGCATCGTGCAGGGCCTGATGGACGCCTTCGGCGTGCCGTACACCGGTTCGGACGTGCTGGGCTCGGCGCTGAGCATGGACAAGATCCGCACCAAGCAGGTGTGGCTGTCGCTGGGCCTGCCGACCCCGCAGTACCGGAAGGTCGACGCGTCCAACGTGCATCGGCTGGCGGCCGAACTGGGCCTGCCGGTGGTGGTGAAGCCGGCCAACGAAGGTTCAAGCGTAGGCATCAGCCGGGTGACCGATGATGCCGGTCTGGATGAGGCCGTGGCGCTGGCCGCGCGCTACGACGGCCAGTTGCTGATGGAGCAGATGGTGGTCGGCGACGAACTGACCGTTGCCATCCTCGGCGACGTCGCGCTGCCGTCGATCCGCATCGTGCCCAAGGGCCAGTGGTACGACTACAACGCCAAGTACATCGCCGAGGACACCCAGTACCTGTGCCCGGGCCTGGACGGTGAGGACGAAGAAGAAATCCGGCGCATCGCGCTGGCCGCGTTCCGCGCTGCCGGTTGCCGTGGCTGGGGCCGCGTGGATGTCATGCGTGATCGCAGCAGCGGCCGCTTCTTCCTGCTGGAAGTGAACACCGCGCCGGGCATGACCAGCCATTCGCTGGTACCCAAGGCGGCCGGCCAGGCCGGCATCAGCTTCGAAGAGCTGGTGTGGCGCGTGCTGGAACAGACCCTGGAGGCCTCGCACGCATGAACGCGGTGCTGCGCATCTTCGTCTGGCTGTTGGCGCTGTCGGTGGTTGCACTGCCGGTGGTGGCCGTGGTCAATGGCTGGGTCGGCGCCGAGCGCTGGCCGCTGGCGAAGCTGCGCGTGCATGGTGAGTTCAAGCGTGTACCGGCCGAGCAGCTGCAGCAGGTACTGCTGCCGTATGCGCGCGCCGGGTTCTTCGCGGTCAAGCTGCAGGATGCCCAGGACGCACTGGAAAAGCTGCCGTGGGTGGAAAGCGCGCGGGTACGCAAGCAGTGGCCGGATGTGCTGGAAGTGACCCTGGTCGAGCACAAGCCATTCGCGCGCTGGGGCAGCGATCGCCTGGTCTCCGAGCAGGGCAAGCTGTTCCCCACGCCGAAGAAGCTGGCCGACCTGGCGCTGCCGGAACTGGACGGTCCGGACAGCCAGACCGAAGAAGTGATGAAGCTGTACAGCGACTCGCGTGCATTGTTCGCACCCGCCGGCGTCGATGTGCGCCGGGTGACGATGGATGCACGCGGCAGCTGGTCGCTGGTGCTGAGCAACGGCACCGAAGTGGTGGTGGGCCGTGACGACGCGCGCTCGCGCATGCAGCGCTTCGTCAAGGTGCTGCCGCAGCTGAACCGCCAGGACGCGCCGATCGAGCGCGCCGACCTCCGTTACACCAATGGTTTCACGCTGAGCTGGGGTACCCCGGCCACGCCGGCGAAAACGCCGGCGACCCCGGCCAGCAGGACGCAGGAAAGGACATGAATCGCAAGGGTGACAAATCGCTGATCGTTGGCCTGGACATCGGCACCTCCAAGGTGGTGGCGCTGGTGGGTGAGTATTCGCCGGGCAACCCGATCGAAGTGATCGGCATCGGCTCGCACGAGTCGCGCGGTTTGAAGCGCGGCGTGGTGGTGGACATCGAATCGACCGTGCAGTCGATCCAGCGCGCGGTGGAAGAAGCCGAGCTGATGGCCGGCTGCGAGATCCGCTCGGTGTACGCCTCGATCTCCGGCAACCACGTGCAGTGCAAGAACTCGCCGGGCATCGTGCCGATCCGCGACGGGGAAGTGACCTGGGGCGACCTGGATCGCGTGCTCGATGCGGCCAAGGCGGTGGCGATCCCGGCCGACCAGAAGATCCTGCATGCGATCCCGCGCGAGTACGTGCTGGACGACTCGCAGGAAGGCATCCGCAACCCGGTCGGCATGACCGGCGTGCGCCTGGAGGTGCATGCGCACCTGGTGGTGTGCGCACAGTCGGCCGCGGCGAACATCAGCAAGTGCGTGCAGCGCTGCGGCCTGCAGGTGGACGACCTGGTGCTGTCCTCGCTGGCCTCAAGCGTGGCGGTGCTGACCGCCGACGAGCGCGAGCTGGGCGTGGTGCTGGTCGACATGGGCGCCGGCACCACCGATATCGCCGTGTTCGTGCAGGGCGCGATCTGCCACACCGCCTCGCTGCCGATCGCTGGCGACCACGTGACCAACGACATCGCGCACATGCTGCGCACGCCGACCCCGGAAGCCGAGCAGATCAAGGTGCGCTACGCCTGCGCCCTGGCCCAGCTGGCTACCGCCGAGGAAAGCATCCAGGTGCCGTCGGTGGGCGACCGCCCGCCGCGCCGCATGCCGCGCCATTCGCTGGCGCAGGCGGTGCAGGGCCGTTACGAGGAAATCTTCGAGATGGTGCAGGCCGAACTGCGCCGCTCCGGCTTCGAGGAACTGGTGCGTGCCGGCATGGTGCTGACCGGTGGCGCTTCGAAGATGGAAGGCGTGGTCGAGCTGGCCGAGGAAATGCTGCAGATGCCGGTGCGCGTGGGCATCCCGCAGCACGTCACCGGGCTGGGCGAAGTGGTGGGCAACCCGGTGCATGCCACCGGCGTGGGCCTGCTGTTGATGGGCAGCCAGATCGAGCACCCGCGGCGGCCGTCGCTGCCGACCGGGCGCGCCGGAAGCATGTTCAAGAAACTCAAGACCTGGTTCCGCGGCGAGTTCTGACGCCGAACCTGCAACACCCGGGCATGCCCGGCCGCAGTACCTGCAATAGACGGTAACAACGCAACACACAACCCACACAGCCGCATCGGCAACATGACACGCGAAGGCAGGAGGCCCGACCGTCCATGCCACCGACAAGCGGATACAACGAGGACACGGACATGGCGCATTTTGAACTGATCGAAAAGATGGCACCCAATGCGGTGATCAAGGTGGTTGGCGTGGGCGGCGGCGGCGGCAATGCCGTGGCGCACATGGTCAACTCGGCAGTGGATGGCGTGGAATTCATCACCGCCAACACCGACTCGCAGGCCATCAAGAATTGCGGTGCCAAGCTGCAGCTGCAGCTGGGTACCAACGTGACCAAGGGCCTGGGCGCAGGCGCGAACCCGGAAGTCGGCCGCCAGGCCGCGCTGGAAGACCGTGAGCGCATCATGGACGCCCTGCAGGGTGCGGACATGGTGTTCATCACCGCCGGCATGGGCGGCGGCACCGGCACCGGTGCTGCACCGGTGGTGGCGCAGCTGGCCAAGGAAATGGGCATCCTGACCGTGGCCGTGGTCACCAAGCCGTTCCCGTTCGAAGGCCGTCGCCGCATGCAGGTGGCGCTGAAGGGCATCGAGGAACTGAGCCAGCACTGCGACTCGCTGATCACCATCCCGAACGAGAAGCTGATCACCGTGCTGGGCCGCAACGCGACCATGATCCAGGCCTTCCGTGCCGCCAACGACGTGCTGCAGGGCGCCGTGCAGGGCATCGCCGACCTGATCGTGCGTCCGGGCCTGATCAACGTCGACTTCGCCGACGTGCGCACCGTCATGTCCGAAATGGGCCTGGCGATGATGGGTACCGGCACCGCCCGTGGCGATGACCGCGCCCAGGCCGCGGCCGAATCGGCCATCCAGAACCCGCTGCTGGACGATGTGAACCTGGCCGGTGCCAACGGCATCCTGGTCAACATCACCGCTGGCGCCGACTTCACCATGGCCGAGTTCGACGAGATCGGCCGCACCATCGACGGCTTTGCTTCGGAAGACGCCACCGTCGTGGTCGGCACCGTGCTCGACCCGGACATGCAGGACGAAGTGCGCGTGACCGTGGTTGCCACCGGCCTGAACCGCGTGTCGGCCAGCAAGACCCAGCGTCCGGGCGAACGTGCGCCGATCAAGCTGGTGCGCAACGCCACCACCGGCCAGCCGGAATTCGGCGACTTCGACAACGGCGGCGACGCCGTGTCCAAGGCCGTGGGCGGCATGGGCCTGGGCCTGCGTCGTGCCAGCAGCGACACCGCTTCCGCTTCTGCGCCGTCGGCTCCGGCCGCTTCGGCTCCGGCGGCCGCTGAACTGCCCAACGATTACCTGGACATCCCGGCGTTCCTGCGCCGCCAGGCGGACTAAGCGGGGCGGCCCGGGGTTGTCCTCCCCGGGTTGCGCCACCATGTCCTGAAAACGCGGGCGCCGGGCCAGGATGGGCCCGGCCGCCCCGCTTCATGTGCGTCCCATTGGCGCGCCGGTGTGTCCTGCCTGCCTTTCAGCCGGGGTAGGGGACCGTGCGTGTTAATCTAATGTGTCACTTCCGGTCCATCCCCCATGATCCAGCAACGCACCCTCAAGAACACGATCCGCGCCACTGGCGTTGGCCTGCACAGCGGTGACAAGGTCTACATGACCCTGCGCCCGGCACCGGTCAACCATGGCATCGTGTTCCGCCGCGTGGACCTGGACCCGGTCGTGGAAGTGCCCGCCAAGGCCGAGCTGGTCACCGAAGTGACCCTGTGCACCGGCCTGACCTGCAACGACGCCAAGATCCAGACCGTCGAACACCTGATGTCGGCGCTGGCCGGCCTGGGTGTGGACAACATCATCGTCGAACTGTCCTCGGCCGAGCTGCCGATCATGGACGGTTCGGCCGGCCCGTTCGTGTTCCTGCTGCAGTCGGCGGGCATCGTGGAACAGGATGCGCCCAAGCGCTTCATCCGCGTGCTGAAGACCGTGGAAGTGACCGAGGGCGACAAGGTGGCTCGCTTCACCCCCTATGAGGGCTACAAGCTGGGCTTCACCATCCAGTTCGACCACCCGATGATCCCGGCCAAGCAGTCGCGCCAGGAAATCGAGTTCTCGACGCTGGCCTACACCAAGGAAATCTCCCGCGCGCGCACCTTCGGCTTCATGCGCGACCTGGAATACATGCGCGAGCGCAACCTGGGCCTGGGCGGTTCGATGGACAACGCCATCGTGCTGGACGAGTTCCGCGTGCTCAACGAAGACGGCCTGCGCTACGCCGACGAATTCGTGCGCCACAAGATCCTCGACGCGATCGGCGACCTCTATCTGGCCGGTGGCCAGGTGCTGGGTGCCTACGAGGGCTTCAAGTCCGGCCACGCGCTCAACAACAAGCTGGTGCGGGCACTGATGGCCGACGCCACCGCCTGGGAATGGGTCAGCTTCGACTCGCCGGCGACGCCGGATCCGGTGGAATACGCCACGCCGGCCTACGCCTGATTCCTGCAGGCTGGTGAATTTAAAGACAAAAGCGCCGCCCGGAAGGGCGGCGTTGTCGTTTCCGCGGCCCGTATCGCATTCAGCATGCTTGACGGCCATCAAGGTCGGTTCGAGATCACGGTTTTGTGAACCTGTTGGATCGGAAGCCTGAATTTAACGTTGTTTTAACAACAATCTAACGACAGGCCCCCGGATGGCAGCTAGGATGCGACCCGGCCCCCGAAATGTTTCACGCCGTGGTGACACGCGCGACGGGGAGCGGAGCCGGATGCTCCGTTGCCGTCAGGACCGCTTCTTCGGCTTCGAAGGAACGTCCTGCAGGCAAGCCAAGGCGTCGCGTAGCCCTTTGTGCGTGGCGGCTGAAACTGCGTGGGGGCCATTCCGGTTGTCGATCGCTGGGGAGCGTGAGGGAGTGGTGGACGCAGTCTTGATGGTCACCCTGGTGGCCTTCAGCCCGATGGAACGGGCCGCGTCGAGCAACTGGGCTTCGGCAAGCCGCAACTTGGCATGCCAGACCGGGGACTCGACGAGAAAAACGAGGTGTTCCCCGTCCACATTGGCCAGCCGGCAACGGCTGCGCAGAGCTGGCGGCAACTGGGGGCGCAACTGACGGTCCAGCGCGTCGAGCCACAAGGCACGCCGCAGCGGGTTCCCGCTTTTGTCCGCCATCACCGCATCCAGCGCCGGCTTCGGCACTGACGCGGGGCGAACGCTGGATTTCGGCTCAGACATGAAAACTCACTGATGGCATTCAAAAAGATCGTAATCAAAACGCGTGAAGGACAGGCCAAGTCGTCGCCGATCGCGCGTTTGCGGTTCTATTTCGAGGACCGCCCCCGTGCCCTGCTGGGCAGCGTGCTCGGGGTAGGCTGCATTATCGGCCTTGCTGGCGGCATTGGCGCCAGCGCGCTGAATGATTCCCGGCTGCAGGCCAAGGTCGAGCGCCAGGATGCGGAACTGGCCAAGGTCAAGCGCGATGCGCAGACCCAGGTCAACGCACTGGCGGCCCGCCTCGGCGAGCTGCAGGCGCAGGCCACCCGCCTGAACGCCCTTGGCGAACGGCTGACCCAGATGGGCAAGCTGGAAGACGGCGAATTCGACTTCAACGAGACCCCCGGCCTCGGTGATGGCGATGCCGGCGGCCCGACCAGCGACATCCCGGTCAAGGACGTCAACGCCGACTTACAGGTGCTGGAGCAGCGCTTCGCTGCTTCAGGCCGCCAGTTGTCGGTGATGGAATCGCTGATGTTCGACCACCAGCTGCAGCAGAACGCCGTGCCCTCGCGCATGCCGATCCGCAACAGCTACGTGACCTCCGGCTTCGGCACCCGTGCCGACCCGTTCGGCCGCGGTGCCGCCACCCACAAGGGCATGGATTTCCACGCCAAGGTCGGTGACCCGGTGATGGCCGTGGCCGAGGGCGTGGTCAGCTTCGCCGGTGTGAAGGGCGGCTACGGCAACGTGGTCGACGTCGACCACGGTAATGGCTACGTCACCCGCTACGCGCACAATTCGCGCCTGGTGGTGAAGGCCGGTGACCTGGTCCGTGCGGGCCAGGAAGTGGCCAAGGCCGGTTCCACCGGCCGTTCGACCGGCGCCCACGTGCACTTCGAGGTGTGGGAGAACGGCAACGTGGTCAACCCGCGCAAGTTCCTCGGCGACGGCGGCAACACGCCGGTCGGGCGCATCAGCCGCGGTTGATCCCAGGCCTGGGGTCAGAGCCCATTCGCCATGGCGAATGGGATCCGACCCCGATCCCGCACGGGGTCGGATCCCTTCCGCAGCGCGGAAGGGCCCTGACCCCATCGCCAAAGGGTTGAAACCTCAGCCGCCCGTCCCAAGCTACAATGGGTGTTGCCATCGACAGGGCGCCAGGCGCCCTGTTTCGTTTGCGGCGGACGGATCCCAAGGGGGAGGCCGGGCGTCGTGTCCATCCAACCCGGTTCCTTCAATGATCAACAGCCTGCTTACCCGCGTATTTGGCAGTCGTAACGAACGACAGCTGCGCCAGCTCAACCGCATCGTCGCCAAGATCAATGCGCTGGAGCCGGAGATCGAGAAGCTTTCCGACGAGCAGCTTCAGGCCAAGACGCCGGAGTTCAAGCAGCGCATCGCCGACGGTGAAGCCCTGGACAAGGTGCTGCCGGAAGCCTTCGCGGTCTGCCGCGAAGCCGGCCGCCGCGTGCTGGGCATGCGCCACTACGACGTGCAGCTGATCGGCGGCATGGTGCTTCACCTGGGCAAGATCGCAGAAATGCGCACCGGTGAAGGCAAGACCCTGGTGGCGACCCTGCCGGTGTACCTCAACGCGCTGGAAGGCAAGGGCGTGCATGTGGTCACCGTGAACGACTACCTGGCCCGCCGCGACGCCGCGCAGATGGGCAAGCTGTACAACTGGCTGGGCCTGAGCGTGGGCGTGGTGTACCCGGGCATGCCGCACAGCGACAAGCGCGAAGCCTATGCCGCCGACATCACCTACGGCACCAACAACGAATTCGGTTTCGACTACCTGCGCGACAACATGGCGCTGTCCAAGGCCGACCGCTACCAGCGCGGCCTGCACTACGCCATCGTCGACGAAGTCGACTCCATCCTGATCGACGAAGCGCGTACTCCGCTGATCATCTCCGGTCCGGCCGATGACTCCCCGGAGCTGTACATCCGTGTGAACCGCGTCGTGCCGAACCTGGTCAAGCAGGAAGCGGAAGACGGCGAAGGCGACTTCTGGGTCGACGAGAAGGGCAAGCAGGTGCACCTGTCCGAAGCAGGCATGGAGCACGCCGAGCAGCTGCTGGTCGAAGCCGGCATCCTCGATGGCGAGACCGAAGGCCTGTACGCGGCGCAGAACCTGACCGTCGTGCACCACCTCAATGCCGCGCTGCGCGCGCACGCCATCTACCAGCGTGACGTGGACTACATCGTGCGCGACGGCGAAGTGGTCATCGTCGACGAATTCACCGGCCGTACCCTGGCCGGCCGCCGCTGGTCCGACGGCCTGCACCAGGCGGTGGAAGCGAAGGAAGGCGTGCCGGTCCAGCGCGAGAACCAGACGCTGGCCAGCATCACCTTCCAGAACCTGTTCCGCATGTACAAGAAGCTGTCCGGCATGACCGGTACGGCCGATACCGAAGCGTTCGAATTCCAGAGCATCTACGGCCTGGAAGTGGTGGTGATCCCGACCAACCGCCCGACCATCCGCAAGGACAGCCCGGACCAGGTCTTCCTCAACCGCAAGGGCAAGTTCAACGCGGTGCTGGCCGACATCGAAGAGTGCGCCAAGCGCGGCCAGCCGGTGCTGGTGGGTACCACCTCGATCGAAACCTCGGAAATGCTGTCCGAGCACCTGAGCAAGGCCGGCGTGAAGCACGAGGTGCTCAACGCCAAGCAGCACGACCGCGAAGCGACCATTGTCGCCAATGCCGGTCGTCCGGCCGCCGTGACCATCGCCACCAACATGGCCGGTCGTGGTACCGACATCGTGCTGGGTGGTTCGCTGGAAGCCGAGATCCACGCCCTGGGCGAGGACGCGACCGACGAGCAGAAGGCCGCGGTCAAGGCCGAATGGCAGAAGCGCCACGATGCGGTGAAGGCTGCTGGCGGCCTGCACATCGTCGGTACCGAGCGCCACGAGTCGCGCCGTATCGACAACCAGCTGCGTGGCCGTTCGGGCCGCCAGGGTGACCCGGGTTCGTCGCGCTTCTACCTTGCATTGGAAGACAATCTTCTCCGGGTGTTCGGGGGAGAGCGTGTGCAGAAGATGATGCGCATGATGGGCATGAAGGAAGAGGACGTCATTGAGGATCGATTGGTCACTCGAATGATCGAGAAATCGCAGCGCAAGGTCGAGGCCCACAACTTCGACATCCGCAAGAACCTGCTGGACTTCGACGACGTCAACAACGACCAGCGCAAGGTGATCTACGCCCAGCGCGACGAACTGCTGGATGCCGAGTCGGTGAAGGACAACGTCGACGGCATCCGCGATGACGTGATCTTCGATGTGGTCGCCCGCTTCGTGCCGCCGAACTCGATCGACGAGCAGTGGGACCTGCGCGGCCTGGAAGCGACCCTGGAGTCGGACTTCGGCCTGCAGATGTCGCTGACCGGCCTGGTCAAGGAACACGAGGAACTGGACGCCGAAGCCATCGCCGCCAAGGTGCAGGAACGCGTGAACCAGCACTTCGCCGAGAAGGAAGCCGGCGTGGGCGAAGAGACCATGCGTGCGCTGGAGAAGCACGTGATGCTGACCGTGCTGGACCAGAGCTGGAAGGAGCACCTGGCCCGCATGGATTACCTGCGCCAGGGTATCTACCTGCGTGGTTATGCGCAGAAGCAGCCGAAGCAGGAATACAAGAAGGAAGCCTTCGAGCTGTTCTCGGACATGCTGGAAAACGTTAAGCGCGAAGTGGTGACCCTGCTGTCGCGCGTGCGCATCCGCAGCGACGAGGAAGTGCAGGCGCTGGAAGCGGCCGAACGCCAGCAGGTGGAAGCTCGCCTGCGCCAGTCGCAGTTCCAGCACCAGGACATGGGTGGCTACAGCGCCGACGAGGAAGCCGCGCAGGCACAGGCCGCCCAGCAGGGCGTGGCGCAGCTGCAGCGCGACGAGCCGAAGATCGGCCGCAATGATCCGTGCCCGTGCGGCAGTGGCAAGAAGTACAAGCACTGCCACGGCCAGTTGAGCTGAAAAGTCGCGAGCTCTAGTCCTGACAATGCCCCGCCCAATGCGGGGCATTTTTTTGCTCTTCTCTAATCTTAGGAAAGAGGCTCATGTTGCCTGGATCAAAGCTATCCAAGGCAAATGCTGGCGAGTGCCTAGGCAGGGCGGTCACTCTGGGTAGTCGTAGTGACGCCATCTGCAGTCCATTGAGTTCGGCATTTGATCGGGAGCCCAGTGCGGACAGCTACTTGTGTCCACCATCGCAAAGTGGGCTGCGCCGGACTGCAGAGCCTTGAGGCGATTGCAAAAATCTTCCCTGACGGCTTAAGCGACGGAGCTATGTGCTTGGCGGACGCAGGAAGAAAATTGATTTCTCTGAAATTGGAGATCAAGGCCGGATCAGATTGGCCGTATGACGCCCCTACCACTCCAGCCTTAATTGTCGGAATTGCCCAGTTCTGGTGAGGAGTTTTGAATTCGTGCTGGCGAAATGTGCATGGATGTTTATGGGGATGTAGGCAAAAGCCCAGTAAAACCTAAGAATATTCTGAAATATGTGCAGATTGGCGTCGTTTCCTTTGAATGTGAGATTTATGTCACGGATTGGATGCTGTGGTCTGAATAGTTTGGTTAAGCCATGACTCGATGGCTAACACGGTAATTAATGAATGAACATCAAGCAGGAATTTGTTGGCATGGAGCAGGAAGTTGGCTACACGCAGAATATTGATATGCAGGCAGGGCTCCCTGCGGTAGTGCTACTTGCGGCGATCTGGGTTTACTCGGCTTCCTGACATTTGGCAAAGGGGGAGGGACCGCCGTCCCTCCCTCTCTTAAGCAAGCGGGGGCGGTTTTGGATAATGTTGGAAAGATAAGAAGCTCAAGGTTAGATGCTTACGATGATTGGTTGAGGAATTTCTACAGGTCAGGAGGACTGGCTGCATCGTTGGCACTCTGGTTGCGGAACTTCACTCGCGGAGATGGTCTCCCGGTACGAGGCGGAGCGGGAGATGAGCACGTGGTTGTCGTGTTTGAAGATGAGTTTGTTGTCATTCATCTGCGCTGGCTGTGTCCCGGAAAAAATGGTCAATCAAAGATTTCAAAAGTAGCCACTTCACCAGTTTCATCTGTATTGCTGCCATTTGCGGGAGGTGCGATCACGTATACGAGATTCTCATTGAGCGGCGTGAGCAATATGGATTTGTTTGCGAAGGATGCGATGATTCACTCGCTGGGCGCTAGTACTTGTGATTTGGGGTATACATTAAGGATCGTGCCGGGCACTGAATGTTTGTTGATCGATGCTCCTGCTGAGGGAACGTACGTCCTGCAGGTTTCGATGCGCCAATCACAGCGGCTTATCTGGACATTTGACCTTGAAACGCGACGGGCTTGTGCAGTTTCATCAGCGTCTGTCGCCGCTACACGTGATCAGCTGGCTTGTCGAGCGTTGGGAGCGCTCTGTCAAGACGGCTCTATTGAAGTGCTCTGCCAAATCGCCCGGGAGCATGAGTTCCACTTTGTTCGAATGGAGGCTATTAGGTCTTTGTTTGGCATGGGATACAGGAACATGCTTGAACTGCTCCGGGAGCGCTCTCAGTGTGACCCGCACAGGCATGTCCAAAATGCTTGCCTTCAAAACCTAAAGCTATGTGAGGCGAACCAATGACATTGATTTGGGATATCGAGAGGGCTGGTTTAGTAAGATTTGGCGATGCTGTCAGATACCTGGAAAGTATGGGTGACAGACTTTTTCATGAAGATCTGGATTCTACCGCCGAAGTTCTTCGGGGGCTCTTCGATGATCGTGATTTCATTAGCAGTTTTCTTCAGAAGGTGTTGATTTGTCATCCCGGGGGGAATGACTACTCGTCGCAAGTATTTGTCATGCATCGCTCAAAGTACTTTACGCTCAGGGTGGTTCTCTGGGAGGCGCCTCAAGGCCTGCCGGGTGAGGAGATTTTCCTCTACGAGCTCCCTCATGACCATGACTTCTCCTTCTTCACCCTCGGCTATTACGGGCCGGGTTATGAAACTGTAGTGAAACACTACGATCACTCCAGCGTTGTTGGATTACCCGGCGAAGGCGTTAGCACCGATGGTAACGAGCGATGGCTGCTGAAGGAGCAGAGGGTTGTTTTCTACGAAGGAGGGAAAGACATCCACTGTCAAATGCCTCCCAGTTCTCTATCCATCAGTTTCAATGTCCTTCAGGACATTAACGCATTTGGAATCAGGAGAAGGCAGTACGAATTTGATCGTGACTTCTCCCAGATTCGAAGGGTAATAAACGTGAATCCAGTATCGTTGTTGGTACGCGCTGCCTGCGCGCTGGGTGGCGAGGGTGTGAAGTATGTCGAGGAGATTGCTTCGACCGGTGGCGAGTATGAGCGAGCAGTGGCTTTCAAAGCGCTTGTCGCGATGGATTCGAAGTATCGGCTATCGGCCCTGAAGGATGAGAGCATCTATGTTCGTGCAATGGTCCTTTAACCGTCCATTTGATCGCGAAACTCATTCATCAGGAAGGCATTGAACTCTCGCTTGGCAGATGTTGCATCGATTTGGTGTTGTTCGGCATGCTTCCCCCATGCCTTCCCCCACCCGATCGATCCACGTCGTGGCCGCTGTCATCACCGACGCGCGTGGCCGCGTGCTGCTCAACCGCCGAACCGAGAACCGCGACATGGCCGGCCTGTGGGAGTTCCCGGGCGGCAAGCGCGAATCCGGGGAGACCTCCGAACAGGCGCTGGTGCGCGAGCTGCGCGAAGAACTGGGCATCGAGGCCGATGTCGGCGAGTGGCTGATGGACGTGCCGCAGCGCTACCCGGACAAGCACCTGACCCTGGAAGTGCGCCATGTGCGCAGCTGGAAGGGCACGCCACGCGGGCGCGAGGGCCAGGCGATCACCTGGGTGGCACCGGACAAGCTGGGCCGCTATTCGATGCCGCCGGCTGATCTGCCGGTGGTGGCCGCCCTGCGCCAGCCCGACCGCTACCTGATCACCCCGGCGCCTGCCGACAATGATGGCGGCGTGCAGCACTGGCATGAGCAGCTGCAGCGTGCGGTAGCGGGTGGCCAGCAGCGCATCCAGCTGCGCCTGCCGCCGGCGCATCCGCAGCGGCAGGCGATGGTCGAGCAGGCTGTGCGTGTGCATCGCCGCAGCGGCGTGCAGTGGCTGCTCAACCGCGATATCGAACTGGCGCGTGCGTTGGGCGTGGGCGTACACCTGGGCAGCGAACAGCTGCTGGAACTGTCGCAGCGTCCACTCCCCGGTGGCCAGCTGGTGGCCGCATCCTGCCACGACCTGCAGCAGCTGCAGGCCGCACAGCAGCTGGGCTGCGACTTCGCGGTGCTTGGCCCGGTGCAGGCCACCGCCAGCCATCCCGATGCCTCGCCGCTGGGTTGGGATGCCTTTGCCGAACTGCGCGCGCAGGTATCGCTGCCGATCTACGCCCTGGGCGGCATGGGCAGCGGCCACATCACCGAAGCACGTCGCCACGGCGCGCAGGGCATCGCCGCCATTCGTGGGTTGTGGCCGGCGTGAACCGGCACGCGGGGTCGGATCCCTGCGCAGCAGGGCTCTGACCCCATCGCGGCAATCCGGGGTCAGAGCCCTTTCCACTGGAAAGGGATCCGACCCCTCCCGATCACAACGTGATCCAGAAACACCCGTACTGCCGCCGCAATCCCAGCACCGTCGAGGCGCGCGCAACGCTGCCCGGCAACGTCTGCTCCAGGCGCAGGCCGACCGGATGCCGCGCGGCCGGCGGCTCAGGGTCGGACCCCTGCGCAGCAGGGCTCTGACCCTCCTCCGGCACTGCGATCTGGTCCTGCCGCGGATACACCGGCACCACGTCCACCAGCGGCCGCCGTGCCAGCGATTCCAGTTGGCCGAGAATGCGCTGCGCCCCCGCGTCGGACACCGCACCCCACAGGTACAGCGAAGAGAGCCGGTTCACATCGTTGCTGAGGATGCCGTTGCGCAATGCGTCCACGAGCTCGCTCAGCCGGCGTGGGCAGCGCGCACCCAATGTGTCGCGCGGTGCGGTGTTGCCGGTGGGGGCGGGCGGCGGCAGCCGTGACCGTGCGCCCACGCTGTCACAGGGGCGGTCGGTGTAGACGCTCTGGCCCTGCACATCGGTGCAGCGGTTCAGGCGCGGGGACTGCGCATGGGCAACAGGGGCCATCGCGCACAGCGGCAACAGCACCAGCAGGAGGGAAAGGCGGATCATCCAGAAAGGGTAGCGCTGATCAGGTCCGCATGGCGTGCTTTCAGCCCCGCAGCAGTTTCAGCACTGAAGTGGTCGGCTTGGCCAAGTTCAAGGTGTAGAAATGCAGGCCGGGTGCGCCGCCTTCGATCAGGCGCTGGCACAGCCGGGCCACCACTTCGGTGCCGAATGCACGCACCGATTCGGCGTCATCGCCGTAGGCCTGCATCTTGCGGCTGATCCAGCGCGGAATTTCCGCGCCGCACTGTTCGGAGAAGCGGCGCAGCTGGCTGAAGTTGGCGATCGGCATGATGCCCGGCGTGATCGGCACCTGCACGCCGAGCCGGCGCACTTCATCGACGAAGTGGAAGTAGGCATCCGGGTTGAAGAAGTACTGGGTGATCGCCGCATCGGCACCGGCATCGATCTTGGCCTTGAAGTGCTTCAGGTCGGCCAGTGCATCGGAGGCCTGCGGATGCGTTTCGGGGTACGCGCCCACTTCGATATGGAACGCATCGCCGTGCTCGGCGCGGATGAAGTCGATCAGTTCGGCGGCATAGCGCATGTCGCCGGGGAAGCCCATGCCCGAGGGCAGGTCACCGCGCAGCGCGACCAGGCGGCGGCAGCCGATGGCGCGGTACAGCTTGAGCAGTTCGCGGATCTCCTGGCGGGTGCCACCGACGCAGGACAGGTGCGGCGCAGCGTCGAACCCGTGGTGCTGGTTGAGGTGGCGCACGGTCTCGGAGGTATAGCTCAGGGTTGAGCCACCGGCGCCGAAGGTACACGACACGTACTCGGGGGCGTAGTCCTTCAGCTTGGCCGCGGCACGGTCCAGCTGGCTGCGCTGTTCGTCGGTCTTGGGCGGATAGAACTCGAAGCTGATGGCGGTCATGGCGCGGGCGGCGGCGGTCGGTGCGGAACAGTATATCTCTTCATCAAGATGGATGTTTGAAGATCGTGTGAGGGCCCGCCATCCCCAGCCTGCGACCGTTCGCCCCGCCGTCCGGCCGCTGCTCCGAAATCGCAACCGGTATGTGTCGGCCGGGCCCACGCTGCTCCCATCCCGGCAACACCCACCCGATGAAGGAGCAGACGATGAAGATCTTCCTGGCACTATGGTACGCAATGAAGGCGCTGGCCCGGTTGGCGATGATCGGCATGGCGATGGCCGTGCTTGGCTCCGGTTCGGCCCATGCGGCGGCCGCCACAGGCACCGGCAAGGTGCAGGTCGAGGTGGTCGGCAAGGGCCGTCCGCTGCTGATGATTCCCGGTCTCAACAGCAGCGCCGAGGTCTGGCGCGAGACCTGCCTGGCGCTGAAGGACGTGCAGTGCCATCTGGCGCAGCTGCCGGGCTTTGCCGGCGCTACGCCCGCCGACCCGCGCCCGGCCGACTTCCTGCCGGCGATGCGTGGGCAGCTGCTGGCCTACCTGCATGACCGGCAGCTGGGCCCGGTGGTGGTGGTCGGGCACAGCCTGGGCGGCCTGCTGGGCCTGCAGATGGCGCAGGCCCAGCCGAAGGCGGTCAGCGCCCTGGTGGTGGTTGATGCATTGCCGTTCCTACCGGCGGCGCGCGACCCGAACGCCACCGCGAACAGCGTGCGGCCGATGGCCGACCAGCTGCGCAAGGGCATGCTCGCCGCCGACGCCGCGCAATGGCAGGCACAGTTGAAGGCGGGCCTGCCGGGCATGACCCGCGATCCGCAGCGGCAGGCCGAGCTGGGCGGCTGGGGCGAGAGCAGTGATCGCCAGACCACCGCCGACGCCATGCACGCGGTGATGACCACCGACCTGCGTGACAGCATCGCCTCGATCAGCGCGCCGACGCTGGTGCTGGGCAGCTGGGCCGGCTACCAGCCGATGGGGGGTACCGAGGAAAGCACCCGCGCCGTATTCCAGGCCCAGTACGCGAAACTGCAGGGCGTGCAGGTCGCGATGAGCGCGCAGGGGTTCCACTTCCTGATGTGGGATGATCCGCGCTGGCTGCAGGAGCAGGTGCAGGCCTTCCTCGACCGCCACCCCTGAGTTTCAACACGTCTCGGAATGGACATGCGGGATTCCTCTTCGTCGGTACGCTTCTGGCTGCTCAATGCACTGGTGTGGGCGCTCTACGGCGCTGCGGGCCTTGGCTTGCGGCATGCCTATCTCGCCGACGCCGGAAGTGCCGGTGTACTGATCACGGTCGGCCTGGCGGTGACCCTGTTCGGGTGCAGCGGCGGCATCCGCGCCTTGGCCCTGCGCGCCGGCTGGTGGTCGCGCGGTACCGTCGGGTTGCTGCTGCGACTGGCGCTGTCAGTGGCCGTGGGGGCCGCGCTGGCGCAGGCGTTGGTGAACATCGCGCTGCACGCAGCGCTGGCTTGGGGATGGGTAGGCATCGGGCGCCAGGTGGCCGACTTCAGCCCCAAGGCGCTGCTGCTCTACTGGTACACCACGGCGGTGATGCTGGCACTGTGGACCGCACTCTGGGCGAGCCTGCACAGCCTTCGCCGCATTCGCGGTGCCGAACTGGCGCGCCTGCGTGCCGAAGCCGAACGCAGTGCGCTGGAACGTGATGCGCTGCGTGCGCGGCTCAATCCGCACTTCATGTTCAATGCGCTGAACAATCTGCGCGCGCTGATCCTGGAGGATCCCGAACGTGCGCGCGACATGGTCACGCGGTTGTCGCGGACGCTGCGCCAGGCGCTGGCGCACAATCGCAGCGAGCAGGTCACGCTGGCCGAAGAACTGGCGGTGGTGGATGACTATCTGGCGATCGAGGGCATCCACTTCGAGCAGCGCCTGCAGGTAGCTCGGCACATCGATGCCGACGCCCTGCAGGCGCAGTTGCCGGCGATGGCGCTGCAGTTGCTGGTGGAAAATGCGATCAAGCACGGCATCGCCAGTCGTCCCGGCGGTGGCGGGATAGAGATCCGGGCCACGTTGGACGACGACGTGTTGCGCCTTCAGGTGGACAACCCGCTGGGCAACGCCAGCGAGCCCACCCACGGGCATGGTGTGGGTCTGGCCTATCTGCGTGCGCAGCTCGGTTCGCGTGGCCGTTTCACCCTGCAGCCGGTCGGCGACCGCATGCAGGCCCTGCTGGAGATTCCGCAATGAGTCGCGTACTGCGCGTGTTGATCGTCGATGATGCACGGTTGGCGCGGCAGGAGCTTCGCACGCTGTTGTCGGCGTTGCCCTGGGTGCAGTGCGTGGGCGAAGCCGACGATGTGCCCGCCGCGCGCGAGGCGATCGCCACGCTGGCGCCGGACCTGGTGCTGCTGGACGTGCAGATGCCCTCCGGCAGCGGTTTCGATGTGCTGGACGGTCTGGAAACGGTGCCGGCGGTGGTGTTCGTCACCGCTTACGACACCTATGCCGTGCGCGCGTTCCAGGCCAACGCGCTGGACTACCTGGTGAAGCCGGTGGAGGCGCCGCGGTTGCTCGAGGCGCTGGAGCGGGCACGTCAGCGCGAAGTGGCTTCAGCCGAGGCGCCAGAGTCGCGCGGCACGCTGGGCGCGCAGGACCAGGTGTTCGTGCGCGAGGGCGAACGCTGCTGGTTCGTCGCGGTCTCTGAGATCCGCCGGCTGGTGGTGGATGGCAACTACACGCGGCTGTGGTTCCGTGACCAGAACGCCTTGCTGACCCGCAGCCTGAGCGCGCTGGAAGCACGCCTGCCGCAGGATCTGTTCTTCCGTGCCAACCGCAACACCTTGGTCAACCTGCGCCGCATTCGTGGCGTAACGCCAAGCATTGCCGATGGCTACGACCTGACGCTGGACGACGGCAGTGAAGTGGACGTGTCGCGGCGGCAGGCGCGGGAACTGCGCGAGCGGATGGCGTTGTAGCGGTCGCTACAGCTCGGCGCTGACCGGGCTGGTGAGGAAGCCCCACAGCAGGCGCGCCATCACCGCTGGCGAGCGTGCCTGTGAACGCGCATAGGCCAGGAGAGCATCCAGCCGCGGGCGATCGTACAGGTGGCCGGCCAGCAGCACCGCGTGGATGCGACGGGTGTTTGCGGTGTCCTGCAGCGGGTCGCCATCGAGGAGCACCAGGTCGGCGGCCTTGCCGACCTCGACGCTGCCATGTGATGCCTGCAGCTGCAGATGGCGCGCGGCCTGCAGCGTGGCCGCACGCAGTACGTCAGCCCGGCTCATGCCGGCGTGCCGCAGCCACTGCAGTTCATCGTGGTAGCGGAAGCCGCCCAGTCCGGTATCGGTGCCGACCAGCACGGTGACGCCGGCACGATGCGCGGCGCCGGTGAGCGCCAAGCCATGCGCGAAGTAGGCCTTCAGCGCGTCTTCGCCGCGCAACCCGGGGTAGCGACTTGCGGTTGCCTCCAGGTCGTCACGCCAGGCCCAGCGTGACAGTGGATCCAGGTAGGCCAGGCGTGGATCGTTGATGAAGGCGGGATCGCGTGCGCGCGCATCCTCCTCCCGGGTGACATGGGTCGGCACGAATGCTGCGCCGCTGGCCTGCATCAGGCCGAACGCTTCGTCGCAGAGCGCGGGCTGATGACCACTGACCATCCGTTCGGCCAGAGCGGTCGGGTCGTCGCCGTCGAGGGTGCCACCACGCCAGGCGGCTGCATGGTCGAAGCAATGCCGCACGAACAGATGGGCATGTTCGAAGCTGCGCTGGCCTGCCTGTACCGCGTCTTCCAGAGGCACCGCCCTTGGCAGGTGACCAACCAGTGGACGGTGAAGCTGCCGTGCTTCGGTGGCCAGCCGCTGGTAGGTATCCGCACGCAGCCGGTTGTAGACCTTCAGCGCGTGGACACCACGCGCGCTGTACGTGCGTGCCCGCAACGCGGCAGCCTCCGGCGAGAGCGACGGGTCCTCGAAATAGAAGCTGGCGACCTGTACGAAGCGTGGTGCGGCCTGTTGCCCTGCGATGGCCTGCCCGGTCCAGCGGCGCTTGTCGGCCACGCAGGCGATCAGCGGGTCGGTAGCCTGCGGGCAGTCCATCATGTCGCGGGTGCCGGTAATGCCATTGGCCAGCATCAGCGGGAACTGCAGTTGCGGTGACAGCTGCAGTGCATGGGTATGCATGTCCCAGAAGCCCGGCACCAGCCAGCGGCCGCCGGCATCGAGGATAGGCAGCGTCGTGTCGTGTGCATCATTGCCGATGGCGGTGATGATGCCGTTGCGCAGGGTGACGCTGGTCGGCTCGCCGGCAATGCCGTTGTGCACGTCCACCACCCGTACGTTGACGATCACGCGGCTGTTGCCGGGTTCGGGTAGCGGCGGTGCCGACAGTGGCCAGAGCAGGGCAGAGGCGAACAGCAATGGCGGCGCCAGCAGGAGGATGGCCAGTACGATCGGCCACCGCCGACGGCGGGCGGAACGGGGCAACGCGCGTGCTGCATCCATGAGCCGGCGATCCTTGTAATGGGTCGTCCGCAGGGTGCTGCAAGCTGGACGCGGGCGCCAGTGACCATCGGCATCCGGCCCGGCCTGCCTCCGTGGCGGTTACCCTGTGCGGTGGAACCCCTGATCACGCCCTGCCATGTCCATCGTCCTCACCGACTTCGCCCGTCCCCGCCTGTTCCCGCGCGTGCCGCGCGGCAACACCATCCAGGACTGCACTGCCGAGCAGTTCGAAGCCCACCTCAACGCGCATGCGCCGCTGAAGGTGCTCGATGGCTACGCACCCTTCTGCAAGCTGTTCGTCTACGAGAACTGGACCAGCACGCGCTGCCTGACGGTGCCGATCACCGAGGCCAACCGCCACCAGCTGCGCAGTGGCTACGAGGCGCGCAATCGTGACGAGCTGCCGGTGCTGGTGCGCTGGTTCGAAGGCGTGGAGTCCCCGCGTGCAAACTATCTGGTGGTGATCCTGTACAGCGCCGAGCAGCTGGCGAAGGAAGGTTCACCGATCGAAGCCGACTGGGGCATTGTCGGCTGCATCTACACCGCGGAACCGGAAGAGGTGCCGATGGCGCCGATCACGATGATGCGTAACGCGCTGGGCGTGGAGGAGGGCGGATCCGGCGTGCCGCTGGACCGCGAGGCCTACCGGCGCTCGGTCGCGTTCTGGGAGAGCAACGCCAACTGGCGGCCGTGATTGCGGGGGATGCACATCCACGCGGAGGGTCAGTAGAGCCACGCCATGCGTGGCTGCTTCACCGGCCGCTGGTCTTCCACTCCCACCACGGGTAGTGATACTCGCGGTCGATGGCCTGCCAGTGCTGGCCGCACTGGGTGCAGGCAACGGTATGGCAATCGCCCCAACCATCCTCGGCCTCCTGCAACGAGATCAGCTGCACCTGCCCTTGTTCGATCAGGCGACGCGGATCGAAGAACGGGTAGCCGGGATTGAGCACACACAGGCAGCCCTCGCGTGCCTGCCAGTAGCGCAATCGTTGCAGTGCGGCCTTGAGGTGGGCCTGGTTGCTGATCAGCATGCCGCCGAGCGCGATACCTTGGCAGTGCTGTTCGATCAGGTCCGTATGCGCGGCCAATGCATCCAGCGAGGACGCGGTGAACAGCCGTGCGACCGTACGGGCGGCATCGGTGATGCGCTTGCCGTCGCGCGACAGCAGGTCCTGCAGCAACACGTCAGCCTGGGCATCCTCAAGCCGGAGCGACGGCGTTGCGGACCACGGCCAGCGCATCAACGCACCTTTCCGATTGCCGCGTAGTGGCCGGCGGTCAGCCGCAGCAGATCGGTGGGTGCCAGTTCGACTTCCAGCCCACGGCGTCCGGCGCTGACATGCAGTGCGGGCAGCGCTTCGGCACTGGCATCCAGGAACGTGCGCAGGCGCTTCTTCTGCCCCAGTGGGCTGATGCCACCGACCAGGTAACCGGTCGCGCGCTGTGCGGCATCGGCGGCGGCCATCTCGCACTTCTTGCAGCCGGCCGCTTCGGCCAATGCCTTCAGGTCCAGCTGACCGGCTACCGGCACGATCGCCACCAGCAGTTCGTGCGCCTCGGTGCTGGCCAGCAGGGTCTTGAACACCTGGGCCGGGTCGAGGCCGAGCTTGTCGACGGCTTCGCCGCCATACGATTCGGCGTGGGCGTCGTGCACATAGCTGCGCACGGTGTGGGCGATCTTCTCGCGCTTGAGGAGGTTGATGGCCGGGGTCATGGGCGCATCGTAGCGCGTGCGGAACGCGGTGCCTTGACCGAGGCTACTGGGTGGATGGGTGATATGCGGTGGCACGCCAACGCAGAACGGGCGCCCGAAGGCGCCCGTTCCTTGTGCATCCGTTGCTGGGGTCAGAGCCCTTTCCTGCTGAAAGGGATCCGACCCCGGCACGATCAGTAGCGGTAGTGGTCCGGCTTGAACGGGCCTTCCACCGGCACGCCGATGTAGTCGGCCTGTTCCTGGCTCAGGGTGGTCAGCTTCACGCCGATCTTTTCCAGGTGCAGGCGGGCCACTTCTTCGTCCAGCTTCTTCGGCAGCAGATAGACCTTCTTCTCGTAGCTGTCCTTGTTCGCCCACAGGTCGATCTGTGCCAGGGTCTGGTTGGCGAAGCTGTTGGACATCACGAAGCTCGGGTGGCCGGTGGCGCAGCCCAGGTTCACCAGGCGGCCTTCGGCCAGCAGGAAGATCGCATTGCCGTTCGGGAAGATGTACTTGTCCACCTGCGGCTTGATGTTGACGTGCTTGATGCCGGTGAACGACACCAGCGCATCGACCTGGATCTCGTTGTCGAAGTGGCCGATGTTGCAGACGATGGCCTGGTCCTTCATCGCGCTGAGGTGCTCGATGCGGATGATGTCCTTGTTGCCGGTGGTGGTGACGTACAGGTCGGCACGGCCCAGGGTCGATTCGATGGTGTTGACTTCATAGCCTTCCATCGCCGCCTGCAGGGCGCAGATCGGGTCGATCTCGGTGACGATCACGCGCGCGCCATAGGCACGCAGCGAGGCGGCGCAGCCCTTGCCCACGTCACCGTAGCCGCAGACCACGGCCACCTTGCCGGCCAGCATCACGTCCATCGCGCGCTTCAGGCCGTCGGCCAGCGACTCGCGGCAGCCGTACAGGTTGTCGAACTTGCTCTTGGTGACCGAGTCGTTGACGTTGATCGCCGGGATCAGCAGGGTGCCGGCCTGGGCCAGCTGGTACAGGCGGTGCACGCCGGTGGTGGTCTCTTCGGAGACGCCCTTCCAGTCCTTGACCACGCGGCCCCAGTAACCCGGGCGTTCCTTGGCGACGCGCTTGAGCAGGTTCTTGATGACCTGTTCTTCGTGCGAGGACGATGCGCTGTTGACCCAGTCGCTGCCGTTTTCCAGCTCGTAGCCCTTGTGGATCAGCAGGGTCACGTCACCGCCGTCGTCGACCACCAGCTCCGGGCCGGTCAGGGTGCCGTCGGCCAGGGTGAAGGTCAGCGCGTCCAGGGTGCAGTCCCAGTACTCTTCCAGGGTCTCGCCCTTCCAGGCGAAAACCGGCGTGCCGGTGGCGGCGATGGCCGCGGCAGCGTGGTCCTGGGTCGAGAAGATGTTGCACGAGGCCCAGCGCACGTCGGCGCCGATGTCCTTCAGGGTCTCGATCAGCACGGCGGTCTGGATGGTCATGTGCAGCGAGCCGGTCACGCGCACGCCCTTCAGCGGCAGGCTGGCGGCGTGCTTGCGACGGATCGACATCAGGCCCGGCATTTCGTGCTCGGCGATGTCCAGTTCCTTGCGGCCCCAGTCGGCCAGCGTGATGTCGCGGATCTTGTAATCACCTTCGGTGGAGAAGGTCTTGGCAACAGCGTTCATTCGTGTGCTCCGGTTGTGGGCGAGCGGATGCTCGCATCTAGCCGGGCGCCGTTGTTACAAAGCCACCTTACCGAGCCTGGCCGGGCCTCGTGGGATCCGGTCGCAGCGCCCCTCGGCAGGGGAGAACCCCCATTATATCGCGGCCCCAGCGTGACATCGGCATGACCCAACCATCGGCAGATGGGGCCACGTGCACGGCCTGTTAAGGTCGGTGTTTTCACGCATCACACAGGTGGAACGATGAGCATGCACGCGCGCCGCACACGGCGCTGGACCGGCCTGGTCCTGTCGATGGGGCTGCTGGCGGTGGCCCCGCTGGCCTGGGCGGCCGCCTCGCAGCCAGCTACGGCGCAGGCGCAGGGCGTCAATGGCTACGAACTGCCATCGGCCGCACTGCAGGCGGTGGTCGACGCCCCGCGCGCGCCGTCGCTGTTCCTGTCGCCGCGCCGCGACGTGGCCGCGATGATGCAGATGCCGTCGCTGCCGTCGATCCAGGTGGTGGCGCAGCCGGAACTGAAGCTGGCCGGCCTGCGCATCAACCCGCGCACGTTCTCCGACAGCCGCTTCAGCTTCGGCGAGAAGCTGTGGCTGATGAACGTGGCCGATGGCAAGGAACGGCAGATCAGTGGCCTGCCGGCCACGCTGTCGATCGCCAGTGTGATGTGGTCGCCGGACCAGAAGTGGCTGGTCTTCAACCAGGTCGACGCCGCCAGCGGGGCCAATGAACTGTGGCTGGTGGATGTGGCCGGTAGCAGTGCGCGCCGCCTGGTCGCCGGCCTGAACACGGTGATCGGCAGCGGCTACCAGTGGCTGCCGGACAGCCGCGGACTGGTGGTGTTCACCCGCCCGGCCAACCTGGGCGCGGCGCCGGCCGCCGACGGCATCCCGACCGGCCCGGCCGTGCAGCAGACCAGCCAGGGCGGCGGCGTGGTGTCGATCCGCACCTACCAGGACCTGCTGAAGAACGAGGCCGACGCGCGTCAGTTCGATTACTACGCCACCACCCAGCCGATGGAAGTCACTCTGGATGGCAAGACCCGCGCGATCGGCGCAGCCGGCATCTTCATGGGCTTCTCGGTGTCGCCGGATGGCCGCTTCGTGCTGCGCCAGCCGGTGCAGCGCCCGTACTCCTACGTGGTGCCGGTGGACAGCTTCCCGCGCCGCATTGAAGTGATCGACCGTGCCAGCGGCAAGCTGGTGCACACCGTGGCCGTGCGCCCGCTGGTGGAAGGCCTGCCAACCGGCAACGATGCCGAAGTAACCGGCGTGCGTGACATCCGCTGGCGCGGCGATGCCGATGCCACCCTGGTCTGGGCTGAAGCGCAGGACGGCGGCGACCCGAACAAGGAGGCCAAGGTGCGCGATGCGGTGCTGATGCAGGCCGCGCCGTTCGACAAGCCGCCGGTGACCCTGGCCCAGCTCGGCAGCCGCCTGGCCAGCATCAGCTGGGGCCGTGGCGACCTGGCCCTGCTGACCGAATCGTGGTGGAAGACCCGCAAGACCAGGACCTGGCTGATCGCCCCGGACAACGCCAGCGCCGAACCGCGCCTGCTGTGGGACCGCGATGCGCAGGACCGCTATGCCGACCCGGGTCGGGCGCTGCTGGCCAGCGACGAGCGCGGCCGCTCGCTGCTGCAGACCAGCCCGGATGGCAGCAGCCTGTACCTGGCCGGTGCCGGTGCTTCGCCGGAGGGTGACCGCCCGTTCGTCGACCGCTTCGACATTGCCAGTGGCAAGGCCACCCGCCTGTTCCACTCGCAGGCGCCGAGCTACTCGCTGCCGGTGGCGCTGCTGGACGACCAGGGCAGCTCGCTGCTGCTGAGCCGTGAGAGCCCGGACGAGCCGGCCAATTTCTACGTGCAGTCGCTGGCCGATGCCAGCACCGCGCCGCGCGCACTGACCCATTTCGCCCATCCGCTGCCGCAGCTGAAGGGCGTGCAGAAGGAGCAGATCCGCTACAAGCGCAAGGACGGCGTCGACCTGACCGCGACCCTGCTGCTGCCTCCGGGTTACGACCCCAAGCGCGACGGGCCGCGGCCGCTGCTGATGTGGGCCTACCCGGGCGAGTTCAAGAGCGCGGCCGCGGCCAGCCAGGTGACCGATTCGCCGTATCGCTTCAACGCGGTCAGCTATTGGGGCCCGCAGGCGTTCCTGGCCAAGGGCTACGTGGTGCTGGCCAGCCCGTCGATGCCGATCATCGGCGAGGGCGACAAGGAGCCGAACGACACCTACATCGAACAGCTGGTGGCCAATGCACAGGCGGCGGTGGATGAAGTGGTGCGCCGTGGCGTGACCGATCGCGAGCGCATCGCCATCGGTGGCCATTCCTACGGTGCGTTCATGACCGCCAACCTGCTGGCGCACACGCGCCTGTTCAAGGCCGGCATCGCGCGCAGTGGCGCCTACAACCGCACGCTCACTCCGTTCGGTTTCCAGGCCGAGGAACGCAACTACTGGCAGGCGCAGGATGTCTACCAGAAGATGGCCCCGTTCAACTACGCCGACAAGATCAAGGATCCGATCCTTTTCATCCACGGCGTGGACGACAACAACTCCGGCACCTTCCCGATCCAGAGCGAGCGCATGTTTGCCGCGGTGAAGGGCCTGGGTGGCACCGCGCGGCTGGTGATGCTGCCCAACGAATCGCACGCCTACCGCGCACGCGAATCGATCATGACGATGCTGGCCGAAAGCGAGCGCTGGCTGGAGCAGACCATCGGCCCGGCCGAGCAGGGCACGGCTAAGAAGAAGCGCTGATACCTGCATGAGGGCGGCCCCTGCAACGGGGGCCGCCTGTGCGGCTGCGCCGCCGCACGAGCATGGGCTCGGGCGCTACACGGGGTCACGCGCCATGATGGTTGTAGAGCCGAGCCCATGCTCGGCTGCGTCTGCCGTGGATACGTGCAGATGAAACCATTTTTGCATCGCAGCACGAGGCCCGATCTGGGATAGGCTTGGGGTCAGGATCCGTTGACCGAGGCCCGTGCGTCGCCGATGAACGAGTACCGCAGCAGCATCGAATTCGCTTCCCCCGATCTTCCCCTTCGCGATGACGTGCGCCGGCTTGGCGCGCTGGTCGGTGACCTGTTGGTCGAACAGGTGTCGGCCGCGTTTCTTGATGACGTCGAGGACGTGCGCACCCGCGCCATCGCCCGCCGCGAGAACCAGGCGCCGCTGTCCGAACTGGCGGAAGGCCTGGCCGGGCGCACTCCTCAGCAGGCCGAGACCATGGTGCGTGCATTCAGCACCTACTTCCAGGTGGTCAACATCGCCGAGCGCGTGCATCGCATCCGCCGCCGCCGCGACTACCAGCGTGCCGGTACCGCAGGGGCACAGCCCGATGGCCTGCAGGATGCGCTGCAGCACCTGAAGGCGCAGGGCGTGGGACTGGACGAGCTGGCGCAATGGTTGCCGCGCATCGACATCGAACCGGTGTTCACCGCGCACCCGACCGAAGCGGTGCGCCGCGCGCTGCTGGAGAAAGAGCAGTTGATGGTGGCCAGCCTGGTCGACAACCTCGACGGCCAGCGCACGCCGGGTGAGGCCGCCGCCGATGCCGCGCGCTTCCGCATGGCGCTGACCGCCTCGTGGCAGACCACTGATTCCTCGCCGGTGCGGCCCACCGTCGACGACGAACGCGAGCACGTCGGGTTCTATCTGGTGCAGGTGCTGTACCGGGTGATCCCGGTGCTGTACGAATCGCTGCAGCAGGCGCTGCGCGATACCTATGGGGAAGAACTGCCGTTGCCGCGCCTGCTGCGTTTCGGTACGTGGGTGGGCGGCGACATGGACGGCAATCCGAATGTGGATGCCCACACCATCCGCAACACGCTGGATGCGCAGCGGCAGGCCGTGCTGGGGCGCTACCAGAAGGAACTGCTGCAGCTGGCCAGCCTGCTCAGCCAGTCCACCGAGCGGGTGGGTGTCAGTGATGCGCTGCAGGCACGCGTGACGCATTACCAGCAGCTGCTGCCGCAGGTGCAGTCGCGGCCACGCCATGCCGACATGCCGTACCGCCTGCTCAACGACCGCATGCGCGCGCGCCTTCAGGCCACGCTGGATGATGGCGAAGGCAACTACGCTGGCCCGGACGAGCTGATCGAGGATCTGCAGCTGATCCTCGACAGCTTGCGTGCGAACCGTGGCGAACATGCCGGCGGCTTCGCCGTGCAGCGCCTGCTGTGGCGGGTGAAGACCTTCGGCTTCCATCTGGCACGGCTGGATGTGCGCCAGGAGTCGAGCGTGCATGCGCGCGCGCTTGCCGCCGTGCTGGGCGGCGAGGAGGCCTGGCAGGCGCTGGATGCGGTGGGCCGTGCGCGGCTGCTGGGCCCGCATGCCAGCGGTGAAGCGGCATTGCCCAACGGCGGCGACGAGGGCAACCAGCGGCTGGATGCGGTGTTCGCCGCACTGGCCGATGCCCGTGCGCGGCATGGTGGGGACGCATTGGGCAGCTACATCATCTCGATGGCACACGACCGCAGCGATGTATTGGCCGTGCTTGCGCTGGCACGCCGTGGCGGCCTGGTGGAAGAGAGTGGGGCGGTGCCGTTGGACATCGCCCCACTGTTCGAGACCGTGGATGACCTCAAGCGCGGCACCGCGACCCTGCGTGACCTGCTGGCCGACCCGATCTATCGCGCGCACCTGCAAGCACGCGACGAAGTGCAGATGGTGATGCTGGGCTATTCGGACAGCAGCAAGGATGGTGGCATTGCCGCTTCGCGCTGGGGCCTGCAGCGTGCGCAGGTGGAACTGCTGGAGGTGGCGGCCGAAGCTGGCATCCGATTGACCTTCTTCCATGGCCGTGGCGGCTCGATCAGCCGTGGTGGTGGCAAGACCACGCACGCGGTCGATGCATCGCCGCGCGGCAGCATCGATGGTCGCCTGCGGGTGACCGAACAGGGCGAGGTGATCCACCGCAAGTACGGTATCCGTGCGCTGGCCCTGCGCTCGCTGGAACAGGCCACCGGTGCAGTGCTGCGCGCCAGCCTTCGCCCGCGTGCCGCCGAGCCGCGCGAGGATGAGTGGCGACCGGTGATGGACGTGGTGGCTGCGGCCAGCAGCGAGGTCTACCGTGGCTTCGTCGGCCAGGCCGGCTTCATGGACTACTTCCGCACCGCCACGCCGATTGATGTGATCGAGCGGATGACACTGGGCTCGCGGCCGTCGCGCCGGCTCGGCCAGGACGCGGCGCTGGGCAACCTGCGCGCGATTCCCTGGGTATTTGCCTGGAGCCAGGCGCGCGCGGTCATCCCCGGCTGGTACGGCGTGGGCAGTGGCCTGCAGGCGGCGGTTGATGCCGGCCACGAACAGACCCTGCGCGATATGGCGCGTGACTGGCCGTTCTTCCGCACGTTCCTGGACGACATCGCGATGGTGCTGTCCAAGGGTGATATCACCATTGCCGAGCAGTTCTCGCTGTTGTCGGGTGAACTGCACGGGCGCTTCTTCCCGCAGGTGCAGCGCGAACTGGAACTCACCCGGCACTGGCTGCTGGCGTTGATGGACCAGAAGACGCTGCTGGACCACGATGCGCGATTGGCGCTGTCGATCCGCCTGCGCAATCCCTACGTCGATCCGATCAGCGTGCTGCAGGTGGACCTGCTGCAACGTTGGCGGGCCAGCGGGCGCGAAGACGATGACCTGCTGCGCGCGCTGGTGGCGTGCGTGAACGGCGTTTCGCAGGGCGTGCAGAACACGGGGTGACCTGACGTTGGTAGTGGCGGGGGGGGGGGGGGCCCCGGGGGGGGGGGGGGGGGGGCCCCGGGGGGGGGGGGGGGGGCGGCCGGCGCCCCCGGCTG